>CAZBNE010000050.1:0-14363 GCA_964493155.1 uncultured Pelolinea sp.
GTCTCGGTTATAGACTCTTCTTTATCAGCTTCACCGAGCTCAGGCAGGGCAGTCATATCGAATTTATCGAATTCTGCGAGCTCTTCGATCTCTTTTTCCTCATTCACGCGCTCTATAATGGCGAAGGTCAGGGTCACAAAGGCGGCGGCCGAGAACGCGCCGTTCCAAAGAGTACCAAGGTATTCCAGCGCGGGAAAAGTTGTACTGTCCGCCTCACCGATGAGGGTTTTGATGATAATGCTCAGGATGAGCGCTCCGACCACAACCGGCACTACAATGCGTAGCACCAGGATATAGGCCGGGAAAAGACGCGGGCCGATCAGTCCGCGCTGCGGCCCGAAAGAGGCTGCCAGTTTACGCGGTGAACCCATCTCCGTCAGGATTTCCTTCACCTGGGTTTCAGTGATCTCCTGATCAGCTGATGAGCGTTCTTCAAGCCGGTCCATCAGCGAAGATTCGATCTCCGCTGCAATATCATCGCGCTTCTTGCCGGTCAATGCCCTACGGACGCCCAACAAATAGCGGTCTATTAGTATCCGTGCATTATTACTCAGTTTCATTGGTCAATCTCCTTATCACCATTTCAATTTCCTTGAGCTCAGTCTTCAGAGCCGCATACACTTCCCGGCCTGTGTCGTTCAACCGGTAATAGCGGCGCGGACGGGGATCTTCCACGCGCCACTCGCTTTCCAGCAGTTCCTGCTCCTCCAGCCGCCGCAACAGGGGATAGAGAGTATCCTGGCCGATATCAATGCCGCTGTCATTCAGGCTTTTCAGCAAGGCATAGCCGTACTGGGCTTGATCCAGGAAGCTCATGACAACCGCCACGATGATCCCGCGATGCATTTCCTGCTTGATCTTTTCTGTCGTTTCTATGGTTTTTTCATTCATCATGCCTCTATTATACTGTATAATACACACTATTGTCAAGAGCCATTACATTATACAATACGCTATTTTGTTATAAAAGGTGCTCGGAAAATCGGGATTTAGCAATTAAAAAATCCCTCCTGATGGGGATGGATATTGGTTGAGAAAAGTGTTGGATTGAATATTCCCATGCCTGCTGCTGATTGAATTCACACGAGCATGGAAACCTCAACATTCTGCTCTTGCAGAATGTTTTGGCAGTCCAACCCAACCTGCCTGACTTGATGAAAAAGAAAAATCCCTCTCCAGATTCTGGAGAGGGATAAAAATCATTCCGCTTTACGGACTTTGGCCTTCAATTCTTTTTCCAGCCTCTGAATGACCTTCTCGCGCAGCTTGCCCACTTCCTGATCATTCAGGGTGCGGTTGGGCGCCTGCCAGGTAAGGCGGTAAGCCAGGCTCTTGTTGCCTGCACCTACCTGCTCGCCGCGAAAAATGTCGAACAAGTCCACGCGCTTGAGCAGAAAGCCGCCCGTTCTCAGGATGGTGTTCACGATCTCCGCGTTGGGCGTGCTCTCGCCGACAATGACTGCCAGATCCTCGATCACAGGCGGATAGGCGGGCACCGGCGCGGATTCAAAGCGGCCGACGCTCAGGCTGTAGATTAAATCCATATCCAGGTCGGCAGCCAGAACTGCGGGAGGAAGGAAGTGGTAATTTTCCTTAACATTGGGATGCAGCTCACCCAGCCAGCCGATCTCCTGTCCGCTGGCTTTGAGCAGTGCACATTTGCCGGGATGAAAGGTGGGATGCTGCGCAGGTTCAAAGCTGTAATCCTTAATATGCAGACTGCCCAGCAGGGCTTCGACCACACCTTTCAGGTCATAAAAATCAAGCAGCTTATTACTGGCCTGATCCCAGGCTGCCGGGTAGCGCAGCCCGCTCATGGCAATCGCCAGGTGCATATTCTCATTTGGCAGCAGCTGGCCTTCCACTGGAATGAAGACCGGACCTACCTCGAACAACGCCAGGCGCTCGCGGTGGCGGATGTTGCGTTCCATGGCTTCCAAAACACAGGCCATCAGGCTGCGGCGCATGACGCGCCGGTCCTCAGTAAGGGGATTCTGCATCTCAACATACGGCTGCACTTCAGGCTGCTCACCCGCAGGGTAAATCCGCACTTCGGCTTCAGGGCTGGTCAACCGGTAGCTGACCACTTCCTGCAGTCCCAAACCTGCCAGTGCGTCCTGGAAAACCCGATCGCGTTCTTCAGCGGGATTGCCGCGCTGCGGCGGGAGTTCGTCGCTCAGGCGTGCCGCGGGGATCTTGTCGTAGCCGTACAGGCGGGCGACATCTTCGATCACATCCGCTGTGCCGATTGCGCCTTCTCCGATATCAGTGCGGTAGGAAGGCGATTTTGCTTCAACAACTGCACCGTTCACCTTGCATTCAAATTCAAGACGGCGCAGCAGGATTGCGATCTCCTGTGCGGGGAGGTGGATGCCTAAAAGGCGCTCGACATCGGCTTCACTGACTGTGATCAGCGGATCGTTATATCGTTTGGGATATTCATCGATCAAACCCGCGGCGATCTGCCCGCCGCTCCATTCGGCCATGCGCTTGAGGCACAGGCGAACGCCCAGTTCGGCCAGAGCAGGGTGAACATTGCGTGCTAAGCGGTAAGCCGCTTCGGAGTGCATACGCTGTGAAGCGACTGTGCGGCGGATATTGATGAAATTCCAGGAGGCGCCTTCAAGCAGGATGTTCCGGGTATTGTCGGAGATCTCGCTTTCCTGCCCGCCCATCACGCCGGCAATGGATAACGCTCCGGCGGTATCGCAGACCAGTTCGGTAAAATCATCCAGTTTGTGAGGGGTGCCGTCGAGCGTCGTCAGGCTTTCGCCTTTCTGTGCAGTGCGGGTAATGATGGTGGGCGCTTTTCCGCCCGCACGTTTAAGCAGTACATCATAGTCAAACGCGTGCAGCGGCTGTCCGTTTTCAAGCATCACGTAGTTGGTGGCATCCACCGTTGAGTTGATGGGACGCATGCCCGCCAGACGCAGGCGATACTGCACCCGGTAAGGGCTGGGCTGTGCCTTGGCGCCGGTCAGCAGACCGATGACAAAGCGCGGATTCAGGTCAGGATTGGTGATCTGGATGCTGGCTTTGCCCGTGATCGGCTGCCCGCTGGATGGCAAACTGGCATCCGGCAGGCGCAGCGGCAGGTTGAAATACGCTGCCACCTCGCGCGCGATGCCGATGACACTGGAACAGTGGATCATATTGGGCATTAACGCGATGGAGAAAACCGCGTCGCCCATGTACTCTGCCAGTGGCATACCTTCAGGCGCGTCGCTGTCGAGAATTATCACGCCCTCATGTTCATCCGAGATGCCCAGTTCTTTTTCAGAGCAGATCATGGAGAAAGAATCCACGCCGCGGATGGTCATGCGCTTGAGCGTGGTCAGTTCCTGCCCGGGCTTGTGCCCGTCATACAGGCGCGCACCTTCGCGGGCATAGGCGACCTTGATGGGTTGGGCCAGAGGTCCGCCGCCCTTGAATTCATACAGGTTGGGTGCGCCGGTGAGCACAACTATCTCTTTCTCGCCGTCATTCAGGCGGCAGAGCACCAGTCGGTCGGCATTGGGATGCGGCATGACCTCATCCACACGTGCGACCACGAACTTCTCGCGCTCCCATTCCAATCCGTGAATGGTGATGCCGGCGGCCTTATCCTCAGGTTTCGGCAAGCCTACCAGGCGCACGTCCTCCACCTCCATACCGAGCATGGTCAGTGCATTGCCCAGCGCGGTGAGAGAGACATCTACATCCACATATTCTTTAAGCCAAGAGTATACAAGTTCCATTTTTAAACGCCCTTTCCCTAAAACTGTTCCAGAAAGCGAACATCATTCGCCCAGAAATTGCGAATATCATCAATGCGATAACGCAGCATGGCAATACGTTCGGGGCCAAGCCCCGCGGCGAAACCGGAATAGACCTCGGGGTCGTAGCCGCCGTTCCTGAGCACCACCGGGTGCACCATGCCGCAGCCCAGGATCTCGAGCCAGCCGCGCTGCTTGCATACTGCGCAACCCTTGCCGCCGCACACAAAACACTCCACGTCCATTTCGGCGCCGGGCTCCACGAAAGGAAAATAGGACGGGCGGATGCGTGTGCGCACCTCTTTGCCGTACATGCGCTGCGCAAATTCCTGCAGCGTGCCCTTTAGGTTGGCGAAGGTGATATGCTTGCCAACCACCAACAGCTCTACCTGATTAAACTGGAATTCATGGCTGGCGTCGGTCTGCTCATAGCGGTAGCACATACCCGGCAGCACCACACGGATGGGTTCGGGTGCGAATTCGCGCATGGCGCGCACCTGACCCGGGGAGGTGTGCGTGCGCAGCAGAACACCTTCTTTTTTGGTGAAGAATGTGTCCCACAGGTCACGCGCCGGATGATGCTTGGGCATATTAAGTAGTTCAAAATTGTTCTCATCGCTTTCCACTTCCGGCGATTTGTAGATCTGGAAACCCATTTCCGCGAAGATGCGGTACACCTCGCGCAGGGTTTGGGTTGTGATGTGCAGGCGCCCGCTCATCGGCGCACGCCCCGGCAAAGTCACGTCTAACTGTTCGTTCTTCAGTGCGTCTATCAGCGCGGCCTGGCGGACTGCCTGCACTTTTTCTTCATAGCTCCGCTCCAAAGCGGTTTTGACCTGGTTGGCGTATTGCCCGATCAGCGCGCGCTCGTCCTTGCCGGCTTCCGGCAGGCGTTTAAAGATCTGCATGACAGGAGAAACCTTTCCCAAATACTCCGCCTTCCATTTGGCCAGGTCGCTTTCAACCGTCAGAGAAGACAGTTCCTTTTCAGCTCTGGACTGCAGAGTTTCCAGTTCCTGGATCAGTATATTTTTCTCGCTCATTCCTGCTCCTTCGCAATAAGTGCAATTAAATAAAATACCCGTCCGCATGGGACGGGATCAACCGCGGTACCACCCAACTTGGCTGAAGATCAGCCCGCTCAGCCCGACAGCCCTGCAAAAGACGATCGGCCGCGCTGTTATCGCTGCGCCCGCGGTGCAGACTACCAGGGGATACCCTTCACCCGCACGGCTCGGGAGGGAACTTCTTCCGGTGTCGCCAGCACGGGGGTCTCAGTCCTGCTCCCGCGTTCCTGTCAGGTCTTTCCGGCGTACTTTCCTCTTTCAACGCCAATTGTTCAATTGCTGTAATTATCTATTAAATGAGGTTAATGTCAAGAAAAAAACTGACGAAGGGAGAGGGCTTTCAGGTTAGAAATATGCCAGCATAATCGCTGCAAAATGCTGTTATTCTGAACCTCGAATTACATCTTAAGCGTATCTTGAGGTCGTCAGATTGGATATACCCATACCAGTTGCTTGTTGAATTCAAGCGGATTATTGCTTACTTCCAATAAGGATGAGAATATAAAGATTGACAATGTATATTTAAACCATATACTAATATTTAATAATATCCGATTTATCTTGTAAGGATTACATATTAAAACAAGGAAAGGGGAATAAGAAATATGTCAATTTTGGATAAATTCACTGAGAAAGTAAAAGATGAATATGGAAAAATTCAAGATAAGAAAGCCTTTAGAGATACATTGATTGGTGCAGTAAGTGACGGGGAATTAACCATTGATGAAATTGCCGAATTAAATAAACTTAAGGATGAACTAGGATTATCCGAAAAAGATATTAAGGGGATTAGAGCTGATGCATATGCTGCTGCGCTTACAGCAACAAAATTGGACGGAAGAATTACACAGTCAGAAGTAGAAGAATTAGAAAATATTCAAAATTTTCTTAAATTAGAGAATACGGAAATTTCAAATCAAAAAGAAGAATTAACCCGATTGAGGTTATTATCAGAAATTAGAGAGGGAAACATTCCTACTCTTATTCCAACAAATTTGATTACGCAAAAGGATGAAAAAGTATATTGGATTGAACCTTCGTCTTTATTAGAAGAACAGGTTGTGAACAGGCGTTATGAAGGAGGTTCAAGGGGTGTAAGCTTTAAAATTATGAAAGGTGTACATTACAGAATTGGAGGAAGTAAAGGACATATTGTTTCAGAAAAACAAAATGTAAAAGTAAGCAGTGGACAATTAATAATTACTAACAAGAGAATTATTTTTTCGGGTGATAAGAAATCCTTTTCAACGAAAATGGATAAGTTAATTGATATTAACCTATTCAATAATGGACTAAGATTTTCAGAAATTAATAGAAATCAACCAAGATTACTTACATTTGAAAAAAAGGGGAATCAAGAAATAATTGGAGCTATCCTCAGTTCAGCAATTAATCACTTTGGTGAAGAAAATCAATAATTTCTATTTACTAAAGAATAATTGATCATAGCTATATTAAAATTTTCTTTAATTATTAATCTCCTCTTGGCAATATAAAAGGTTTTTAATATATGAGCCCGGCACACCCTGCGGGCAGTTCGTGTAAGTCCTATCCTTTATGGAAAACTTGCGACCATGCGGCCATAGGTGCTCTTCACGATGCTCAGTACAATTGCTTCAACAATCTGCGCTTGCAGAATGTTTCAGAAAAACAGCCCACCGGAATGATGGGCTGCTCGAAAGAAAAGATTGATTACTCTTATTTACTAATCTGAAACCAATGTGCCAACTGATTCACCCAGAATCGCGCGGCGCAGGGCATGCGAGTCCCACAGGTTGAGTACCAGGATGGGCAGCTTGTTTTCCATGCACAGCGAAACCGCCGTGCTGTCCATCACCGCCAGGCGCATCTTTAGTGCATCGATATAGGTGAGTGTATTGAATTTCCTGGCACTTTGATTGGCTTTCGGGTCGCAGTCATACACGCCGTCCACATTGGTCGCTTTGATGAGCACCTCCGCGCCGATTTCTGTGCCGCGCAGCGCAGCGGCAGTATCGGTTGAGAAGAAGGGGTTGCCCGTACCGCCGCCAAAGATCACCACGCGCCCTTTTTCAAGGTGGCGGATCGCCCGCCGGCGGATATAGGGTTCAGCCACGGTGCGCATTTCGATAGCAGACTGGACGCGGGTCTGTACGTCCAGTTTTTCAAGGGCATCCATGAGCGCCAGGGAGTTCATCACGGTTCCAAGCATTCCCATATAATCAGCAGTTGCCTGATCCATGCCTTTTTCCACGCCCACACGACCGCGCCACAGATTGCCGGCGCCGATGACAATGGCGACCTGCACGTTCATTTCGCGCACTTCCTTCACCCGCCTGGCAATATCGGTTGCACGGTCGGCATTGATGCCGAAGCCATCCGGCCCGCCCAGCGCTTCACCGCTCAGCTTAAGCATGATCAGGTTATATTTCGGTTGTGCCATCAATCTCCTTCCATCTGCTAAAAAAAAGCCAACCACATGGTTGGCTTTGCTGCTTTTATTCTTCCGCTTTGTCTTCGGAAACGCTTTCCTCGCCCAGCGCGTAGCGCGCGAAGCGCCGGATGATAATATTTTCGCCCATGGCGCCGATGCGCGAGTTAAGCATCTGCTCAATGGTCACGGATTCATCACGGATGTAAGGCTGGCGCAGAAGCACCACTTCGTCCTTGAATTTCTTAAGGCTGCCTTCAACAATCTTCGGCAGAATATTTTCGGGCTTGCCGTCTTCCCGCGCGCGGGCTTCAGCGATCTTCTGCTCATGCTCAAGCACGTCCGCCGGAATATCTGATTCCTTGATGTAGAGCGGGGATGTGGCTGCGATCTGTAGGGCAACCTCGTGCGCGAAGGTGCGGAATTCCTCTGAGCGGCCGACAAAATCAGTCTCGCAGTTGATTTCCACCATCACGCCAACGCGCCCGCCGCCATGCGAATAGATCTCCACAACGCCTTCCGAGGCTTCACGGTCAGCCCGTTTGCTGGCGGCTGCCAGGCCTTTTTCGCGCAGAAAATCTACAGCTTTGTTAAAGTCGCCCCCGGAGGCCTCCAGCGCGTTGCGGCAATCCAGAACACCGGCGCTGGTCGCCTCTCGTAATTTTTTAATATCTTCAGTTGTTACTGCCATCATTTTTCCTTGTTTAATATAATACTCTATTCTTTTTCGTCGTCATCGGTGTCAACATCCAGGTCTTCATCGATTTCTTCTTCATCAATATCAACCGGTTTGACCGATTTCAGGACAGCAAAAGGACTTTCATCAACACCTTCTGCCGATTTATCACCCTCAACACCCTCTTCTGCTTCCAGTTCACGCTTGCTTTCAGCAAGTTTCTGCAGGGTGGCGGCGCCCAGCAATTCTTCATCGCCGATTTCTTCTTCAAGCTGGATGCGGGCGCGCGATCGTGTGCGGCCTTCATCTTCGCCGATGGTATCACGCTCAGCAGTAACCAGGTCTTCTTCTTTATACATCGCTTTACCTTCCAAAACCGCGTCCGCGATCTGGCTGACAACCAGTTTGATGGCGCGGATGGCATCGTCGTTGGAAGGAATGACAAAATCCACATTCTCGGGATTGCAGTTGGTATCCACCATGGCAACCACCGGAACATCCTTTAAATTCGCTTCATGCACTGCAGTATCTTCGCGCATGACATCCACCAAAAAGACCAGGGCGGGCAGGCCGTTCATATGGCGGATGCCGCTCAGATGGACCAGCAGCCGTTTAATTTCACGGTCGATCATCAGCTGTTCTTTTTTAACCAGGCGGTCAATCTCGCCGGTCTCGTGCATTTTTTCCATGCGCTCCAGTTCCATAATGCGCGCGTAAATGGTAGCCCAGTTGGTCAGGGTGCCTGGCAGCCAGCGTTCAATCACATAGGGCATGCCGCAGCGTTCCGCTTCCATCTGGATGGTCTCCTGCGCCTGACGCTTGGTGCCCACGAAAAGCACGGTGCCGCCCTGTGCAACTGTATCGCGGATCAGATCATAGGCGCGCTGCAGGCACTGAACGGTCTGCTGCAGGTCAATGATGTGAATACCGTTGCGTTCGGTAAAGATATAGGGCCTCATGCGGGGATCCCAACGGTTGGTACGGTGGCCGAAATGAACACCACTTTCAAGCAGGGCTTTCATAGATATATCGAGACTCATGGTATTACTCCTTTGCGTTTTTTTCCTCCGCGGCTTTCGTTTCAATCCCTTGCCTCCGTTCTACGGTGGCACGCAGGGACCGATCAGGCCGCGTGTGTATTTTTTGCCGCCCATTGGACAGCGCGCGAAGTATACCACAATTTGTTTCAAATCAACTTTCACGTTAAGAAAAATAGACACAGGTATAATCATGGCAGCTTTGAACTACAGGGATTCAGGTATTCCATGCATATACTCGCAACCAATGATGACGGTATTTTTCACCCCGGCCTGCTGGCCATGGTGCAGCAGCTGCGCCAACTGGGCAAAGTCACGATTGTGGCGCCCGACCACAACTGGTCAGCTTCAGGGCATGTAAAAACCCTGCGGCGGCCTTTGCGGGTGAAGGAAGTGGAGCTGGCGGACGGGAGCAAAGGCCTGGCCTGCGATGGCGCGCCTTCAGATTGCGTCGCGCTGACAGTGCTGGGCATGCTGCCGGAGCCTGTGGACATGGTGGTGTCGGGCATCAATCCCAATGCCAATCTTGGCCACGACGTGACCTATTCCGGTACCGTAACCGCGGCCATGGAAGCGGTCATCTGGAACATACAAGCCATCGCTGTCTCGCAGGATTCACCCGAATATTCCGAAAGCCCATTGAATTTCGATACAACGGCCAGGGTGGCGGCGATCGTCGCGCGCAAGGTTTGGGAGAAAAAGCTGCCCGGCAATACGCTGTTGAACGTCAATGTGCCTTACTGCAGTATGGACCAGATCAAGGGCTACCGCATTACCCGCCAGGGGCTGCGCATGTATCACGACATTATCATCAAGCGCGAAGACCCGCGCGGCAAGCCTTATTACTGGATCGGCGGTGAAGCCCCGACCGGATTGGTGGAAGCGGGGACGGATATTGGCGCCCTGAGCGAAGGTTATATCTCCATCACACCCCTTACGCTGGACATGACCGCATATTCATTTAAAGAGACACTTCAAAACTGGGATTTTAAATAATCAAACTAACATATTTCATAAATATATAAGGATGAATGTGCAAGATCTTTAATTCTGCACTTCCGGCGCTTCTCCTCCTCATCTTTCCGCTTTCCGCAGCACTGGGTGCTCCCCAAAACGGGCTGTCCGCTTATGATGTCATTGCCGCAGTAAACAACCTGCGTGCCAGCCACGGGCTGTCGCCCTATGATGTAGATCCCATCTTGATGATGGCTGCACAGACGCAGGCAGATTACCTGGCTTCAACACCCGATTTCGGCAGCGGGCACGTCGGTCCGGGCGGCAGCGACGCGGACGCGCGAGCTATCGCTCTCGGCTTCCCATATGTGCAGGGTTTGGACATCAACGAAAACTGGGGCATGCTGCCGGAAGGCGAACCGATCGAAACGCTTATCTACAGAATGTGGTCTGACGAACTGCATATGCACACCATGCTGCATGAACGCGGGCAGCTGATAGGCGTGGGCGTGGCAGTGAGCGACGATGTGGTGTATATCATCCTGGATGTGGCGGCTTACTGGGGCGACGCCGGACTGACGCCTCAGCCGACCACTCTGGCCTACGGTGCGAACGCGGGCACGCAGTATGCGGTTTCGCAGTATATCGCTCCGGTGCTGACTGCCTCGCCGGATGCGGATGGTTTGATCTGGCACAGCGTCAAATCAGGGCAATCCCTGTGGATGATCGCCCACCATTACCAGGTGAATGTTGAGCGCCTGCGCGGGCTTAATAATATGGGGGAAGACAGCACCATTTATATCGGCCAGAAACTCCTGATCCAGCTGCCGCAAACCGCAACACCAACAAATTATGTTACGCAGACAGTACCCTTTACAACCCGGCCGCCCCAAATGAGCACCCGCCCAATTCTGCACCAAACCGCTATGAATGTGAAAAGCATAGATGCGCCTCCCGTGCGGGACGATTTTGGCTGGTTCCTGTTCTTTTTTGCGTTGTTCGGTGCTGGCATCATCCTGGTCATTCTCAGCTTTTCATCAAGGAAGTAGATTTGCTTGTCATCCTGCTCAAAGAGCTTGTCCAGTGTTTATCGAAGGGCGCACTTGGTGTGAGCTGAAGGCGAAGGACCTTGCCCGGCATTATTGGAGGTGATCAAAACAAGATCCTTACCCAAAGAGTACGCATCGCCGTTACTGCGTTCATGGTGACAGGATGGATGCATTAGCATAGGTTGGTACTAAAAAAAAACCTGCCTTATGAATTTATCCAATATTCCCAAGATGATTTCCCAATCAATTTTGCATTATTTTTGGATCATCCATCCTCATTTATAATTCCGCCTATGAAAAAGAAACGAATTCTGCTGCTAATGGCAGTTTTATGCGCCCTCGCACTTCCCAAAACCAGGGTGCGGTCAGCGGCGCCTTCACCCTATGACGTGATCGCAGCTGTCAACACACTGCGTGAAGGAAAAGGGCTGGCGGCGCTTGAAATTGACGGCGCTTTGATGGCTGCCGCCCAGGGCCAGTCGGACTATCTGGGCAGCACTTACGGAACCAGTTTTCCATCCTGGGATCAGGGACACGCCGGTGCGGGCGGGACAAGCGCGCGCGACCGGGCGATTGCCGCAGGTTACCCGCTGGCTGCCGGCATGAATGTGGTTGAAAACTGGGCGGGCGGCAACAACAGCACGCAGCTCTCTGATGTTATCTATGATTACTGGTCAGATGATGCCCATATGAGCACCATGCTCACGGCAGACGGTGTTGCCGCAGGTGCGGGAGTGACCGAAGGCGATGGCTTTGTCTACTACATTCTGGATGTCGCCGTGAAATATGGTTCAGGCGGCTCCGGCAGCAGCGGAGGCGGGGTGGCTTCCACCATCCCAACTACCGCAGTCACAGCGCAGGTAGCGCCGGTGCGGGTGGCAACACCCGATGCTGAAGGAAAGATCATTCACGTGGTCAGGGACCTCGAGTCGCTATGGGGCATCGCGGTAGCGTATGAAACGACCATTGACCAGATCAAGGCGGTGAACAGCCTGAAAAATGACATGATCTTCACCGGGCAGGAACTGGTCATCCAGGCGGGTTATACCCCCACGCCCTCACCCACCGCCACGCTCACCCCGCGCCCGCCCACGCGTACACCCATCCCGCAGCAGACCGCACAACCAATCGCAAAAGCACAGGAAAAGGGTTCTGAAAAAGGCGGAGCGCAGTCCATTTTGAATATGGACCGCAAAACCATGGGGCTGGTGCTGATCCTGATCTGCGCTGTCGGTCTGGCACTGATGGTGTTTGGTTCATCCGGCAAAGGCAAGAAGCCGCCGCCGAAAGAAGATCTGTAAATTAAAATGGCGCCCGGGTTTGGGCGTCTTATTTTAAGTAATGTTTTTTTTGACGGGTAGGAGAGCCCGGCCTGCGAAGAAGTTTTTCCTTTTTGCAGGTCCCTGGATCAGCCCTGCGTGATCAACATTGCAGACAGTGTTCAGATCAATTTGTAATGAAAAATACCGGCGCTTTTATTGATCAGGGGAATATGTTTAAACAGGTTCATCACCCCCAGCCGCTCTTCTGGTTTGTCAAAATAATAATATTCTTCCAACAGCCTGATGCCATCTGCCCAGCTTTCAAGGTCTTCGGCATGCGGCAGCCCCCATTTCAGGCGTGCTTTCATTTTCGAAAAGACCAGATGCAAATTGTCCTTTTTAATTAACTTCGGCGTCATCACATCACAGATTAGATCAATGTTCTGAAATTTTTCTCTCAGTTTAAATACCAATGACTTGATCTGCGTTTCCTCAAAATACATGAATACGCCCTCTGCAATTAATAACAGCGGGGTTAAAGGGGCCAGATCGATCTGGTCCATCCAGCTAATATCGAAAACCGAAGCACCGATGGAATGGTAATGCCCCTGATCTTTCAGCCCTAACTGCCGGCGAAGCTTGATGACATCGGGAAGATCCAGGTCATACCATTCTGCCCGAACATCTTCCAGACGTTTATAACGGGTATCCAATCCGCAACCGATATGGACCACCACCGCATCGGGATGCTCTTTCAGGAACTTGCGCGCCATCCGGTCAAACTCCCTCACACGCATGAGGATCAACACCTGGTCGTGTGCTCCCATATGGATGCGGGAATAATCAAAACCGATGCGATTGACCAGCTCAACCGCGGCATCATCTACCAGAAGCGCGTCCGGTTTGACAGTTTCTTTGGCGCGGAAAAAGAGCGGAATGATCAGCGTCTCGGAAACCTTGTCCTGCATATCAAAACGGATCTTATCCATTGGTTACCTCACGAGTAATCCTTCCACGATAAAAACTGATGTGTCCTTATGATACTTCCCTATATCTTTAAAAACCTGGCTTCAATACCCTTGATAAACTTGGGGCAGGCGATCAGCCAGTGCCAGTTCGAACCCTGAGCCTGCCGAAGGGTGAGCGGGGAAGTCTTTCCCAGGTATTCCCCTCCCTTCGGTCTTTGTCATGCTGCTCGAAGAGTACACTTCATATGAACGAAGTGAAGCATCTCGCTTCCGATGGGTAAAGGTGCCCGCCCTATATGAACTATATAACGAATATAACCTTAAAGCGTTCGCACACCACGGGCATTTCTTCCGAGAGCTCGCGATTAATCTGTACGCAGGCGCGCCCAAAGAAGTGCAGGTGCGCCTGGCGCCAATACTCCAGCGAACGATCACCTTCACCCTCGTCAAACGCAAACTGCGCGTCAACCGCGTTGAAGGGCTTGATCTCCACAGAGGTGGTCTCAATCAGGCACAACGGATAGCCGCGCCCGTCCAGGATGATACTCAACCCACCAACCTCCGGAAGTTCCTCCAATCCGGCCTCGTATTCCCAGTAAAGCGAACAGGTGGCCGTCTTGATGCCGCGCAAGACCAGCCCGCCCAGATCATCCGCCATTTCAGGGCTGTCGCCAAAGCCCCAGGCCTGCGGGAATTCCTGCGATCCGCGCTCCTTTTCAGGGAGGGTTTCCAGATAATCCTGCCAGAAATCCTGCACACGCGCATCAATTTTTTCGTCTGCCATTGATCAATCCTTTTTCAAGAGGTCTAATGCCTCAACTGCGGCAAGCCAAATACGTCCAGTAGTTCCCACAAACTGGCCAGGCGCAGGTCTCGGAAGGGGGAAATTGTCTCTGAATTTCCATTCAACCTAATACCGACACACAGCGATGACCTTTATTTTACATGCTGCAGATACTTGCTAATGCAATCAAATATGCGGCATTTTCTTAACTTAACCAATTTCTTTTCAGGTGGTTTTTAATCAGTTTTTTTTTGGTTTCCAATATATGCTTATATGATGTAAAGTGCGCTTGACATTTCATGATTATATTGATATCATATGTAAAGTACGCTTTACTATTGGAGGAAGATGGAAAACAAGATAGAGGATTTTAGAAACAAAAATGGATGGACCCAGCAGGA
>CAZBNE010000051.1:0-14312 GCA_964493155.1 uncultured Pelolinea sp.
ACATTCTTAGACCTTTCCGGTGCGATTATAGCACAGGGCTTTTTAAGATAAAAAAGGCGTGTTTCCACGCCTTTTGGCTTGAAAATCCGGTTAGATCTGGATGGATTTGCCGTCCACGCCTTCAGCGGCTTCCATTAAAACCTCGCTCAGGGTGGGGTGGGTGTGGATGTTATTCGCAATCTCGTGCGCGGTCATCTCCATGCGCTGCGCCAGGGTCAGTTCCGGCAGCAGTTCAGACGCTTCGGGTCCGACGATATGCGCACCCAGGATTTCACCATACTGCGCGTCGCTGATGATCTTGGCAAAGCCGTTTTGTTCAGCCAGCCCCAGCGCTTTTCCGTTGGCGGAGAAGGGGAAGCGTCCGACTTTGACCTCATACCCGGCCGCCCTGGCCTGGGCTTCGGTCATACCGAAATTGGCCACCTGCGGATTGCTGAAGGTGGCGCTCGGGATCATCTGGTAGTTGATCGGTTCGGTATCCTTGCCAGCCATGGCATCGGCGCATAGAATGCCCTGTGCGGAAGCCACATGCGCCAGCAGCAGCTTGCCGGTTACATCACCGATCGCCCAGACACCGGGTACATTGGTGGCCATGCGTTCATCCGCCTCAACATTACCCTTGGCATCCAGCCTGATGCCGGCTTCCTGCAGGCCCAGGTTGGCGGAATTGGGTCTGAAGCCGATGGCCGACAGCGCCTGCTCGGCTTCGATCACTTTTTGGCCTTCTTCGCTCGATACGGTCACCTTGACGCCGGCGGGAGTTGCCTCCACCGATTCGACCTTGTGGCCGGCGAGTACATCAATGCCGCGCTTGCGATAGGCTTTGGTCAGTTCCTTGCCGGATTCTTCGTCAGCCAGCGGCAGAACCTGGGGCAGCATCTCGACCAGAGTGACCTTGGTGCCGTACGAGCTCCATATGGTGGAGAATTCCACGCCGATGGCGCCTGCCCCGATAATGACCACGGACTGCGGCAGCTTTTCCTGCAGGATAGCTTCCTTAAAAGAGATGACCTTGCTCCCGTCCGGATTCCAGGCAGGCGGTGTAAAGGAGCTGGCGCCGGTGGCGATGACGATGTTCCTGGCCTTCAGTGATTGAAGCGCACCCTGCGCATCGGTGACATCCACCTGACTGGCGGATGCCAGCTTGGCAGAGCCCATGTAAACATCAATGGCGTTCTTCTTCATCAGGTAAGCCACACCCTTGGTCAGCCGGTCAGAAACCTGGCGGCTGCGCCTGACGGCTGCAGCGTAATCGAGTTTAAGGTTATCAAAGGAAATACCGAATTCCGCAGCGCGCTCGCGTAGCGTATGCGCCAGCTCGGCGTTCTTGAGCAGCGCTTTGGAGGGGATGCAGCCTACATTCAGGCATACACCTCCCAGCCATTCCTTGTCCACGATGGCGGTCTTCAATCCATTCTGCGACGCGCGAATGGCGCACACATACCCGCCGGGACCAGCGCCGATTACAACCACATCATATTCATTCATTTACGAACTCCTTGTAAATAATAGTGGTCACACTTCAGTGACAAATTTTTTTCCAGCCTATGTTAATTGTGAAAAAAGGCAAAAAAATTATACTTCCGAAAGACTGGAAGAATATTATTCTTTGGGGGTGATAATGCTCTGCAGTATTGCTGCCGGGATTTTTGCTATTTGGGAATCTCAGAAATGCTTTGAGTAGATGCTTTCATAAAACACTTCGATAAATTTTGAGAAACAGAAAAGAGGAAAAAAAAGAAATTGGAATAATTATAATAAGGATTTAACCTCATTAAGCAAGAATGACTTGATTTTCGAAAGATTTGCTTTTTCAGAGCTTTTATAGATGATCGGCTCTTCTTTAATAACGTCAAAGTAGACCAGGCTTTTCAAAGCCAGGTTAACATCCAAATTCTTATATTTTTTTTCAAATAGTACAAGAAGTTCAGCCAAAGGAATTTTCCGCAATAACCAATACAGGTCTACATAGTCTTTATAAAGAAAGCGACTGGTTATTGCTGATAATTTCATTAAGCCAATATCTTCAAGTGAAGCTAAATCCAGGATATCTGAATGAATTAAAGGTTTGACCAATATATAAGGATATACGAAATAGCTGATCTGGATTTATTTATCCACCAATATCGTTAGAGTATTCTTTTCTTCCTGAATTTTTAATATTTTATGATTACCAAGCAGATCATTCAACTGACCAAATAATTGCAGGGTTGAAAAGCTCTTGTCTGAAAAAAATCAAAGTCAATGCAATCACGGTGCCCGAGCAGCTAAGCCAATGCTGTTCCATCTGCTAAATAAAACTGATCTTTTAAATGGAAATGGTTGGAAGAAGCTTCAACCGGCTGCTATCCAGAATCTCCCAATGCAGCTTATCCATTAAGGATTCTCTCAGCCCGGCTTTTTGTGGTGAAATCCAATACAAGCGACCAAAGAGCCAAAGATTTTTTATTCCATTGGCCAGTCGGAATCTCACTGGCTATTCTTCTGACTTTGTCTTTTCCGTACACCTTAAACAACCAATCGGTTGCTCTCTTTGTCCCATAATTCAACACCTGAGAAACGATCAGCCGCTGATGTTCCTGGAGATCAATTGCATTGGTGTCATAAGACCAAAGCACGGCTTTCACATATTTTGGCAGCATGAATTAATTATACCTATTACGTTTTTAAGTCATTTTGCTCTCAGGTATAAATACCTGAGCTACAAAACAATGATAAGGGTAATCTGCGTTGGTTCGTGGAAAATTGGTCAATTGTATTTTTCTCTCCCATATCAGGAGAGAGCCGGAAGTGATGGGATTTTAATTTCGTACGATCGCGTCAGCCAGTTTTGCCACCCTGGCCATCATTTTCACATTGTGCACACGGATGATATCCGCACCGCGCGCGATGCCGATCGCCACCGCAGCTGCGGTGCCTTCCTCCCTTTCCTCCACCGGCAGGTCCAGCACCTGCCCGATAAAGGACTTGCGCGACGGGCCGATCATCAGGGGGCAGCCCATTGTCTTGAACTCCTCCAGGTGATCTATCAGCGCCAGGTTCTGCGCGACGGTCTTGCCGAAGCCGATGCCGGGATCAAGGATGATGCGCTCCTTTTCAATACCTGCCTCCTTCGCAATGCGGATGCTCACCGTCAGGTCAGATTTGATATCGGTGATCAGGTCAGCATAATGCACGCCTGTGTAGCTGCTGCCCAGAGTGCCCAGATCGCGCACTGCGGAAGACTGGCTGCGATTGTGCATAAGTACTGTGATGGCTTTGTAGCGGGCAATGACCTCTGCCAATTGGGCATCAGCTTTTAGCCCCCATATGTCATTGACCCAGTCTGCGCCGGCTTGCAGGCAGGCTTCAGCGACCTCGGCTTTCCAGGTATCCACCGAGATCAACGCCGGCAGTTCCAGCGCCTTGATCTCGTTTAATATTGGCAGCATTCGGTCCAGCTCCTCCTGTGCGGTCAGCAGGCGTGAGCCCGGGCGGCTGCTCTCGGCGCCCAGGTCCAGGATATCTGCGCCGTCGCGGATGAACTCCTCGGCCTGCCCCAGCGCCCGCTGAATTGGATCATTCGACATAAATACCCCGTCCCCCGAAAAGCTGTCAGGAGTCAGGTTAATGATGCCCATCACATAAGTTTTCTTTCCCCAAACGATCTTTTTCTCAGACATCGCTGCTTTCCTTATAAAAGGTGATTCCGCTACAGTCCACTTTACGCACCAGGTCTCTGATTGATTTGCCCAATACAGGATGCACAAAGTCCGGCGCGATCTCGAGCAGCGGTATAAGCACAAAAGCCCGCTCGGCAGCCAGCGGATGGGGAATCTGAAGGTCGTCAGTTGAGTAGATCAGACTGTCATAGAACAGGATATCCAGGTCAATGGTGCGTGGGCCATAGCGGAAAGTTTCCTGCCTGCCCAGCTTTTTTTCAATGCGTTTCAGAAAAGACAGTAACGCGCGCGGGTTAAGTTCAGTTTCCGCCTGCAGCACCTGATTCAGGAATGCGGGCTGGTCCGCATATCCCCAGGGGGGCGTCTCATATACACTGGAGGCTTGCACAACATGTACCTTGGATTCCAGCAGCCCGGCTGCAGAATGCAGCGCTCCGAGGCGGTCTCCAAGATTCGATCCAGTTCCGATGAAAACATTTTGAACCATTATTTTTCTTTTTTTATTATGCTCAAAATATCCGCCAATAGTCCGAATGCCGTGGTATCCGGGCCGGGATTGGATTCGAGGATGCCCAAGGCGGGCAGCACATCGGTGTGAAAGATCATGATCGAACTGGTTCCGTTGACACTGTAAAGCGGCGAGGAGGGCGGAACGATCTCGGGCGCGACGCGGGCAGTGAAGATCCCGTCTTCGGCTTCAGCCCGGCACACCAGTTTCCAGCGCCCGCCGTCTTTCAGAGCCTGCTGCGCTTCTGTTGCGCTCAGGTCGCTGATGCCTTCACGCTCTACCTGTTGCGGCGTGATCGCTTCACCCATCAGCACGGTTGACAGCAGGGCTACCTTGATGGCCGCGTCCCAGCCGTCAATATCGCCGCTCGGGTCGGTCTCGGCAATGCCGATGGACTGTGCGTATTCAACCGCCTCTTCAAAGGTATAGCCATCTTCCATTTGACCGATGATCAGGTTGGTACAGGAGTTGAGGATACCTTCAAAGCCCCGGATCTCTATACCAGGCATGGATTCGCGCACTACTGAAAACACCGGCGCGCCGTCCATCACCGTGGATTCAAACAGGAACTGCCTGCCCTTGCTTTTCGCGAGGTCGCTCAGTTCCTTGTAGGCATGTGCCACGGGTCCCTTGTTGGCCGAGACGGCATGCATATCATTCTCGAACGCAGCGCGGATATGAGTGATGGCTGGTTGGCCATCCTGATAACTGACAGGCGAGATCTCTAAAAGAAAATCAGCCTGGCTTTTGGCGATGAACTCGCGCATGTCCCTTGGGGTTTTTTCTTTCGATAAACTCTCGAGAGAATGTCCTTTTTGATACAGGTCAATGGCTTTGCCGGTGTCAATGCCATCAGGGTCAATGGCGCGGCCGTGTCGGCCTGTGGCAATGGCGGTAATTATGAGCTTGACGCCGTAGTCTTTTTCCAGCAGTTCTTTCTTGCGTTCTGCGAGAAGTATGAATGCCTGACCGACATTTCCGAATCCTATCAGGCACAGCTTTACGGTTCTTGGCATGATTAATGATCCTTATCCTTTTATATTTATTCTATACCAGCGGCCAGGGAAACGGGCGCCTTTCGGGATCCGGCATGGGAAAGACCGGTATGTTGATCAACTCCCGAATTCGGACTTCCAAAGCCACAATCTCTTCCGGCAGCAAAAGTCTTAGCAATTCTGATAGAACCGGACCGGGCGCAGCCAGTTTGGACGCTAGAAGCTCTGCGTCAGTGATAAATGCCTCGGGGATGGGCTGGCCGCTGAAATCCCAGATCACTGTCCTGAGTTTGGGGTCAGTGTGAAAGCACAGCCCGTGGTCAATCAGCTTGAATCGGCCTTTCCTGTCCAGCAGGATATGGCTGCCCTTACGGTCGGCGTTGTTGATGATCAGGTCAAAAAAAGCTGCCTGGCGCAGTTCCCCTCGTATGGCATCATTAAATGAAAAGTAAGTTTCTTCAGGATCATGCGGGATGAATTCCTGCAGTGATCCGGCGCCGAATGGCGCATTACTGCGTATGACGGTTGGGGGTACCAAGTCCCATCCCAGCTCCTCGCTGACCACATACGCGGCGACCTCGCGCGCAGCCAGTGAATCGGCAGGAAAATCGTACAGGGGTATTTCGCCTTTTTGGGGCTTGTAAACAGCTTTTAGTTTGCGCCCTTTATGGTCAACCGCCGCCAGAAAGGAATAATTGCTGCCCAGCACGAATTGGCCTTTCAATACCAGCTTGCCGTGCGTCAGGATCTCGAGCACGTCTTCTTTATGAGTCATGGCACCGCGGTAAATAAATGCTTATGGGATCACTCAACAACCGGCCTTTTGTGGCCGTTCTTCTTGGGGCAGAAGTGGCCTTCAGGTTCCATGGGCTGCAGGCATTGCGGGCAGATCGGACGCCCGCGCTCGAGTACCAGGGTCAGCAGCTGATCGCGCGTGCACCAGTAGCGCACTACGCTGCCTTCCCCATCCTCTTCGAACACTTCGCCATCAGCAATTTTGTCATCATCAACCTCTTTACGTTGGAAGATGTCCATTTCGCGGGCGATGACGCACACCAGGTCGCGCTCATCATCATACGCCAGTCCCATATCGCCGACCCGGAACCTGGGGTCGACCGGCATGAGGATGCCCATCTCATCTTCTTTCAAGCCAACATCGTTTGAAACACGCTCAGGGTATTTGTTGACCACCTCTTTAAGGAATTCAACAACCCCGGCAACCAGTGATTGAAGCTGGATTTTCTCGATGATCAGGCTGACCACCTGCTCGCCCTGTCTGCCCTGGATGTAAAAAACGCGATTCCCGGGCTTGCCGATGGCATCCACGGTGAGATGGTCAACCGGGTCGAGTGAAAGGTTCATGGCAGTCATGCTTGGCTCCTCATTTCAGTTAATTGGTCAAAAGTTCCATTCCAGACAAGCTGGACAGGCTCAGATTTAACACTCAGCAGGCTGCCCAGCGTGCTTTGAAGTTTTTTTGCGCTGCCGGTTGTGGCATAAATCATTCCTGCTTCGTTATCATCAGTAAAGCTTATCCCGGCTTGTTCCAGCAGGTAAGCCGTACGGCGGGCGATGGCTGGCGCGGGGTCGATCACGTTCACATCCGGGCCGGCGATTTCGCGGATGAGCGGCAGCACGAAGGGGAAGTGCGTGCAGCCCAGCACCAGCGTATCAGCGCCCTCAGCCAGCATGGGCTGGATGGCGTTTTCTAGAATGGTGCGCGTTTGCGGAGTGTCCAGTTCGCCGCGTTCCACAGCTTCCACCAGGCCGGGCAGCGTGTTGGTCAGCAGGCGTGTGTGCTGGGCGAAGCGCTCCACCAGAGTGGAATACATTCTGCCCTGGAAGGTGGCGGGTGTGGCCAGCACGCCCACAATACCGCTGGCGGTCTGCAGTGTGGCTGGTTTTAAGGCAGGCTCCATGCCCACGAAGGGCGTTCCGGGCAGGGTTTCGCGCAGCGCTGAAAGCGCTGCGGCCGACGCTGTGTTGCAGGCTACGACAATGACTGCCGCGCCTTTGGAGATCAGAAAGCGGGAAATAGCCAGGGAAAAGTTAAGGATCTCGTCCAGCTTCCGCTTGCCGTAGGGCACATGCGCCTGGTCGGCAACGTAATAAATCGGCGCTTTAGGGAGCAGCCTGTGAATTTCACGGCTGACCGATAACCCGCCCACACCGGAATCAAAAATACCTACCAACTGGTTCTGGATTGCGTTCATGATCTTTATGCTGTTCGCATTATAAATGAAAAGGGCACAACCCGGCGTGGGTTGTGCCTCTTTTGTTAAAAATCAGGGCGGGCTATGAAAATTTTTCTTTCAGGCGGGCTTTCTTGCCGGTCAGATCACGCAGGTAGAAAAGCTTGGCGCGGCGCACTTTACCATGCCGCTCGACTACAACCTTGTCGATACGGGGAGAACGCATCAAAAAATTGCGTTCCACACCAACGCCGTTGGAGGCAATGCGGCGGACTGTGAAAGTTTCATGCTGGCTTTTACGGCTGATGCCGATGATGATGCCTTTGAATTCCTGGATCCTTTCGCGGTCGCCTTCCTTGATTTTGACGTGCACGCTGACCGTATCGCCGGGTGTAAGAACCGGGATATTCGGATTTACGGGTGCTTCGACTAATTTCATTAATTCATCCATCGTATGCTTCCTGTATTATCAATAATTCATCACCGTCGGGTGACGCGAGACATGATTTTACCATAAAATTATTAAGTGGATTGGATTGAGTATAGAAAAACGCAGTAATTGGTTTTCCTTGCGAGGAGTGAAGAAATGTGGCAATTAGTTTTCATCGCGAGGAGTGCAGAGACGCGGCAATCTACTGCGGATGTGATTCCCTGTTCGGGACAGATTGCTTCGCCCAAAAGATGGACTCGCAATGACTGCAGGTTCATATGTCATTATGAGGAGTGTAGCGACGCGGCAATCGCCACGCATTTGTTTTCCTGTTTAGGACAGACTGCTTATCCTTCGGGTATGGTTCCCAGTCGCCCGGAAAATGGCCTTACAATGACAGTCAGTTGCTATGTCATTGCGAGGAGCGCAGCGACAAAGCAATCTCATCCTAGAAATTTCATTTCTTATTAAAAAAAACAGATTGCTTCATCCCTTTTTAAGGGATTCGCAATGACAACTTAAATGGACTTTAATTCTCTCAAGATCTCTTCCGCCAGCTTCTCCGTGATGCCCTGCACTTCCATCAGCTGCTGCGGACTGGCCTTGGCAACACCTTCCAGCGAGCCGAAATTCTTCAGCAGCGCTTTCTTGCGCGCCGGACCGATGCCGGGGACCTGATCGAGTCGTGATGCCAGGCGCTGCTTGCTGCGCAGGCTGCGGTGGGCGGTGATGGCAAAGCGGTGGGCTTCATCCCGCACGCGCTGCACCAGATACAGCGCCTGCGATTTGCGCGGCAGTGCGATAGGCTTTGACCTTGAAGGCAGGAAGAGCAGCTCATTTTCCTTGGCCAATCCCGTGATCGTCAGTTTTCCGGCTAGCGCGAACTGCTCCAGCACCTTAACCGCGCGCCCCAGCTGGCCCTTGCCGCCGTCCACGATCAGCAAGTCCGGCAGGATGGCGAAGGCGGCATCCACCTTTTCGCCTACTTCATGCTGCGCCTGGGAGGCCTCCCAGCGCTTGAACCTGCGCGCCAGCACCTCTTCCATGCTTGCGAAATCATCCGGGCCGCTGACCGATTTGATATTAAATCGCCGGTAAAGCTTTTTGTTGGGTACACCCTGCTCAAATACGACCATGCTGCCCACAGCGGCTGTGCCCTGGATGTTGGAGATGTCATAGCATTCGATACGGTTGGGCGGATCAGGCAAATCCAGCCCCTTCTGCAGCTCACCCAGCGCCTGGCTTTGTTTGTGTGTATCAGCTTCCCACTGCGTTTTCAGCGCGCCCAGTGTTTCGATCGCGTTTTCCAGCGCCATCTGCATCAGCTCCTTGCGCGTCCCGCGCTGCGGCACCTTGATCTGCACTTTGCGCCCGCTGCGGCTCTGGTTGAGCCACTGCTGGATAATGACCGTTTCCTCCACTCGCCTGGGCAGCAGCACCTCGCTGGGTATGGAAGTAGCTTCTGAATAGAACTGCGTTATAAAGGAAGACAGAACCTCGCTGTCCTGCTCGTCTTCGGTGCCTTCAAGGATGAAATACTCGCGCCCGATCAGGCGCCCGTTGCGGATGAAAAACACCTGCACGCATGAGTCGCCGTTGCTGCGCGCCAATGCGATCACATCCGAATCCATGTCGCTGTTGGAGATGATCTTCTGGCGTTCCACTACGCGTGTGATCGCTTGGATCTGGTCACGCACCAGAGCTGCTTTTTCATACTTCATCGCCTCTGAATATCCGGTCATCTGCTGCTGGAGGCGCGAAAGGATCGGATCGGTATGGCCTTCCAGAAATTTGCACAGGTCATCGATCATCTGGCGGTAATCTGCCTGATTAATCTGGCCGATACAGGGCGCCGTGCACAGCTTGATGTCAAAATACAGACAGGAGCGCGGATCCTGCCCACTGATGACGCGGTCGCAGGTGCGGTACTGAAATATCTTGCGTAACAGGTCCAGGGTTTGGTGCACGGCCCACACGCTGGTAAATGGACCGAAATAGCGCGAACCGTCCTGTACCTGCTGGCGGGTAACGGTCACCTTGGGGAAGGGATCCGCCCAATGCACCTGGATAAAGGGATAACGTTTGTCGTCCTTGAGGCGCACGTTGTAATGCGGCATGTTCCTCTTGATCAGGTTCATCTCAAGGATCAGGGCTTCCAGTTCGGACTCTACTACGATCCATTCAATGTCCGCGATCTCAAACACCATGCGGCGGGTCTTGCGGCTGTGGTCAGCGCTGGCATGGAAATACGACCTGACGCGCGAGCGCAGATTGATGGCTTTACCAACGTAGATGATCTTGCCGTCGGCGTTCTTCATCAGGTAGCAGCCGGGTTTTCCGGGCAGGGTATCCAGAATGCCCTGAATGTGGTCTTCCAAAGCAGGCATAGGGCTATTTTAACATGCGCTTATTTCTTCCCCTCCTTTTAACGAGGAAGCCATGGCGCAATGTGCTTTATAAATTGTGGCGCGTAAGGAGGGGAATTTCTTTTCCCCCCTCCCACGCCTCTCCCGTAAAGCATCGGGGGAGTAGATAAATTCTTTCCCCTCCTTTTTAGAGGAGGAGATGTGAGTGGTTTAATTTGGAAAATGATAAAATCCCCTCATTATGAACATCTACTTCTCTTGCTCCATCACCGGCGGGCGCCGCGACCAGGCAACCTACCAGCACATCGTGGAGTATATGACCGCGCAGGGGCATGAGGTGCCGACCGCCCATCTCTCACGGGCGGACATTCTGGATGAGGAGCAGGTGATTGATCCACAGGTAGTCTATAACCGTGACGTGAAATGGGTGCGGAATTGCGACGCGCTGGTGGCAGAGGTCAGCACCCCTTCGCACGGTGTGGGCTTTGAGATAGCGCTGGCTCTCTTCCTTAATAAACCGGTGTACTGCTGCTATCAAGAGGGCGTAAAGGTTTCCAAAATGCTGTCAGGCAATACCAATCCGCTTCTGAAAATCTTCAGTTATCGCAATGAGGAGGATTTGCTGGCAGCCCTTGACAATTTTCTGGAGCTAATTCCACAAAACTGACAATTATCACAAACCATTTATGACAAACCGCCTTACCAAAAATTCCATATTCAATTATCATGGGATTGGTGACAACTAGGGTTTGAAACCAAACCTCATCAATGTCTCCTCCTTTGGCGAGCCCCCGCTGGTGATCCTCCTCCCTGCCAGCGGCGGCTTATTTTTTTAATCCAAAGCCCGGGTTAGAAATCTATTAAACTTGTTAAAAATCCCTTGACGCACTGGTTTGAGGTCTTAAAATCACATTATGGATTACAAGGATTATTACAAAATTCTGGGTGTAGACCAAAAAGCATCCTCGGAAGAGATTAAGAAAGCGTACCGCAAGCTCGCCATGAAATATCACCCCGACCGCAATCCCGGCAATAAAGCGGCCGAGAGTCGTTTTAAAGAGATCAATGAAGCCAATGAGGTGCTGAGCGATCCCCAGAAGCGTGCCAAATATGACGATTTAAGCAATTCTTATAACTCATGGCAGCGCGCCGGCGGCACTCCCGGATCATTTCGCTGGGAAGATATAGTCGGCAGCCGGGGCGGCGGAGGCACACGCGTCAATATGGAAGACTTGGGTGATATTTTTGGTGATGAGGGCGGTTTCTCGGACTTTTTCAGGACGATCTTTGGCGGTATGGGCGGGCAGTCCTTTGGGGGGCGTGGCAGAAGCAGAACGACCTACGCACAGCCGCGCCAGCCAATGGCTTATCAGCAGCAGGTGCCCGTATCGCTCCATGAGGCTTATCATGGCACAACCAGGATGTTGGAAATTAACGGCGTCCGAAAAGAGATCAGGATCCCGGCGGGCGTCAAGACCGGCACCAAGGTGCGCGCTTCCGGAGCCGGACCCGTGGATGAAAGCGGGCGCGGCAGCGATATTTACCTGATTATTGAAGTTACACCTGATCCGCGTTTTGAGCTTGCAGGTGATGATATCCTGACTGAAAAGAAAATTGACCTGGCAACCGCAGTCCTTGGCGGTGAGGTGCGGGTCGAAACGCTTTCGGGCAATGTCCTGTTGAAGATCCCTCCCGGCACTCAGCCCGGACGCATCTTCCGCCTGGTTGGCCGCGGGATGCCCGACCTGAAGAAAAAAGATAAATTCAGCAACCTCCTGGTCAGGGTTAATGTCCAGATTCCCACTGACCTGACGGCTGACCAGAAAAAGTTCTTTGAAAAATTAAAAGGCCTGTAGAATGCAAAAAAAAGCGCGAACATTGTGGCAAATTAAACGGTGGAGAACCATCGGCCTGGCAATATTCTTGTTAATGGTGATGGGCGCCTGTGGGCTTTCCAAGCCGGCGCAGACGGCTGCAATCCCAACCCTTGAATATATTTCTTCACCGAACCTGGGTGAACCGGCGGATGAAATCGTCGTTCCAACCGGTAACCTTCTGGTTGACCTGTATGCGCAGATCAATCCGGGCGTGGTGGCTATTCTTATCTATTCCAACGGTGAGCCAACCGGGCAGGGATCCGGATTTGTGATCGACAGCGAAGGCCACATTCTCACCAATTATCATGTAGTTGAAAACGAAGTTGAATTTGAAGTGATCTTTTCTGATGGCTTGCGGACTGTGGGCGAGCTGGTTGGCATTGACCCCGATTCGGATATCGCCGTGATCAAGGTCACGGTGCCAGGGCGCGAACTGAAGCCGCTGGCTTTGGGCAGTTCAGCGGATGTCCGTGTAGGCCAAACGGTGGTCGCAATTGGCAATCCTTACGGCCTGTCAGGTACCATGACCACCGGCATCGTTTCAGCGCGCGGGCGCTTGCTGGAGACCATCCGCACGGGTGGTTCGGCTGCCGGCAATTTTTCTTCGGCTGATCTGATCCAGACAGACGCAGCAATCAATCCCGGTAATTCAGGCGGTCCGCTGCTCAACCTGCAGGGCGAGGTGATCGGCATCAACCGCGCCATTCGCACTGAAGGCGACATGAACACCGGCGTTTACAATTCAGGCCTTGGTTTTGTGGTGCCGGTGGATATCGTTAAGCGCGTTGTGCCTTTCCTGATCCGCGACGGCAAGTATGATTATCCTTATCTTGGCATCACCAGCAGCGAAGAGTTCACGCTGCCCCAACTGACCTCGCTTGGGCTTCCACCGGATTTGCGCGGGGTGTATGTGAACACTGTCCCCAAAGGCACACCAGCCGAAAAAGCCGGGCTTGTTGGCGGTTCAAAGCCCACCAAATTTGATAATCTTCTGGCAGGCGGGGACCTGATCACTCAAATTAATGACCACGCTATCCTTAACTTCGGCGATTTCCTGAATTATCTGGTCACCAACACCAGCCCGGGTGATACGGTCGCGCTAACCGTCTTGCGCGGCGGTAATGAGCTGCAGTTTTCAGCCACCCTGGCTGCCAGGCCGCAATGATCGCTTGAATTGTATATATATAACCTGACCATCAATACAATTCCATATGATAAGGATTGACAACGGCAGGCAATACCCTCCTTTCAATGGGGGACTTGCGAGGGTGTGCGCCCTGCATCCAAAAACATATGTTTAGACACCGATTCCCACAGCGAGAATTTATTAATCAAGAATCCAGTGAAAGTTGGAATTTTTGGGCTATTTAAGGTATGCTTAATCAGTAAATTCGATCCAGTAATCACAGGAGGCCTTGATGATAAAAGAATTGACTCAGGAAGCTGAAAAAAGAATGAAAAGTGCCATCCAGTCGCTGCATGATGACCTGTCGGTCATCCGCACCGGACGCGCCAACCCATCGCTGGTTGAGAGGATGTCGGTTGAATATTACGGCTCACCCGTCCCGCTCATCCAGCTGGCTACCATCGGTGTGCCTGAACCCCGTCAGCTGCTGATCAAGCCCTTTGACCAGGCATCCGTCAAGGATATCGAAAAAGCCATCCTGTCCTCCGATCTGGGTTTGACGCCGATGAATGACGGCAAGGTCATCCGTCTGAACCTGCCCCCGCTCAATGAAGAGCGCCGGCGCGATCTGATCCGCATGGTGCACAACCGCCTGGAAGAGGCGCGCATCGCAGTACGCAACATCCGCCGTGATATCAACAAGGATATGCGCGATTTTGAAGAAGAGAAGATGATCTCGAAAGATGATCTTGCCAGCGGAGAGGAAGATATCCAAAAAATGACCGATCGGTATATCGAAGAGATCGGCGAGGTGGGCAAGTTGAAAGAAATGGAGATCATGGAAGTCTGATCCGTATGGCTGACCAACCCGCAAGCACCCAATTCAAGGTTCTGCCTGCGCATGTCGCCATCATCATGGATGGCAACGGCCGCTGGGCCGCTGCCCGTAATCTGCCGCGCATGGCCGGCCACCGCCAGGGCACCGAAAATCTGCGGCGCGTGATCACGGCCTGCGTGGAATTCGGCATCCGCTATCTGACAATTTACGCCTTTTCCACCGAGAACTGGAAACGCCCCAAAGATGAGGTCTTCGGACTGATGCAGATCATGGGGGAAGCACTGAAAAAGGAAGTGGGAGAACTTAATCAGCAGGGTG
>CAZBNE010000052.1:0-14103 GCA_964493155.1 uncultured Pelolinea sp.
TTTCTTCAAAATTGGTATCAGCATTAAAGAACTGTTTTCCTGCCCAGCTGATAACTAAACAACCAAGAGCAAAGCCTGCAATTGTTACACCGGTCATCAAGATAGCCCGGATCACCCAACTTCCACCGATCGACTGTGCCAAAGCCGCATTTGCTCCAAATTGGCTTAAGAATGCTACTACAGCCACGATCATCCATGCTGTGGAGGTAAACGTTGTGTCTTTTTCTACTTCTGCATACACCTCTTTTCGAAAAGTAAATGCTTTAATAATTCTTTCCATCATAATAGCCTCCAATTTTTTTCGATTGTAATTTATATATTAACCCGAAAAAATGAAATTGATACATTCAGATATTTTTTTTGACAAAAGCTTAATATTTCGCACAAATTTGCCAGGTTTAAATATAATAGAATACAGAAAACAGGAGATCACATGCGGAAAATAATTGCAATTCTCATCGCAGTTGTCTTGGTTTTTCCACTCATCATCGCAGCTCAGGTTTTGGGTAGTGTCAATTCCTTTGTTTTAGACAGAAATTTTTATATTGAATCAATGGATAGCGATAAGGTATATGAATCTCTATTATCCGATGATACGATTGCCGAGATCCTTGGAGAATACCTTCCGCTTCCCGCTGGAACTGATTATTCTCAAATTGGAGTTGTCTTACGGTCAGTGATCTCTCGTGATTATCTCAAGGAACAGGTTGCCATATTCATTAACGGCTTTTTTGATTATTTGCAGGGCAAATCAGAATCATTCACACCCGTGGTAGATCTCCAGCAAATAAAATCTGTTCTGGCTGAAGAAAAGCTGGATGAAATGGTCCGGGCGATAGCGGCAATCTTGCCGATCTGTGAACCGGGTCAGGTTCCCGGGATCAACCTCGAAGAGAATAAAGCATGCAAACCCGCTGGTCTGAGTGATGAGGTTTTAAGTCAGGATTACCTTAAACCTGTTTTCCCATTGATTCTATCAATGGTTCCAAATGAAATTGCTGTTGGAGACAAATGGGAAGAGATTCGCGACAATCGCATTTGGGGACCAATTTACTCAGGCATGGCCTTACCGGCAAGTATGATGCTCGCAGCAATAATATTGGGGGGTTTTGCTGCGTGCTTTTGGTATATTACTGCTCTTATTGCGGATAATTCCTGGCGGCTGCGTTTACTGTGGCTCGGCTGGATGCTGATCATTCCTTCTGCACTGATTTTCATTCTTGGCCTGGCAGTCTCAGCCGATATTCCTGGATATTGGATCAACTATGGAATTGAACATGCCGGTTTGAATGGAATACTATTTGGCGTCGGTTTACGCGAGGCACTTCGCGCTGTTGTAAGCAGTTCTCTTGTAAGAGTAGCATCCTCTTTTATGATGGTGGGCGGTATCAGCAGCGCTATTGGTCTTGGCTTTATTTTTTGGGGACTGGCAACCAAAAAATCATCTGGTGCATCATAAAATATTTTAATCTTAAAAGGGGATAACCTGTACTTTTCCCTTTTTTCATTTTTGATGACAGGAATTATTACAAAATTCTTCTTGTCTTCATAATTTCGAATTATCAATTAATACATATTCACCCAGGGGCAGATCGTGTTTTCGTGCAAGTAATTTGCATTTCACTTTGAACAGGAAGAAAATTCTTCGATTTTCATTTACAAGAGTCTCAAAATTCGCCTGTCCTTTTGAAATTACAAGATCAACGGAGTTAAATAAGTTTATGAAATCTTGTGAACACTGTGAGAGATACGTCCCCAATCTTGGAGAACCATTTTCGATTATTGTGGCTATCTCCCCAACACCTGAATTGATCGCGTCTTCTTTGATAGCATCATTCAAGAGCGGCTGGCTTTTAACTGCATAGAAAATTTCCTGGTCAAGTTGAGAAATCAAGATCCGATCAAATACTGTTTCGCCGGCATTATCTCCGAGTATTAGTACAGTTTTTGACTGCATGCATTCAGATTTGAACAAATCAAAGTCGAAATGTGCTTTGCTTAAATCCAACACCTCTTTGACTGTGGCTTCGATATCATGTGAGTTTGAAGGACCAAAATCGATCACATTGCCTGCGATACATAATTCAACTGCGGTCCTCAGAGGTTCTTCAGATTTTTCAACCAATCCCATCATTCGCGGTAATAACGCCAATGCATGTCGAACACTCATATCCTTGGCTTTTTTATAAGGATCAGGATTATTGGTAAGTTTTTTTAATTCTTCATGAACAAGAAAACTTGCACCTTCCTTAAGGTCTTGGTCAATTCCTCTAATCAGGATTTTCATGACCTTCTTATATACAGACTGCCGAGCGGATTCCTCGACGCCAACAAAATCGCAGACATCCTGGACTTGCCGTATGATACAGAGAATACATTCGCTCTCAATTGCCATTTAATAATCCTTCCAAGTGATGATCTTTTTTAATGCATTACTCTTTTAAGCATGCCATATTTAATTATCCAGAAATGGTTGATATGTTTTATTGTCAAATCTTCATTTTCAATCTTCGTGTTGACTGGAAAACGAACATAAAACCGATAAGTGATACCACGAAGGCAACCATCCATAGTATGCTAATACCATAATTCTCGAATATTAGTGGAGCGATGAATCCCCCCAGCATAGCACCGAATCCCCAAAATGCAGAAGAGTAATATGCCTGGCCAGATGATCGCCATTCCGGCCTCAGGTTTCTGTCCAATACGATCATCCCGATGATAAAAGCACTGAAGATAAAAAATCCATGCAGATTCTGGATTGCCAATCCCAGAATTGGATTATTGTTAAAACGGTAAAGCAAAGTCCTTACAGGTAGAAGTGCAAAACCCAGTAAATATATTGCACGAAGAGAAAACCTGTCTGTTATGACCTTTGTATTTGCGGAAAGCAGGATTTCAACGCCTGTCTGCAGCGCCACTCCAAAACCAATGATCCAGCTGGCAGCGTTGATACCTTTCATATAAACCGGATAGTAATTCATGATGATAGAAAAACTGACACCCGCGCAGGCCATACCTAAAAGCAGGAGGGCATAAGGTGGATTGTGAGTGACCATTTTAATTCCCCCAAACCAGTCAACAGGTTTTTTCACATATTCGCGCGGAAGGGAGAGAGCTGCGAAAAACGCAAGGATATTGGCACCAGCAAAGATCACTGGCACTAGTCTGAGAGTTTTATCCAGGACAAAAAATCCAACCAAAAAAGAACATGCCATATACCCGACGGCGCCCCATAAACGCCAGCGCCCAAAATCGGTCTGATGGTCACTCCTCGCCAGGTAATCAATCGCTAATGTGTTGATCAGTGTATCGGCGCTGGTCTCACCCAGGGTGATGATTACCATTGCAATTAAATAATAAAAAAAATCCGGTGGGCAGAGAAACATAAATAATCCGCCCATGAAATTGAATATAACGCTGACAAGTAAAACAGATTTATGGATGCGAAATAGATCACAGAAATACCCTGAAAGGGGCTGTAATATTACTTTTCCCAGTGGCATAGTCATTAATAGCAGACCTAACGCCGATCCGCTGAAATTCTTGCTGATCAGTAGCAGTGCCAGGTAAGGGTATAAAACCCCATTTCCAATAAATTTAAAGAAGTAATAAACCTTAAAGTTCAATCCGATTTTCTGATACATATCTTATTGTTTTTCTTGAGTGATCAATATGCATTCCTTTCCCAGAATATTCCTATATGATGAATGATGAATCAATAATTTTTTTAGTTCAGGAAGAATTTTCTCTGAGGTTTTTTTCAAGAAGCCTGAATGCAATGATAGGATGGTAAATGAGCATCCTTGGTCCCGAAAACCGCATAACTTCGCGAATTCTTTCCCGTTCAGTGCCTGGATTGCAGTGGATGGTACAATTTGAGTACGCCGGCTTTTTCTCTCCCCAAGGGTATATATCAAGTCTCGCAAATGCAAAGTCTATTAATGATTGACATTCCCCGCACAACTCTTTATTATATTTATGAACTTTTTTGCAGTAGATCCCGAACATCAATGCAAGCGTCATCTTCTCTCGGTTCAGGTTGGATGATTTTTCAGTTTCAGGCAACATCGAATTCTACTATATGCCTTCCTTTACATCTTTTTATTCTCTGTATCGCAAACAGATATTAGTTGGCACAAGGGATGCTGATATGCATGCGATCATGGAATCATGAAATTCAAGCAAATCCCTCTCATTCTGTATGTCGCAAATAATTCCTTCTCCAGGAATTGAAGAATGGTGTTTTTTCATAATAAACCTGATAAACTGAAATAATTCAATCCATAAAGAGAATTTTTAGAGATCCTTGCGGTTTGAAGGTCTTAAATCTTTCGCTTCATAAAAAAAGGAATAACTACATTATGTCAGCAATTACCAAAGAGACAGCACTTGATTACCACCGCTTGAATGGTATACCTGGAAAAATATCAGTAATCCCAACCAAACCGCTCAAAACCCAACAAGATCTCGGATTGGCTTATACCCCCGGAGTCGCTTACCCGGTACTTAAAATTGCACAGGACCCGAATCAGGTATATGACTATACAGCAAAAGGAAATCTCGTTGCGGTCATTTCAAACGGCACCGCAATTTTAGGTCTTGGCAATCGCGGTGCTTTGGCTTCCAAACCGGTCATGGAAGGAAAGGCCGTTCTATTTAAAGGGTTTGCTGATATTGATGTTTTTGATATCGAGGTGGATTCTACTGACCCGGACACGGTGATCGAGGTAACGCGGGCTATTGCGCCCACATTTGGCGGGATCAATCTTGAGGATATCAAATCTCCAGAATGTTTCTATATCGAATCCCGCTTGAAAGCACTATTGGATATTCCCGTTTTCCATGATGATCAGCATGGGACAGCAATAATCCTGGGAGCAGCCATCATTAATGCTGTGGAGATCAGCAATAAGAAATTAAATGAAATCAAAGTAGTCTTCTCAGGTGCTGGCGCTTCGGCGATTTCCTGTGCGCATCAACTTGTCAAACTCGGGGTACCGAAATCCAATATCTGGATGGTTGATACGGCTGGTCTGGTTCATAAAGGCAGGAAAGAAAAAATGACTTCAGAAAAAGAGGTCTTCGCCCAGGATTTTCATCCTGCAGATCTTAGCAAGGTGTTGGAAGGTGCGGATATCTTCATCGGTTTGTCCGGCCCTGATATCGTCTCTGTCGAGATGATCAAGCGCATGACTGCCAACCCGATCATTTTTCCAATGGCAAATCCTGATCCAGAGATCAAATACGAATTAGCCAAAGCCGCCCGCCCGGACGCTATTGTTGGCACCGGTCGTTCGGATTTCCCAAACCAGATCAACAATGTTCTCGGATTCCCTTTTATTTTCCGCGGGGCGCTGGACGTGCGCGCGAGTATGATCAATGAAGATATGAAACTGGCGGCTTCCTATGCGCTCGCAAATTTAACCAAAGAGCCGGTCACCAGAGAGGTTTTGAAAATTTACAAATTGGATCATCTGGAATTTGGATGTGAGTATGTCGTTCCAAAACCCTTTGACAAGCGGGTGTGTTTATGGGAAGCACCGGCGGTTGCCAAAGCTGCAATGGAGAGCGGTATAGCCAGGTCCACACTTGACCTGGAATTATATAAAAAATCACTTACTGTGCGCCTGCTTAATAAATAGATGCGCGATCTGACCAGCAATATCACTGAATTGATTCGATTAACGTCAACCAGTCTTCCTGCTGATGTTGAGTCTGCCCTTATTTCTTCCATGGAAAGTGAAGAGCTGGATTCCCTATCAAAAAATGTGCTTCGCATTATTCTGGAAAACATAAAGATAGCAAGAAAAGAATCCATCCCGCTTTGCCAGGACACAGGTACGCCTATCTTTTATGTCCATTACCCAGAAGGATATAGAGCCTTTTATTTAAAAAATATGATCCGTACCGCTGTTGCAGAAGCGACTGCTCTTTCATATTTACGTCCTAATGCCGTTGACGGTTTAACTGGGGAGAACAGCGGGAATAATCTGGGGAATAAATATTTTCCCGTGATCCAACTTGAAGAAATCGAAGGAGATACTTTAACAATCGATCTGCTTCTTAAGGGGGGCGGTTGCGAGAATGTGGGCAGGCAGTACGCTTTGCCGGATACGTCCTTAAAAGCAGGCAGGGACCTGGATGGAGTCCGTAGAGTTGCACTTGATGCGGTATTTCAAGCCCAGGGTCAGGGCTGTGCTCCGGGTTTTCTGGGTATCGCGGTTGGCGGTGACAGAGGGACTTCGTATATGGCTTCAAAAGAAGTTTTCACTGAAAAGGTCGGAAGCCATCATCCCGATCCAGAAATTGCTGAACTGGAAGTACGCATTACCAGCGACGCCAATAAACTTAAGATTGGACCAATGGGTTTTGGGGGAAGTCCAACATTATTGGGCACACGCATAACCGGAGCGCATCGACTTCCCGCTTCTTTTTTTGTAACGATTTCATACATGTGCTGGGCTTACCGCCGCCGGCGGCTGACCATCCGTGGTGAGAAAGTTGAGTTCAGCTGATATGGCGGTGTCGCTTACTTTTCCGCTCACCGATGAAGTGGTTGTTGGATTGAGGACAGGTGATTCAGTGCTATTAAATGGTGTCATTATTACTGGCCGAGATTCAGCTCATCAATGGCTCTATGATCGTTTCATTTCAAAAAAGACTCTAACGTCCGAAGAGGATGTCCGGGTATATGACCTTATCAACCCAATTTTGAATGGTGGCGCCGTTTACCATTGCGGACCGGTTATTGATGGATTGGATTCAGGAAACTACCGTTTTCTGTCTGCTGGTCCAACAACAAGTTCGCGCGAGGATGTTTATCAGGGGAATATTATGCGCCATTTCAACTTAAAAGGCATCATCGGCAAAGGAGGCATGGGTGAAGGCACATTACAGGCTTGCAGCGAGGTGCCTTGTGTTTATTTTCACGCCTTTGGCGGGGCAGCCGCCCTTCTCGCGAGGTCAGTGGAGAAAGTACTGGCAGTTCACAAACTTGAATTTGGTGTCCCTGAAGCCATGTGGGTAATAAGAATCAGAGATTTTCCAGCTGTGGTAACAATGGATTCTCACCGAAGCAGCTTGCATAAACTCGTCAAGGCTGATTCTGAAAAAGTGCTCCGGTATTTATTATCATTGAGGTTTCAATGATTTCAATGATTTAAATAAAAGATAAGGTTGATATTCACTGAATAATCATGGTCGACTCTGACATCAGATGGAATTATTCCATTCATGTCAGGAATAATGCGATCTTCTTGTTCTCGCTTTCAAATACAAGCTGCCAATAAGCGGGGGGTGAATCAAGATAATCGGGAACGGGATTATATTGCGAGTTGTAATATTCACGATCAACGAGAATATATCCCTTGGGGATCTCTTCAAGATGCATGATGCTATCTTCATTGTTTAAATATTTGATCTTCCCCTGCCAAATTTCATTACCCCAAAAATCATGAGTATAGATTGGCAGCATATCATCATAGGCTACTCTCATATCTCTGAGGACCCAGATTGAATACAAAGGTTTTCCCAGTTTACTTAAGAATTCTCGAAGCTCCAGGTAATGGTCATTCCCGTTTCTGACAAAATCAGGGGATTGATCGGTTTTGATAAATCCAGACACGACAGAAATCAATAACAATCCTGGCAAGAAAACATGTTTTAGTACATTTTTTGATCTTACGGTGATGGTCAATTTCTTGAGAATAGTAGTGATAGCAGAATCAATCACAGCAATCCCCCCAATAATAATCGGGGGAAGAATGGGGATCCAATATCTGAAGATATGTGCGCGTAAGATAACCTTGTTTCCCCAATTGAAAACTATTGGCAGCAGACCAAGACCGGTGAAGAATCCGAAAATCAAGAAAGCCCATAATCCAAGAAATTGAAGCTTTGGATCTTTTGTAAATATGCTAATCAAAGCACCGGCAGTAAAAAATATCATCAGCACCAAACTAAGCAAATTGCCTTCTCTAAAAAGTAATGTGGGCAAGTATGTCAGGATCACTTTCAAGTTTCTCTCGATTTCACCCCATGTTTCACGGGGTTGAGAAGTGAATAAACGAACGAAAGGATCACGATACTTAATTAATCCAATAAAGAGTTCAATAGATATGATCAATACTAATCCATATATAAAACTGATCAAATATTTCCATGGGATCGAGAAAACAAGAAAGAATATAGGAACCAGAATTAAAAAAATGAGAAAATATTCTTTGGTCAGGTACGCGCAGCCAAATAATATGCCAGCCAGCATTGAAAGAAATCTGGGATTCAGTACTTTTCTATCAGATGGCTGATTTGTTAAAGCTTGATCTAAATATAGCATATGCAGAACGAAAAATCCGCCGGTTATACATAGGGTTGCGGGAATATCTGGGAGTAGGTTTCCCGATTCCTTCAGGATCCCAGGTAAGGTCATAAACCACACTGCAGAAATAATCCCAATCCGGTAATTGAATAATACCTCGCCAGTTTTAAAAATCAACAAAGTTAATAGAATAAGACTCAATACAGGAATAAAGTAATAGGAGATTTCTGAATATCCAAAAATACGAAATACCAGAGCAATGGGTGCGATTAAACCAATTCGCAAACTCCAGTGAGATGGATTATCAGGGAATTGCGGGAAATCGGCGGCAGCTCCATAGTATTGAAGCTGGTCACTTAAAACGGGGGGGCAAATGGAATATATCTGGATAAGTACTGAAAGAATAACAAGCAAGATTAAAGTCAGGTGACTTCTATTTTTCATTTTCCTGTCGTACAATTTCATTTGCTTGATTTCTGATTAATGTTAAATTATCTTTTGATGCATAAAACTTACTGAACGGAATTTCGGAAAGATTCTTATAAGAGGATATTTTTGAGGAAAAAGCAGGATCGATTATTCCTATCCCGATCGCGATCCTGTTGTCAGTTTCCAAATTTAAAAATATTACGGCATCTGATCCGTTCTTTATATCGACCAAATCACCATGCTGATGAAAAATCATCCTTGTGAAGCGACGGAAAGATGGGCCAAGAAAATTAAAGGTTAAATAGGTGCCATCACCCCCAAAGTCTTCTGTGCCATAAAATTGATAAAATTTTTCATTATTGACAATGATAGGCGTCAATATCTCTCCATAAACTATATCTATATCGTCTTCTTCGAAAGCATTTAGAAAGACGTCGATATTGTTCTCTTCCCCAAAAAACTGGAAGTTCTTTTCATTTTTTATTGCGCTGAATAAGTCCGCGTCAGTAATTTCAGGATATCTATCAATCGGCAGTAAATCTGCGATCACGGGCGTACTTCCCAAAAGCAGAATAATTACACTTGCAGAGATCAATTTGCGTTTCCACCCAGTCTCAAAATCAATCCCTTCAATAATATAAGGATTCGAATTCAAGTTGATCTTTAAAAGATTAAATAATATTCTGCTAATTGAAATAAGCCCAATCGCATAATAGAATAACACAATCCAGGTCACTGGCTGAGCATATCTATGGCCTGATTTTACTGCGATTCCATTTGATAAGTGATAACCGATAAAAATTACAATCGGAATAAAACCAACAATATGATGCTTTTTAATAATACTGGATGCCCCGATGGATAAAATTAACAAGTTGAAGATAAAGAAAGCAGGATCAACACCCTCATATAAAGTTGTATCAAAGCCAGCCCAATAACGTTGATTTCTAAAACCATATATCATATCCTGGGGAATTCCAGAGCCGGGCAGAATCGAAAAGCTGGTAATCGTATTATTTAGAAAGTGTTTTAGGATTGTTGCGGCAATACTTGGTTTAATCGTTAATTGATCAGAAATGCTATTTTCTGGCATTTCAATATCCTGAGGTTCACTACTGTCCTCTTCGCTTACCTCATATAATTCCAGTTTTTCATTGATCCTGTCGTATCTGTTATTAACAATGACCCCTCTAACTTTTGCCAGCACAAACGCGAATGGATGATCGGCAAAAATTGTATTATGTATCATCCAGGGGGTAAAAGCGAGGAAAATCCCAAGAAAGAAGATCACAGTGGCATTGAAAAAATTCTTGCGTTCTCTTGCATAATGAATCAAAGTAATCAACAGGATGAATGGGATTAACACCAGCGTGTTCAGGCGGATAAGCGCTGACAAGCCGATAATGCCTCCGAGAATAAGAAAGTAAAACAAACGTCCTTTACCAGAAGCCTTGAGTGCCAGAAATGCAATTAATGCGATTAACGCCGTACCAAGCTGCATAAATGGTTCTGATAATAAAACCTTGGTAGAGTCGAGCAGGCGTATGCCATTCATTCCCTGAATTACGGCAAGGCTAGCAACAAAAAGTCCGGCAGCTCGGCTATGAGTCTTGCTGCATAACAAAAATATTACAGAAGGAAATGATGCAAGGATGATAGTCTGCAAATCGAGCATTTTTTCGAATGATCCGCCTGCCAACCAATTTAGTAATCCTTCAAGGGCAAGGAAAAAAGGCTTGTCAATCGAACGATTGATCCCTCCCCCGGTCACGATAGATTCGCTTACTTTAAAATAAGTCTCTGAATCAAATCGGGGATAAAGCTCATAGTTAGGGCGGCGTGGGAGAATAAATTGTTGTTGTTCAGGAGTAAGAGAATATTCTTCACTCTCGTAATTAACTGGCTGAGTTATCCATAGAACCGCCGAAATGATCCAAATTAGAATGAATAGAATTAGTTCGGAATGTTTTTTTACGAATATAGGGATTCTGCGATAAAAATTACCTGGAATTAGCATAATGAAAGTAGCGATAATCCAGGCGACAAATATTTGAGTGATCAGGATCGGAACACTCACCCACCATAATTGGTCTGATAATAAGGGGAAAATCCAGTATGTAAAAAGAAAAAAAAGAACCATGGCTGTGAAACTGATTATCAGAATCCGCCAATTATTTCCGTCAGCAATCGTGGTTCCTTTCAATGTGCTATGTTGGAAAAAGGTACATATTCCGATCGTAAACAGGCTCACGCTTAATAACCATATGCATAATGGCAGCAGGCGCTTGCTCATCGCGAAATATGTCGCGCTTCCGAGAAAACGTTCGGTTGAAAATCCGGTGATCCATACCAATAATAATGAAATAAACAATAAAATGACCAACGCTGCCAGAAAGCCCTGTTTTTTCATTCTCTCAGAAACAGAGAGAATGATTTTTGCGGGACTTTTTATCATCTTAAAGAAAGCAAAAATGAATACCAATATCCCCAAGACCAGAGAAGCAATAATGGCTAGTCGTTTTTCCGAATACCCAAATAAAACAGCAGTTTTTTGGTCCGCGGGAAGAACAAGAAGTTGATATAAATTTATCAAGCCGGAAATAATGATTAAACTAGTCCCAAGCGATAAAACCGTTCTGGTTTTTTTAATGGAATTATCCAATATCTATACCAATAAGACAGTAAATTATAAATATTTGTTTAAAAAATGATACATTTGGTTACTGGGGAATTTTTAAATTCTTTTCCAGAAAAACCAATAGAGAAGTAAAAATTATAAGCCAGATTCCAAACAGGATATTTGCGCCCAAAGGTTGGATATTAACACATAAAGCAGCCAGCAATCCACAAAATACTTCTGCAATGTGGATTATATTGACTGCCTGATTCTTTTTCCAACCCAATCCGATCAAGCGGTGATAGGTGTGGTCAAGATTGGCCATGTAAACAGGCATGCCCTTCAGTATCCGCGAGATTGATACCAGGGTTGTATCAAAGATCGGCACGCCAAAAATAATAATAGGAATGAACCAGGTTGAACTCTGGCTCTCTGCCCGGGGAGTGTAGATGATCGCGATGGCACTCAGGAAAAAACCCAGTGTTTGGGCGCCCGAATCCCCTAAAAATGTTTTTGCAGGGGAATGATTGTAAAAATATATTCCCAGGTTTACTCCAAGGAGAGCCGCAGAAAGGAAAAGCAACTGTGGCTGATTGGCCATAATTGCAGAAAACAGGAAGAAACCGGTTATGATCATCGCCAACCCTAATACCAATCCATCCATGCTGTCGATCAGATTAAATGCATTGGTAATAGCGATTATCCAGAAATAGGTGATCGCGATATCGATCCATAAGGCAAGCACAGGATTGAGGCTGATAAAGAATTGCGGATTTTCGAAAAATTGCACCCGAATACCGTTAATGACCAAAAAAGTCACAGCACAGATCTGACCTAATAGTTTTATCGGAGCATTCATTCCGAACCGATCATCCCATATGCCAAATGCGAAGATGATCAAAGCAGACAAGAAAATCGTCAATATTTGAGGAGAATCAAAAAACCTGATCATCAAAATAAGAATTGCCATGGTAGAAACCAGGGCAATTCCACCCGCCATCGGCACAACATTTTTATGGATGGTATGATCAGTCTTGCCAGGATAACTCAAGATCTTGGCTCTTGTCGCCAACCAGATCGCAGCGGGATTTAGAATTAAAGCAAGTGATAAGGAAAGGGCAAATATTCCTCCGGCTTTAAAATAAAAATTCTCCATTTAATCAACTGTTTTATTTATATTCTCTGTGATAATTTGTTTATTATATTCGATTATCGTTTCACGGTTAATTTTTTCCACCGAAAAATCACGCTGCGCGATCATTCGGCTTTCCCTGCCCATTTTTGCCATCAATCCCCTGTTCTGGATTATTTTTTCGATGGCCTCAGCTAATGGAATCGCTTCTTTTGATGGAACAAGAAATCCATTGATACCGTGGGAAACAACTTCTCTACACCCGGGAATATCGCTCGCCACAAGCGCTCTCCCGCATGCCGCTGCTTCTATCAAGCCTTTTGCCAGCCCTTCGCGGTATGATGGAAGGCAGATAATCGAAGCTTGCTGATAAACAGAAACCATATCTTCCTGCCAGCCCCAGTTTTCTATGATTCCCGAAGCTGCCCATAACTCCAATTGTTTTTCAGAAATTGATGAAGGATTACCCTTATCTGGCATTCCCACCAAGGCAAAGCGCGCTTGAACACCTTGTTTTTTCAACATGGTTGCAGCTTCGACAAATTCCCGAATACCTTTATCCCAAAGCATGCGCGCAGGCAGTATCACCAGGGGTTTACCTTTTGGAAGCGGAACAGGGTAAAATTTTCTAGTATCTACTCCTGAGCTTGGGATCAATGCGCATTGTGATACCTTAACCAAATGATGACTAATAAAATAATCCAGATCCTGTTGATTTTGAAAAATGACGTTTGTATTGGTAAGCGCAATTTTATAACAGAAAATTACAAAGGGTTTAAGAAGAAAACTCATTGGGTTTTTCCTGGTAAATACATAACCCATGCCTGTAATCGAATTTACAATTCGTTTGATTCCTGCCAGTTTTGCAGCTAACGAACCATATATCACACATTTGCTGGTGAAATGGTGCACCAAATCCGGTTTTTCTCGGTGGTAGATATTCTTCAAGTGAAAAATTGTTCGAACTTCATCAAGCGGATTGATCCCGCTACGTGTCATCTTGACTCGCCTCCAGTCATATCCTGATTTTTTTATTCGATCGGAATAACTGCCAGAAGGAGACAGGAGAATTATTTCATTTTTCATTCCCCGCAATGTTTCGACCAGGGGCATTCGGTAATTATAAATATACCAATCAGTGTTTGCAAAAAGAATGATTTTCATATGTAAAAATTTTCATTCAAAATCTGTATAATTATCATGCTTTTTGATTTAATTGGTGCCAATATGAATAAAGGAATTATTAACATCTGTATGATTAATAATTACCTTACCTGCAATACATAAGATTCACTTGGAATTCGCGACAATTAAATATCCTGCCAGCCGGGTAAAAACATAATTTCCCAAATGTTTTATTCCGGGAATTTTTATCATTTTTCCGATCATATTACCAAATGGTTTTTGCATGTGTGCAGCTCGAAAACTGATGATTTCTTCTTCTTTGTGATCCCAAGAATAATATTTATCAAGCAGAGTTCGAATTTCCTTCGCGCTTCTGTAAAATGTTTTCGTATCCAAATAATTGAGCTTTTTTTCAACCCATTGTGTTGCGGAGAATTCTTTTGATTTTCCACCCTTGCCGAATCCAATTTTCCTTAAAGC
>CAZBNE010000053.1:0-7506 GCA_964493155.1 uncultured Pelolinea sp.
TCAGGCCGTTGCGGATGGCGCGTACAACACCCAAACGCACAGCCAGGCCGATCACTGTGAATACAACAAAGATCATGAATAATGGACCAGCGGCCATGACCGGGTCAAGAATGCTGGTTAGAAATCCTAAATCCATTTCGCTCTCCTAAAATATTTTTATTTTTCTTGATAACAAATCTAAAATATAAAATTTCTTATAATCCACCTCCTTCGTACTACCCTTTTTTTCGGATTAAACAAAAAATCAAAAGATTTCTAATTTATCCAAGTTCTTGTTCTGCAATATAAGCAAAAATATCATCATACAGTTTTTCTTGCCCGATGGTGCTGATTAGAGGTACACCGCTAAATACCTTGATGTCATTGCGCTCTTTAGTCTGCGCGGTTGCCACGATGAGGTCGGGCCTTACCGTCTCGATCAAGGTGTTCATATCGGCAATCTTGCCTTTTTTTGTGACGACCTTGACTTTTCGCCGTCGAGCCTCATCCTCCAACTTCACTGCGGCCAAATTTGTTGTGGCAATTGATGAGCCACACATCACTAAAATTACTGCGGGTCTTCCCATTGTTTCCTTTCTCCTTATTCTAAAAAGTCTCGGTTGATTATACAAAATTTTTCATGAGCTCAACCAGCTCTTGCATATCTTTCTCTAAACCCACTGAAATGCGGAAGTGCGTATCCGGCTCCAATCCGGCTTTCTTTGCGAAACTGCGTACAAAGAATCCATGTTTATAGAGCATATCCACAAATGCTGTTGCGGTTTTTCCAGTCCCTTTAACATTGACCATCACCGAGTTGGATTGTGAAGGGAGGGGAGCAATGCCCGGAATTTTTGCCAATTCGGCAGTCAGCCAATCGCGTGTTTTTGCCAATTGCTTAAAGACCTGCTTGTATTCATCCAAATGGTCCATGGCGGCTTCACCCGCCCGCATGGCAGCCAGGTTGACATTAAAGATGTGGCGCGAGCGATTAACATATTTGATCAGTTCAGAATGGGCGATCATATACCCCAGGCGAATGCCTGCCAGGCAAAATCCTTTGCTGAAAGTACGCAGGACGATCAGATTGTCATATTCATTAACCCAGTGAGACACGGATGTGCCATCATCTGCCATTTCGACATAAGCTTCATCCACGATGATGATCTTTCCGGTTGAAAGCATACGTTTGATCTGTTCAGAGGGCATTACGAATCCCATCGGGTTATTAGGGCGCGACAGCAGCACAAATTTGGTGTGTTCATTGATCGCTTCCATCACTCTGTCTGCGGCTGTATTCAAGCCATCTGCAAGATCGGCGAATTTGACTTTCCAGCCAAAGTAGGTCAGCCGCGGGACATACGCCGAATAATCCGGCTGCGTCAGGATGGCTTCATCGCGATCGGGCGCTGACATAAATATTTGGAAAATCAGATCCAGGACTTCGATTGAACCATTGCCTAATCCAATATTCTCCGCCTTCACGCCAGTATATGCCGCCAGCTTGCTGCGTAATCCCATCGCATAAGTAGCATCTTCAGCATAAAAATTGGCATGTTTGCCCGCTTCACAGATGGCATCCTGTACCGCCTGAATCGGCGCATAATTGGATTCATTGGACATCTGCCTGCGGATGCTGTCATCTTCCCAGCATTGAGTTACATGTTTCTGATCATAATCCGGGATATTAAAAATTCTGGGATTTAATATTTCTTTAAAATTCATTACGCCATTTCTCCTGTTAGAAATATGATTATGATTATTTCGTGCCGGTTTTACTGGGTAAATTTTTTCTGATCTTTTCAATCAGCACATCAGATTGGCCCGTTTTCGCAAAATCCACCAGAATCTCGGGCTGTCCCATTACCGTTGAAAATGCACGCAGGAAGTTGATGTGGTCTTTCGGTTCTTCGATGGTGAGCATAAAGACCAAGCCGGCCATCACATCCCCGCCGGAACCATCCATCGATCCAAACGCAACCGGGTTCTCAAGAATACCGATCGTCAATGAAGGTTTAATCGCCCATTCCGCATCGGCGTGCGGTATTGCCACTTCGATCAATGGAATATGCAAGCCGGTCGGATATTTAGCCTCCCGTTCGAGGATGGCTTTATGGTAACCAGGTTTGGCGTAGCCTGCTTTCGTGGCTGCTTCCGATAATTCCCCCAGCACTTCTTCACAGGTTGGTTTATTAACACGTAAAACGATTACATTATCAAGAATGTCTGCTGCCAAGTTATTTTGCCCTCACAAAAGATTACGCTAAAAAGATAATAATAAAAAACTGTCTATGGAAGCGCTTTTCCATAATTACTGTATCGATTATACAAGTATGTTTTTTGATTGGGCTGTGCAATTTATGCCTTATGTGATTGTGACAATAATATACTATTCATGATAAAATTGCTGAATGGTTCCGCGTACACCTGCGATCAATATCCGCCAGCAAAATATTATCCGTGTGCTGCTTAACGCACACGGGAAAAGCACATTGAATGAGTTGGCTGTTGAAACCTCTCTCAGTCCGCGTGTTATTCGTTACAACATGGATATCGTGCGTTCCTGGCTGCAATGCTATCAGGTTGAATTCATCAACCGTCCGGGGTATGGCATTGAAGTGGTCGCCTCCCAGCAGATAAAAAGCGACCTTCTGGATGCGATCAATGCCATGGAAGGCGGCGATATTGTCTTTTCGAGAAATCAGCGCGTGCGTATCATCCTTCTGAATTTAATGACTACTGATATGCCACTGACTGCCGGGCATATTGCCGAGGTCGAAGAATTTTCCCGCTCCACCTTGTTTAAAGACATCCGCGAAATGGAGGTCTGGTTAAATAAATACAATCTTAGGCTACAGCGGCAATCATCCAAGGGAATGTGGATTGATGGCTCGGAAGAATCCCGCCGTTTTGCGTTATCACGATTGCTGCATGAAGAACTGGGGGACGCAAGTTGGTATCGGTTATCCCGTTATTTTCTTGAGCATGAAAGTTTTTCCGGTTTCTCGGTCTCCGCACGCTTCGCACATTTTTTCGAAACACTTGAGCTTTACTTCACGCGTAATCTGATTCAGTATATAGAAGAGAATCTGGGTGTTCGGCTGACGGTTGTCTCGCAGGTTGATATTATGGTCTATTTAGCGCTGGTGATCCGCAAAGCGCGCACCGGGTGTCAGATCTCAGGTGAAGTGGAAGGGGAAATGCTGGCAAGTATCGAATATGCTGCCGCGCAGACCATCGCCTACCGTATTGAAAGGCGCTTCCATTTTATGCTGACCGATAAGGAAAAAGAGATCATCGCAGCTTTGATCAAGTGCAGCAAACTGGATCCTTCGAATGTCTCTGTGTCGCCGGATGCGGCTAAATTCTATGAAGCCTCAAAATCCAGCATTAAACTGGCGCAGGAATTGATCAATTTCTGTTCCATGCGCCTGCATCCCATGATCAAGATCGATGAATTGCTGCTCACTGAGCTTTCAAATCACCTGGACTACGCGATTTTTCGCCTGAACCACCACATCCCGATCCGCAACGCTTATCTCAGGACACTGCAGGAAAGATATGCCCAGGTATTTCGCGTGTCAGAGAGCAGCATTTTTCTGTTTGAAAAAGCAGTCAACCTGCCTATCCCCGCTGAAGAGATCGGGTTTATCACCATGTACCTGCTCGCTGCACTTGAGCGGCTGCGGACGGAAGAGGATTCCCGCCTGACAGCAGTCATCGTCAACGATGGCGTGCGTTCCAATAGTTCATTGCTTAAATCCCGCCTTGAATTTGAATTTCCCAATCTCAACATAACCCAGGTCATCAATACTCTCATAGGGCTCCCGGATAATAGTATCAATGCGGAAATAATTATCAGCACCGCGCCAGTGGAGCATGGATTCCTGCCAGTGTTCCAGGTCAGCCCATTCCTCGATGTGGATGAAATAAAAACAATCCAGCGCTGGATCGCGGAGAAAAGCCATACCCGCACGCATCGAAAACTGTGCGATCTGAACCAGCAGAATTCCCTGGTTGATCTGGCCATCCTGCCGCATGTGGTTTTCATGGATGCCGCGGACAGCTGGCAGGAAATCGTCTCAGCCGCCAGCCAGCCTCTGATCAAAAGCGGCTGCATCCAGCCCCGCTATATTACTGCCATGATGGAACTCATCGAGAATCACGGCTTTTATATGTACATGGGTTCCGGTGTATTGCTGCTGCATGCCAAACCGACGGATGGCGTGGATGAGCTATGCATCAGCCTGTTGAAACTGAAATCCCCTTACCATTTTGATGACCAGCGCATCCCGGATATTGACCTGATCTTTGTGCTGGGCGCAACAGATGACAATTCGCACCTCACCGCGCTCTTTCAGCTAAATGAACTGATTCAGTTCCCGTTATTCATGCAGAGCATCCGCCAGTCTGCCCAACCTGCCGATATCATTAATACGCTTTGGCAGTGGCTGCCAAAACTGCCTGATTCCTCCTGAAAAGCCTTCATTTCGGGTTCATTTATCCAATATTTGGTTTATTAGTGTATTATTGTCACTATTACCTGGTTCTAAACAAACACAATCACTTTCAGCCGGCGTATTCTATAATGATTGTGATGCTTAGGGTCGCCGCGGTTTAGTGACAGCTAAAAATGCTAACCGCAGATTTGGATCCAGGTTCAGGAGGGGCCCTTGATCGAAACAGAACTGACGGTTTACAGTGAACAGGGATTGCATGCGCGCCCTGCCGACCTGTTTACACGCACAGCCAACAAATTCAAGAGCGACATTCAGGTCTGCAATTTAACCAACCCTTCCGCTTTTGTCAGCGCGAAAAGTCTCTTGAAAATTCTCGCGCTGGGCGTGTACCGTGGTTACCGCATCCAGCTGCGCATTAATGGCTTGGATGAGAAAGAAGCAGCAGCAGAGCTCAGCGCTCTGGTCAACAACAATTTTAAAGAATAGAATTCAAGAATACATTTTTTCTGGAGGAGTTTTATGTCACTTTCTATCAATCCGTTCGAAATGGCGCAGTCGCAGTTTGACAAGGTTGCCGATCAGCTTAACCTTGATCCTTCTGTCAGGGAATACCTGCGCTGGCCACTGCGTGAATTTCATTTCCGCATACCGGTGCGCATGGATGACGGCAGCCTGAAAAACTTTCAGGGCTTCCGCGTCCAGCACAACGATTCACGCGGTCCCTGCAAAGGCGGGCTGCGCTTTCATCCTTCCGAGACCGTCGATTCCGTCCGCGCGCTGGCAACCTGGATGACCTGGAAATGCGCGGTGGTGGATATCCCATTGGGCGGCGGCAAGGGCGGCGTGATCGTTGATCCTTCAACACTCTCCAACGGAGAAAAGGAACGCCTGGTGCGCGGCTATGTGCAGCAGATGTGGAAGAACATCGGCCCGCGTTTGGATGTGCCCGCGCCGGATGTGGGTACCACCCCGCAGATGATGGGCTGGATGATGGATGAATATTCCAAATTGTCCGGACAATATACACCGGGCGTGATCACCGGCAAGCCGGTCGGCGGCGGCGGTTCGCTCGGGCGTACCGAAGCTACCGGTTTCGGCATCATATTCTGCGTACGTGAAGCCATGAAACACCTTGGCCTGGACGGTAAAAAATGCCGCACTGCTATTCAGGGCTTTGGCAATGTGGCTCAACACGCAGCTATAGGATTTAAAGAGATACTTGGCGGAGAAGTAGCCTGTGTATCCTTTTGGGATCGCGAAGACCGCAAGTCTTATACCGTCAGCAAGGAGAAAGACTTTGATCCCAACTTTCTAAAAAGCATCACAGACCAGTACGGTTCGATTGACAAGCAAAAAGCGCTGGATGCAGGTTATGCGATTGAGGATGCGGGCGCCTGGATCAGCAAAGAAGTGGATGTGATCATCCCCGCCGCGCTCGAAGGCCAGATCAATATCGAAACGGTCCAATCCATCAACAGCCGCGTAAAGCTCATTGCCGAAGGTGCCAACGGCCCCACCACGCCTGAAGCGGATGAGGTCATTAAAGCCAAAGGCATCTTCCTGATCCCCGATTTTCTGTGCAACAGCGGCGGCGTGACAGTTTCGTACTTTGAATCTGTGCAGAATGACATGAATTACTACTGGCCCAAACAGGAAGTGCTGCAGAAGGAAGACCATGTCCTCACCAGCGCCTTCCAGGCGGTGCTGGATATGTCTCTCACTGAAAAAGTGTATATGCGCGATGCAGCTTATATGGTGGCTATCGCCCGGGTGGTGAAAGCCATGCAGCTGCGCGGCTGGATATAACTTTCCGCAGATTCGGACAACCTCCTTTTCATCAGAACAGTCCGCCTTCGCAGCGGACTGTTCAATTTAATAGTAAGGGCATGACTCCAGAAAACCAACTGCCTATTAATGAAAAAAGCCCGTTTCCGGGCTTTTCCCAAGGAGAGAGTCAGATGATTTGTAATCTGATGATTTTTATTATAATTATCATTTATATTGTTGTAAGGTGTTTTTAGAAGATTAACAATTTTCTTATAATCCGAATCTGCCGGTCATTCCAAAAGCACTGCCTCTGAAAACCGGTGCACGCCTCCCTGTAGGAACATCGCATAACAAACGCTTCGCTCGGTTGCCTGGTACTGTCATGCTGAGCCCTCTTTTGGCGACTGCGAAGCGTACCCTTTGGGTAAGCATCGGCTCATTGTCAACAGGCAGATCCTTCAGTCGCTTCGCTCCTTCAGGATGACAAACCCAGCATACTTTTACGAAGTTAGTCATGCTGGGCACTCTTTTGGCGAATGCGAAGCGTACCCTTTGGGTAAGCATCGGCCAATTGTCAACAGAACAATGATCAACTCACGGGCAGGCTACCCCCGCGGCTGTTCCATCAGGATGACATAATATGTCTGTCATGCTGGGCCCGCAGGGCTTGCCCTGAGCTGAGCCGAAGGGCAACCGCAAGCATGCTCAACCAGCCAACCTATTTTTAAAAAACCAGCTCGCTTTTCAGCGAGCTGGTCATAAGCGGGGTGATCAATGTTGATTCTTCTAAGCCAATTAGTTTCTATTTCGTGAAATTTTGGATCATTTTATATTTTTTCTGCGTTTGCGGATACCCTCATATACCAGGCTGAATCCGAAGCAGCCCAGCCCCGCGAAGATGAACATGAGGTTGTACTTCAGTTCAAGCCCGGTCACCGGGATGATGAAAGGCGCACTAGTCACCGGGATCACAACTGGCAATGGCGGCAGTACTGTAGTGGTGGTTTCATAAGCACAGCTGCCGTCGTCAACGGTGGCATCTTCATCATAGTTAAGCGCGTCGGGATCAGTGCATCCGGGGATCTGGCAGGTGTTGGTGCAGGCATCTGTGTTCACTTTATTGCCGTCATCACAGGCTTCTCCAGGTTGCACATAGCTGTCTCCGCAGGAAGCTGAAGTGCATGCATTGGTGCAGCCATCCGTGTTCACCTTGTTGCCGTCATCACAGGCTTCACCAGTCTCTTGATGACCATTACCGCACTCGGGTGTTTCTACCTGGCAGCTCGCGCTGCAGCCGTCA
>CAZBNE010000053.1:7606-13637 GCA_964493155.1 uncultured Pelolinea sp.
CTTCACCAGTCTCTTGATGACCATTACCGCACTCGGGTGTTTCTACCTGGCAGCTGGATGAACAGCCGTCATAGTTGACCTTGTTGCCGTCATCACAGGCTTCACCGGTTTCTTTATGACCATTACCGCACTCGGGTGTTTCTACCTGGCAGCTCGCGCTGCAGCCGTCATAGTCGACCTTGTTGCCGTCATCACAGGTTTCGCCTGAATCCTTGATCCCATTGCCGCAAGCGGGATTGTAGAAAACCGTCTTTTCTTTACATTGGTAGCCGCATCCTGTTTTCTTTGGAACACAAACTAATCCGGGACAACAGATCTTTCCATTGTTGTTGGGATCGCAGTCCGCGTTCTTGGTCTCGCAATATTTGGCTTCACTGTTTTTCGCCGGGGAAATTTCATCATCATTGGTTAATCCAAAGATATCTACTCGTGTTCTGAATTGATCCCAGCTTTCTTTTGTTTTCTTTTTTGTGCCCCACCAGTTATTATCTGCGTCAATAAATTTGGTGCTGTTTTCCCACAAGTTCCAGGTGGTGTTGTCAAAAATATCATTCAGAGACAGGTTGATGCCTTCGGATTTGTTATCAGGCAGTCCATCAGTAATTCTTACGCCAACATCATTTGATTTAATATCGTTGCCGGAAACTTTCAGGTTCTTTGAACTCTGGACAGATATACCTATCTCATTGTCCGTTATCATGCTGTTCAATATCTCAACATTATTACTATTGTGAACATAAATTCCAACGCCAGTCTGGTTTGACTGTGCATCGACAAAATCATCAACAATAAGATTGACCAATACTCCTGTAGCGTTATTGAATGTGATGCCTGAGAAGATGGCGTCACCTGATCCGGAGACACTGGCACCGTTACCACTTATTTCAAGTCCTGAAATCAGCACATTCGCATTGTTAGTGACCGTGATCAAACTGTAAACGGCAACGCCATTTGCGTCTGTGAAGCTTTGGGTTAAGGATACCGGGGAGATCAATCCGCCAGTACCATAACTGATCAGGTTTAGGTTTTTAGAAATTGTGATTTGTTCCGAGTAATAGCCTGTAATGAAAATATCCTTTCCGGTCGAACGCGCGTCATCGATCGCGCTTTGCATCGGGGTAGCCACCTGATGGCATTCAGTCACATTGCTTTCACACGATCCGCCAAGCGTCGTATATCCAACGATCACACCGCCGCCCGCGTCAAACCACGGATCAGCCGCGGCGATGATCTCGGCTGCTTCTTCGCTGGCCAATGAGACCTCTTCACCGCTTTCATCTATCAGCACCATGTCCGCTTCCGCCAGCGCTTCCACCACTTCAGCAACCACCACTTCCTCAGGCGCGGGCGCTTCAGCGGGCGCCTCAGCTGGGGCTTCTTCAACGGGCAGCTCAAATACAGGTGTTGCCACGATATCCACCACCGGTTCAGCTGTTGGTTCCACCGGTTCCTCCTCTGGAACCTGGGTGGGCGGCAGTTCAAATACCGGATCAGCCGTGATATCCACCACTGGTTCGGCGGGCGCTTCTTCAGGTGCCTCCGCGGGCGGCTCTGCCGGCGCTTCCGCTTGCGGCTCCTCTGCCGGCGGCGGTTCGGGTGTTACCTCGTCCTGGGCAAATACCGTTGCCGGTATCATGCCCAGCATCAGGCATAAAATGCCCAGAGTACAAAAAACCTTCTTAATGCTTGAAATCTTTTTCATATCCTCTCCTTTTTTATGATTACTTTTATAAAAATTAAAATAAAAAACCGGCCAATGCATTATTGACCGGTTTCGCTACTGGCTCCTCTGCGGACATTATGGGTTAGGCGGCTTACCCCAAATAAGCGACCATATCTGTGCGCAGGATCGTTGCTTTCAATTGGTGTGGGTATTCAGTTGTGGTTATTATATTAATACTTTTTTTAAAAATGTCAATAGGCAATTTTGCGCTTTTTCACATACCGACTCGCTTTCAGGAAGGCCTGACAGAACTGCGCTTCAACTGTTTATGCTGCCGCCAGGCAGCCATCTGCCGGAAGCGGCCTTGGCTTGCTGTACTTTATTAATCTCCGCTCTTTTTAACCAACCAGCCCGCCAGGAATGGCGGGCTGGATTTGAATCACATAGAATTCTGGCCGATCGATTTACATTTTTCTGCGCCTGCGGATGCCCTCATATACCAGGCTGAATCCGAAGCAGCCCAGCCCCGCAAAGATGAACATGAGGTTGTACTTCAGCTCAAGCCCGGTCACCGGGATGATGAAAGGCGCGCTGGTTACCGGGATCACAAGCGGCGCTGGCGGCAGTACTGTAGTGGTAATTCCATAAGCACAGCTGCCGTCGTCTACTGTAGCTTTTTCCTCATAGTTGAGCGCGGCGGGATCCGTGCAGCCAGGGAACTGGCATTCCACACAACCTGCTTCGCCATCGCAGGCTTCGCCATTATTATTTATTATCCCGTCGCCGCAGTATTCCCATTGGCAATTCGCATCGCAGCCATCACCGCTGATAATATTGCCGTCATCACATTCCTCCTCGGTAAATGCGAGGACGATTCTTCTATCATTTCCACCATCTGTCTCCCCATCACCGCAATATGGTTGAGGCGTCTCGATCTGGCAGTTCGCGCTGCAGCCTTCACCGCCATCACATTCTTCACCTTCATCTTCTTGGATTACCTGATCTCCACAGTACTCGCAAGGTTCATATTCCAGATAATTGTAGGCATCCGGATTGGTGCAAAGTGGATGGTCCGGGCAACCTTCAGCTTCAGTGGTTTCGAAATCGCCTTCGTGGCCGTCATGCCCGGCTTTGTAGTATGAATCCAGATCAGTAGTAATCAAGTTATAAGGATTTGTTGCACTGCTTGTGGCATGGCAAAATGTGATTTTGTGATTTACTTCACATTTTCCAAAACGCAAATAGTATTCAGGAGTATCACATTTATCGCAATCCTTGCCTTTATAACCAGGTGCGCATATCTCTTGGCATGATGCGCTGCAAACCCAATTCCCCGCCGGAACACTATCAGTGCCATCGCATTCTTCAGGCCATTCCTTTTTTCCATTTCCGCAAGAGTCAGTTGTGCCATCGTATTTGTTATATGAAATGGTATTATGATGTTTAGATTTTGTACTCAAATCCACAATAGATTTCGAACCTTGTTTAAAAGTATTGTTATTTATTGTTATGTATTCGTGCCAGTTTCCATCAACACCATACTCAAATCCATCGAAAATAAAACCCGTGATGGTGACATGATCAGCGTTGATGGTGATGCCTGTTCCACCACTTCCAGTCAGGACGGGCGCATTATAGGCTGCACCATCTACATACAGGAGACCTGGATTTCCATAGAGCGTTAACCCAAATCCGATTGTAATACTTCCCGTATAGGTGCCCGGTTCAACATATATCGTGCCGTCAAAATCGGCTTTTGTGCTTGCCGCATCAATAGCGGCCTGGATGGCATTGGAGGCGACTGTACAGTTCACACCACAACTCGCATCACATGTACCTGAAGGCACAAAGCAATACTTTACACCGCCAGCCATGAACCACGGGTCGGCTGCGGCGATGATCTCGGCAGCTTCTTCAGTGGCCAATGAGACCTCTTCACCGCTTTCATCCACCAGCACCATGTCCGCTTCCGCCAGCGCTTCCACCACTTCAGCAACCACCACTTCCTCAGGTGCGGGTGCTTCAGCGGGTGCTTCTTCAACGGGCAGCTCAAATACGGGTGTCGCTACAATATCCACCACCGGTTCAGTAGGTGCTTCCGCCGGTGCCTCCGCAGGTGCTTCAGCAGGTGCCTCCGCAGGTGCCTCCGCAGGTGCCTCCGCCGGTGCTTCCGCCGATGCTTCAGCAGGTGCTTCAGCAGGTGCTTCCGCAGGCGCCTCTGCTGGCGGCGGTTCGGGTGTCACTTCATCCTGGGCAAATACGGTTGCCGGTATCATGCCCAGCATGAGAAATAAAATGCCCAGAGTGTAAAAAACCTTCTTAATGCTTGTATACTTTCTCATCTTTCTCTCCTTTTTTTTATGATTTTATTAATAATTATTAATAATAAAAACCGGTCATCAAACACCTGACCGGTTTCGCTACTGGCTCCCCTGCGTGCTATAAATGGGTTAGGCGGCTCACCCCAAGAAAGCGACCATATTTGCGCGCAGGATCGTTGCTTTCAATAACATTGTTGATTTAATTGTTATACATAGTATAGCTAATTTAAAATTAATGTCAATACCCAATATGCGGTCTTGGCGGCGATGAATCACCAATATAAGGCTATCACCTCCGCATTTTGATCATGCGCATGCAGAAAATTCGCGTATGGTTTTATTTTGCTTACCTGCCGGGAGCAAGCCGGAAACTGCAATCTCGGCTGCGGGTGTAGGAAGTGAAAAACAATGGCAAATTCTGCCGGGTTGAGCAATCTTTTCAGAAGAATTCATTTTTAAACCTTTATCAAGTTCTTGTTAAATACAGAAGCCCGCTTGCGCGGGCTTCATTTATGACTTTTACATCAAAATGCTTACGCTTTCGATTTCTTTTCTTTTTTCGCCGTTCCCTTCATGATCAGCCCGCTGGTCAGCAGTAGCGTGCCTGACAGGAGCATCAGTATGCGGTAGAGTAAGAAGCCGCCATCCAGGTCAGCCCCGGTCACCGGGATCAGCAAGGGCAGGCCAACTGCGCCACCGCTGCTGCTATTGTCGCCGGGATCGCCTGGATCATCTGAATCGCCAGGATCGCCAGGATTGCCGGGATCGCCGGGATCGCCAGGTCCGCCCCCGCCGCCCGGTTCATCATAATCGCAGGAACCGTCATCCAGATTCGCTTCAGGGTCGAAGTTGTTGGCACTGCGGTCCATACAGCCCGGGATCGAGCCTTCCGGCAGGCCGGTGACCCAGAAGTTGATCAGGTTATATCCTTTGTAACCCTTCCCCTGCGATTCGTATGAATAGATGTGCACTTTTGTCCCGTCAAATTCCACACAGAATTTATCTGCAATGCAGGTTGCGCTGGATCCATTCTTAAAGAAGAAATAGTCATCCCCGCTTTTCACCACCACGATCTCTGCCAGGATGCCGTTGATCTCGGGGATATCGTAAGTCTTGCTTCCAAAACCGCCTTCATCGGTGTAATCATTGGGATTGGTAACCGGATCTTCATCGACACAATATATGGGATTGCTGTTGCACAGCCCGTTGTTATAGTTGCCGGGTACGGGGATTTCGTTCTCAACGTCCGGATCATCGCCGATCACCATCATCAACATGGGCGCAAATTCACCCTGATCGAGTAATTCCTCTTCGGACAGAAGCGGATCTTCAACAGGAGGCTCTTCTACCAGCGGTTCTTCAGCCAAAGGCTGTTCCGCAGGAGGTTCCAGTGGATCGGGATTCCCGGCGAGTGGTTCCTCAATGTGAGGTTCTTCCGCCAGCGGTTCTTCCGCCGAAGGGTCCTCGACCAGCGGCTCGTCAGCTGGAGGTTCCTCTGCAGCCGGAGGTTCTTCGGCGGCTGGTTCTTCAGCGGCGGGGGGTTCAACCACTCCACCGTCATCCGCGTTGACCATGCCTACCCGTCCGAGTACTGTCACGGGAAGCAAGCCCAGCAGCAGGGTTGCGATTCCCAGTACCAGGCTGATGCGTTTGTAAAAACTTTTATTTTGATACATTCTTGCCTTCCTTTTTAATAAATTCCGGTGGTTCAACCGGATTCACTTTTGGCTGTACGGAATCCCTTTCCGGGTGAAGGCGGCGGTGAAAATTTCTCTCCCGGCGTTTCTTGCAGAATTCCGTTTCTGCGCCAGCTAATATCATATATTTGATATTATTTATCCTATTTTAGATAAAAAAGATCAGTTTACAAGGCTTTTACCAGAGGTTAATATTTCTCTGATAATCCAGATCCGTTAAAGATAATCAGCCAGCTTTATCAGCAGGCTGAAAAAGATTTCGGGTAAAAATTGCCTCTTAACTGAATCTGGTAAACCTCGGGATTGACGAAGTTCGGAAGCATTTTACCTGCGATACCAGCCAGCAGGTT
>CAZBNE010000054.1:0-13282 GCA_964493155.1 uncultured Pelolinea sp.
GTCTATATGCCTGACAATAAGCTCTAAGATTCGACAAGAACTGAAAAATATGTTCGGAGTAGAAGATTACTTCTCCCTGAACATTATCATCGACAGAGTTATGAGTTAAATGGAGTGTGTAGTCTCCTTTCAGCAGGTGGCATTTCACGATCTCCACCAATCTTTCATAATCATCGCCGAGGTGTGATTTTCTTACGGATGCGCAGATGTTGATCTGTTCATTGCAGAAAGCTGTGTTACTTATAACTTCGAGGAGCTTCGAAAATGATTCGTTTGAAAACTCACTTATGGATTTCGGAAAGAACAGGACATTTATGAATCTGTCAGGCAGGTAATGCAGTCGTGTAACATCTTGCTTGTAAAAGTAGTACCTATGATTATCCAGGGTTGTTCTGTAATACCAATCGATCACGTCGATCCCTGAATAATAAAGGAAATCAGAAGGAAGCCCTTTCTTTTTAATAGCGCGATATGCGCCATAATAGTCAAGACCGGAACCAGAACCAATAGAAAAGATCCTGAGAAAGGAGGGAGATCCTTCAAGATCTATGAGTGCTTCATAGAAGGCTTCGTATTCAGATATATATGCCGGTGCGTATCTCAGCAGATACAGCTGCTGAATCACGCGATTGGAGTAATCGGGTGTATTCGAATTCAAGAATGACAGTGTTTTTAGAGAACAGAGACGATCCATGTTTTTAATAGAAGAGGAAAAATCGGCAAAAACACTTTCCAGAAAAGATGTTATATCCAATTCAGTTCACCCTTTAATCACTAGAATTCGATAATCTCTGTTTTCGGGGAAATCACCAGTTCTCTGCCGAGGCTATGTTTGGAAGTCTGTCCCACTCTTTACCAAATCCTCTGTAAGTTTCTGAACAGTTTATAACGCATAGGCTGTCAAGGGCTCTGGACATTCCGGTATAGACAATACTATGAACCGTATCTCTCTTGAAAACCATGTTGCTCTCGTCAGGTATAGCCAAAATGACGCACCTGGATTCCCATCCTTTGTACGAATGAACGGTGCATATTTTGAGCAGCAAATTCTTCATCCAGAAGAATTCTTTCAGGGTTTTCTGATTCTTTGGGTCTGGATCAAATATGTGGTTGACATTCATTCCTTTTGATCGGAAGGTATTCACAAGATCCAGGCCGAACTTCTTGTCCATTACCAAGATAGTGATATCCGAAGGAGAGACTCCGTTGCTGAAGAAGTATTCGTAGGCGGAAAGACAGGTTTCTTTTGCATTGTACGGAGCTACATCTTCCCATATCAGGATTTCTTTGTATAAAGACATCTGTCCCGAGCCAACGATAACATCCTCACTGTTCTGTGTCATGTATTGCGTGGCAAATCGATTCAGCTCATCTACGAGTATTCCTTTGATTCTAAAGGAATCCTTGAGTTCGTTCCAGGCTCCACGAAACTGGACTTTTCGCATCGGTTTGTCTATCCAGCTCTCTCTTCCGTATATGTTCTGGCGAGAGTCTGTGAAGAGAACAAGTTCATTGTTGGGACTAAGATAAGAAGAAAGCAAATCATACCAGTTCCAGCAGAAATCCTGGCCTTCGTCGATAAGGATGGCATCGAAAACGGGCTTCTCTCTTCTCCATTTTAAGTTGCTACCACTTTCAAGAGCTTCCTTAACAAGATTAGGAAGCCCGCTCTGGAAGAAAATGTCTTCTCTTTTGTCATGATAAGGGTCTCTTTCAATACCCATCCTGTTCAGTTCATTTAAGCAAAATTCGTGGAAATGGGTGAAAACTAATTTTTTGAAGTCGAAATCTTGAGGGATTTTGTCCATTAACTCTCTTATATGATGCCACATTGTGATGTTGAAAGTAACCACAAGAACTTTCTTACCGGAAGAGGCAATATTGGCAGCTCTATGCGCCAGTGTCAGGGTTTTGCCGGAGCCAGCAGCTCCTCTCACCCTTATATGACCACTCCTGCAAGTTGCAAGAACTTGCTGATGTCTCGAAAGCCTGACGGGTCTTCCCATTTCGGACTTGTGATACGGTGGATTGAGCCATGTCTTAAAGGCTTCGACCAGTTCTAAACGTTCAGGAACAGCTTTGAAACACTCCGTATTCCACACGAACGGAGCCTGATTCATTTCCACGCCATCTTTTCCAACAACGCTGGCGTATTGACTGTTTTTGATTTTTGAGATCTTATTGAGTATTTCTTTTCGTGTTAGCGAAGGTATATACAAACCAACTTTCAGCGCCTTGATAAATCCGTTTTCCTGAGATACTCTTACGCCAAGTGTTGGAATATAAAGATTGATTATTGCCTCTCTCGCAGAGACGGCCCTTCTTAGGGCAAGTTCAGGATCGTCAGGAGAAAGATCGATTTCCCAGACCATAATCCCTTTTTCGGGATGTAGCAGTACGATATCAGGTTGTTGACCGTTGAAGAATGGTTCAATGTAGACTATCCAGTTTTTATCAAGATTATCGCGAAAGAAGTTTGAGATATATGCTTTTGCTTCACCAGAAGATTCACCTGTACCGTTTTGATGACTGCAATTCACGATCTTGGCCATTAACCCCCTCCGATACCATTTGAAAATAATTGAACAGGGTGTCTCAAAAAAGAAGGGCCTCCAATATCATTATTTGTACCGTTAAACAAATAAACTGAGGCCCAGAGAGAGGCCCAAAGAAATGTTATCACAAGAGACAGGAAAAAGAGAAATCATTAACTCGATTTATAGACTCTGACTCAACAAGAAAACCCCTCCTGTATTGGTTAAGGAACGCGAGAAAAGGAGAGAAATAGAGAGAAGAGAGGGCGAGACGAACGAGAAGACGAGAATTCTCCTTCATAACCGTCATCCCGTAATAAACCTATACGGGACTTATATACAAGATCTCGTTCTGGCGAAAATGGAGACTATTCTCCTCACATCTGTTGCAGGGACCCGATTTTGGTTGGCACCTACTAACTCATGGAACTAATATCAGGCAGTCAAATGGCTCGTTTCAAATTATGGAAAAATGAAGTCCCTAGTTATCAGGCATTTTTCTCAAGGATAGCTTCTTCTGCAACGTGGACAAATTGTGCGAATCCTTCCAGAATCAACCGACATGTCAACTATATCCTTATATTGATATAGGCTATCCCACTGGAAGAAGTTTTCCGGTTTAACGGACTGCATCTTTGAGATAGTGTCTTGAGATATATCATAACTCAAATAATTATACTCATGTCTGCATTCAGGATTCGGGCAGATAGTTCTTGTCAGTATCAGTTCGTTGCAGTTATCACAGATCCTTTGACTGTCATACTCACGTATCGGTCCACCACAGCAGTGACACATTTTGGAGACGTCTGAACGAATTGATATCGAACATAGTCAGGGGCAAGAAAAGAGTCCGTTCATTCAATGATTTTGCATAGGAAATGACCTTTTGCTCATTCTCATCGCATTTTGGTAGCGCAACTATCACATAAGAAACATTCTCTTTTTCTGCCAGAATATTCGCGCACTCTTCAACGTACGACTTGAAAGTATCCCTGTTATCATTTTCAAGTTCAACAACCACAGGTAGAATTATAAATTCACTCTTAGACGGCAAAGTGTACTCTCTTTGGCGTTGTTCAATTGCGCCTTTTAAAGCATTATATCTCTTCTTTTCTTCGTATTGTTCTTTTCCACGACTTTCCCTTGTCTTGAACAAAGCGCAAAACTTTTCTATGTCCTCAAAAGAAATATCATTATCCCAGGACAAGGTTCTATTATCCAAAGAAAAACTCTCATAGCTGTTTCCTTCCGCAATCGGAGCCAGCAAACCATTTGTAAGTTCCATACTGCGCTTCGTCTTATCCCGAATAGTAACCCGAATCAACCTTTGATCGTCTTCTACTTCTACTGCAAGCTCGAGGTTATCTCCTGCTCTGTAGTACCTCCCGTCTTCTTTGATATCAAAGTTCAACACGTGCGCTGTATATCCACAAAGAGTTCTACAAAACAGAAGGTAATCTGAATAAGTAGACCCAAATGCTGGAATTTTTTCTTCAACAACTTCTTGAGATGCTATTTCCTTATGAACGGCTTTCCATAGCCTAAAAACTGCGTTATAATGCTTATCCATCAGTAAAATATTGGTCTCGTTTAGAGGATTCGTTACTGGCTTTGATTTTTTGAGATATCTATACAGCCTCGTCTGTCTTAGAGTCCTGTATTTTTTTAAAAGCGGCATAGCTCTATCAAGTAGCTCTTTGATCAGTTTCGAGGTTTTTGAACATTTTTCATAACCTCCTTCATCAGAATTAAACAGCTCTGATACTGCCTTTTGAAAGCTTATATCGAAGCCGAAGCTTCCCGTTTTAACACTGCTGTTTATTATGCCATGTATCTGCCCATATTGATCTCTTAATTCTTTCTCTTTCTTCCTTAGAAAAGAGATGATCAAATCGATTAACGTCTTTGCTACGCGATTCTCATAAATATGGAATTCATCATCTTCAACTCTAGAGAATAGACGAGAAGGTTTCAGCCCACTGGCAGTTCTCGCAAGCCAGTCCTCACTGTGAGCGGCCAAGTACGGGATAGATTCATAACCGATACGCTTAACCGTTTCAATCGGTCTTACTTCGTTAATCGCTTTCAAATGTGATTTTGGTTTGTCACATATTGCCTTAAATGGTAAAAACGCAGCCTCTATCTTGTCAAATGTATCTGTCCAATCATGTACATCTGCGCTTTGATCAATAGCATACATTTTAAGTCCACCGGATTTGATGCTTTCAATTTCATTTTCCAGTTTGTGATCATACTCATAAGCAAACTGATCATACACAGGCGAATATTTGTTTGACAAGGTATATACTAACGGCTTAACCATGTAGGTATATTTTTCGCCATTCCGACGAATAATCAATTCGGCTTCAGCATCGAAGGCTACCCTGGAAATATCTGAAGAAATAATGTCGCCATTTAATATAACATCGATCTCGGTATCATCCTTTTCCTTTTTCAATTCCAGGCATGCCTTGCAGGGGACAGTACGGAATATGCTGCCAGCAACCAATTCTTTGTTGATTAATTTCGAATGATAGAATACTCTCATAACTCTTATCCCAAATCCTTGATTCGCTTCTTAATAAGGCGTTGTGTCTCCGGATAATCCTTTGTTGCTTTAAGCAATTCTTGGAATGACTCGCTGTCGTCACTGGTAATGACCTTACGCAAGATCTTTGTAGAAATCTGATAGTCAAGTGCGTCTTCTAGGCTACCTTTTGAAGCAGCGAAGACAGCCGCAAAATCTATCGTCTGAGTGACAATCCTATTACCGAAGGACATGTCAAACTTTTCCATAAGAACGTTGTCAAGCACTTCAAGTCGCTCTTCAACTTCCTTAGCCTTTTGCTTTTCTAAGCCATTGATTGCTGCGTCAAACAGCTTCAGCAAATCTGTGACAGAGATAAACTTCTTGTCAGTGTGTTTATAATTGTTTTCAGACACACCTTTCCTATTTAGAGAAACAACCTGTGCACGGTCAAACACCTTGTCGCTAATTCCGAAGGTAGACTCGTCCTGATTGGCAGTACCGACAAACCAAATGTTGTCGGTGACTTTAATCTTTCGCCCTGCAATCAGGTCTTTCGCACCGGTCAGCTTTCCGAGTTTCGCTAAATACGATGTCAGTTGTTCTTTTTCCTCGTCAGAAGCCTCAGACTTTAAGTCTCCTTGTCTGCTTCTCTCGATTCTTTCCCAAATAGCAAAGACAGCTGGCTCATCTTTTTTCATTTTCTGTTTTACTTCTTCAGGTAACTCCATGGGAAGTGTACGCATATCTGAAGAAACAAGTTCTATGAGCCACTTATCATGATCAGGCTCCTGTAAAATTGCCAGGAAATCTGAAAAGTAGTATTCGATTCGCGCAAGGTTCATTTCGTCCAGTACAATGAAGGTCGGGACCTCCTGGCATCTCTTCTTGCTGCTTCTATAGAGCTCTATTGTGAAGCTTTTTGCATTGAACTTTTTATTGAAGTCGTTATAGTAGCCCAGGAGTTCATTTCTATCCCTCCAGGAAGACTCTACAGGGATAAGTCTATTGAAGCCAGAAATTGCTTCCGAAAAAATACGCGGAAGGCTTGATTTACCTGTGCCTGACATTCCCTGTAGGATTATCAACCTGCTGACGGCCATTCCGGCGAGGAATGCCCTAATGTCGTTGTCAGTGTAAAAAAGCCGTTCCTCTTTTGCACGGCTTCCTGCGTAATTTTTTACATGGCGCACAATTTCTTCAAGAGATTTGATTGGAGTTCTTTGAGTTCGCTGACTTACATCGCTTATAAAGTCGCTTTCCTCAGTCTCATTATCGACTTTTGAAAGCGCTGGACAAGTATCGCCGGTACGGCTCTCCAATGCAGTTTTATGGCTTTCGAGCTCCTGCAATAAATGCTCATTCAGCGCATTCGTTGCTTCAGTCTCCTGCTTAACGATCTCAAGTTCTTTGCTAGCATTTCTTGCGGCTACAGCTTCCATTCTGTATCTGTTTCTTTCTTGTTCAAGTTTATCATTATCTTTTTCAAGCTCTTGTACCTTTTGGGCCTTTTCTTCCAGGAGCGATATACTTCCATCATCCGGATATTTGCTGTATATTTCGGCAAGTTTTTCATATTTCTCTTTGAACTCCTGCATTGCTGAAACAATTTCACGCATGGGCACAATTTTTCGTTCTCCAGCAGAATTCTCGATCTCGGTCTTTATTGTATCTAATAGAGTCTGAGAATCGACTAAACGCTTAGAAAGGGCTTCATATCTTTCGAGAAGAATTCTGTATTTCTCCCGCTCTTCACTCAATTCAAGCGCTAGTTCTGTAATTTTTGAGGGATTTGCAGCAGAGTATTTCTCTCTCAGTTTCTGAACATGCTCCTTAAGTTCGTGAAGCTCTTCCTTTTCAAAGTAGAAATCCTGCTTCTCTTTATCTAGATTCAGCCGATCATCATATAATTTTTTCTCACGGGCAGAGACCTCTTCAATCTGCTTTTTCAGACTATCAATCTGAGCCTTCCAGACGTCTCTTGCTTCCTCAGAAGTCTTTGTGAGCTTTTGAATTCTCTCCTTCTCAGCTTTATCAAGCACTTGACGAGCATCAGCCTCAGCCTGGGATCGAATTGTTTCTGCAGCTTCCTGAGCAATTCTTACAGTTTCTTCGCTTTCGGATTTTGCTAAAGATACAATTTCCTCAGCATCTGCTTCAGCTTTGTCTATTGTAGCAACCGCTTTATCGTATTCCTCTTTGATTGAATTATAGCTATTCTGGAGCTCTTCCTTTTGTCTAGCCAGATCGGAACTTTTTTCTTCCAGCTCTTTGGAACGTCTATCAGCTTCAGCGGCAGCCTCTTCAGCAGCCTTCTTCTTGGTCTCAAGGAGTTCTATGTCGTAAGTGAGTTTTTTGAGCATAGCTTCTTTATTCTTATTGAACTCAGATTCCGTTTTGCTCACTTCGACATCGGATATTGTAGTTTCAGCCTTTGGCTCTTGATTAGAAGTTGGCTGCAGTGGACGATTTGGATTTTTTTTGTTTCTGTTCTTCCTCGACAACTTTATTCCTCCCTAAATGCCTCTAAGAGACCGTTTATTAACTCAAATACGTTTTCTTTATAGTACTCATAATCTCCGGGACCAAAGCGCTCGTCAGTATCGTGAGAGACTTTCCTTCGGATTTGATTTAACTGATCTGCCAATTCATATAGTCTCTGTATTTTCTTGTTGGACAAAAGCTTTCTGCTTTCCTTTGTTCCGATATAATAGTCAACAACAACAACGTTAATAAATTTTTCAACAATGCTGTTTCCGTGAGTCCGGCCAAGTCTTCCTAATGCACTACTCACATACTTGTGGCCCCACGTAATTTTGCATGGATCCATTTCAGTGTTTTTTGTCAAAAGCTGTATGAAGGACTGACACCCACGGTTATCGAGATCGGACCTTGCATTTCTTGAAACCGTGTAAAGCACATCCTTTTTCAATCCTCTAAAGAAGGTGTTGAAGAGACGTTCAACCACACTTCTGGATATGCTATTTACAATATTCTCTTTTTCCAAAAGACTGTTTTGTCTTTGCATAAGAGAATAAATACGCGACATATCCTCGTATACCATAGGGAATTTGCTCGAGAATATCTTCAAAAGAGGTATCTTTTCAAGTACGAAAACACTGAAGTCCTTATCTGAACTCTTATAAGATGGACTAATCTTTCGAATCTCTCTGGTCAAATAGGAGTTAAGCTCCTCTTCGCCAATGAAGGTGGTGCCCGTTGCAGCAAGCCACTGAACTTGCCTGAGAAAATAATCGTTATCGATGTCGCTAAAATCAAATGGAGATTCGGCTCTATATCCACCAGGATACTGCGGATCAATAATCAATCTCATCCTTAGATAAATACTTTTTTGAGGACATTTCAAGGCACGTATAAACATATTGCTCTGAAGTTCTTTTTGTGCATCGCTCTCTACGCTTTCAAGGATCGCAACATCTTCTTCATCAAACGCATCGAGATCCTCGAACTGATCTGTGGCTTCATCGAAATCAATTTCGCCTTCGTCATACTGCCTAGAGGTATCGACATTCTTGATATAGCTTTTATATGCGTCGCGAAGTCTTGATCGTTTCACGGGGATTTCTTTAAAGGTTTTTGCTTCATCTCCGCTGATTGTGAGCCTTGCAGGGAGCTGCTCACCTCTGAACAACGAGACTTGATTGATATCACCTTGATAAAAGTACGGCAAAACATCTTTCTTTATGGCGTTTATGAACATATATCCAAATTGAGAATTTGTAGATTCTCTTTCTGAAATGAAGCCATTAAGATACTTTTCCCCGCCTCCAGTCAGCTTCCATGGCTTACCGATCTCTTTTGCAACATACTCCTTCATCTCAAGATGCGCCAGGATTTCTTCAATCAAGCTCTCCGATGCGTTCATAGTCCTTGCTATACCATGAGTTGACAATCCTATAGAAACCAGTTTTAAGACTGTTTCCTCATAAGCATCCAAATGATTTTCCAGGGGCGGTGTTGCTTCACATTCAATAGCCATAACCGCGAGTGCAACATCGATTGCTTTTTCATCGGATGAAAATCGCCTCATGTTCAAGATGTCAATATTCACGGTAGCATCCTCCCCCCTCTTTTGCACAAATATCATAGAGCCTTGAAAAACACGGAATCTGAATAAGTGTCTCGACATCCCCGTATGTTATAAGTTGCCTTCTGGCCCTGCTAAAGGCCACACACAGACGATTTGGCTTTTCCAGGAATCCAACCTTAGGCTGTTCTCCAATGCCTCTTGGCTTGTTTGAGCGCACGCATGATAGCAATACATAGTCGAATTCCTTTCCCTGGAATGCATCAACAGTACCGACTTCGACTCTGGAGATTTCCTCACCGTCTAAAAGCATGTCCAAGCTCCGTTTGATTTTCATCGTCTGGGCAGCGTAGAACGTAATAATACCTACTTTGGCTTCTCTATCGGTTTCCAGAATGGTTTTAACATCCTTGCTTATAGCCTCAACCTCAGCTCTACGGCTTTTAGATATACCTGGAGTTTCTGCGCCTCTTGAAATTGGCACATTAACAAGAGTTAAAGCTCTGCCGCTGTTGATTGATTTAGGACTTGACCGCAGTTCGGGAGTTACGCTCTCAGCAGTTTGTAGTTGTCCATCATAGAAGGCCTCACTTACGAACTTACATATTTCCGGATGCATTCTGAACTGATGTGTCAGCAGAACTGCTTTCTTTTGCCCCTTCAAAAACATCCCAAACAGACGTTCAAACAAGCTTTTCTCCATTTCAGGTAGATCCTTGAACCTGGGATCATCCATAATCACCTTTAAGACATCTTGTTCAAGCATATGAGGTAGCTGTTTATGGTCGCCAACCAGCACAATCTTTTTTCCCATCGACATAGGAATAAACAAATCTAGCGGATTCGCTCTTGCTGCCTCATCGATTACAACCAAATCGAATGTCTTCTGAGTGTTTTCTCGAAGATCTAGACTGGTTTGACATGTGGCCGCGGTTGTCATCGAATACTTTCTTACAATGGTCTCGTACTCCTGCTCTAATCTTGACAAGAACTCACTTAAAATTAGCGACTTCTTGCTTTCTATGTCAGACAGTGTATTAATATACTGATTTGCAAAACACTTAGACATCGCAACTATGCACTCGTGTACTACGCTCTTATCTTGTATGTCGATTACAACACCATGCTTGCAGTACTGCTTTTGAAGTCTTTTGACTGTGTCAACGTAGCGGGCAAATTCAGCTTCGGAGTATTCTTTATTGCACACAGCATCGATTGCATCAATAATGCGTTCGTCGATTTCCAAATCATCGCGAATCTTTAAATGTGCAGACAGTCTTCTTGCGTTTATTTCTCCATCATCAGAAAATGCTTCAGGCCATGTTCTCTGCGCTTCCAGCTTCGCAATAATCGGATCAGGAATATCATCGGCATCCATATCCTGAGCGGTAGCTCTTATCACCGCATTTGCCGCGTCAATAAGCTCCTGGGGGTAGCAAATGTCAGTGTAGCTAAGATATTGCTTAATAAGTTTGGCGGCCAATTCCAAAGGCTCTCCGGCGTTTTTGTAAGATATGAATTCGTCATTCAGGCGCTTTCTATTCTCAACAAATTCCGTTGTGGCTTTATCCTCGATAAGTTTATTAATTGATTCGTATACACTTGCATACCACCCGTCAAGAGCTTTTTGATATTGCTCCTTTGTGCTATCCTTTGTACGCTTGGCTGTCTTTCGATATGCTGGAATATCACCTGGAAGAGGGGTAGATATGGCATTGTCAACGGCTTCATTCTGAAAACTCGATATGAGTATTTTTGGGCTACGAAGAACATGCTCCGGATTGAGCTTTTTCTTTTGCCGTTCTTCAGCCTCATATATTTCTCTGAATCTTTCGCAAATAGCTTTGATTACTGTCGTTTTTCCAGTCCCGGGAGGGCCCTGAATCAAAGCGATATCCGGAGTGTTAATTGCAGTACTTAGTGCTTCAATCTGCTCAGGATTCAGGTCACTTGCTTTTGGAAAATTCTTCTTCAGTTCTTCTGTGACAGCCTTTTCACTTCCCCAATTGCTTGGAAGCTCGTATTCTGAAGCTCCCGCTTCAATGAGAGCGACGATTGACTTGATCGGCGACTGATGCTTAACCATACGATCTCTTGCAGCATCTCGTCTGGCCATAATATATCTGTCACCGGCAGTGTATAGAGTAAGACTTCCTGAATCTGGAATAGTAACAAGCCCATCCATTGCCTCAATATATGTGGTGACCTTTTTCCCAGAGATTTTCTTAATCTGCCCAACTACTGTTTGCTTAGTTCTCTCAGCATTATCTTCTTTAGCGGTCTTTTGGCTTGCACCAAGTTCTTTTCCTTTAAAGGACTCGTCAAGTTCTTCATTAACTACAAATTCGTAAGTTGTTCCGGACAGATCTGTCTTCTTTGTATATGATGAATAGTGAAGCTCTCCGAACTCCTCGCTTTCTTGCTCCAATAGTCTCTTACTCAGCTTGTTGTATGCATCCCAACGGGTAAAATACGATGCGGGATTTGAAATTTTGTCCAAATCTGCTGCCAGGCCATCATTCATATATGATGTTTCGTTCTCTGAGACGAACTTTATTTCCGGTGCTATATAAACATCAACAGGAACCTCGTAACGTTCCTTCAAATATCTTTCGCTTTCGGCTATAATACCGCGGGGCGTGTTGTGTGCGATCAGGTAGCGCTTTCCAGAAAAAAATCTGATATCTTCGTTTTGCTTCTTATTATTCTTGTAGTTGAGACAGAACAGAGCAGGTTCTCCCAATTGATCCCATACATATTCCTTATACAGATTTTCAAGGTTCGTTTTTTCCAGCAGCTTTTCCGGTACCTTAATATATATTGAGGTCTTATATTCCGTCACGGATCTAAAGGTATATGCCTGGATTTCCAATGAAGTATCGTTAACGCCCTCAATTGCAAACATGCAGCGAAAAGCGTCATTGCGTTCACCATTAATCAGATCAAGTATATACTCTGCTGTCATTCTATCTGCTTTGCATAGTACCATCTGCGAAGCGGTTATGCCTATTCCTGCACCATACTGATTAACCAGAAATTCGCAATCTCTTTGAGTGGCTTCAATATGGATAAGCAAGCCGGTTGAAAAATGAGCAGATGAATCTATGTAATTGAGTTTAACTTTCAACCCTTTTGCAGAATAAACATCTGATATCTTCATTTTCACACCTCCATAAAGCGAGCCATTCTAATGAAAGAATAGTGATTCCCACCGCATTCTATGGTTATCGCGCGATTATTCTCAATCTCAAAATAGATTTCATCACCACTCTGTAGGGATACTGGCTTTCTGTTGTCGAGCCGTATGAATTCCCTGGAAGCATACTTTCTGATGACTATCCCGGCTTTTGAGAATTCGTTATATGCATGATATCCCTTTTCATTTTGAGCCACAGACATATAGTTTTCCGAAGACCTTTTTTCTTTTCCAAGATCATCAAACCTCAGGATATACAAACTCTTGATGAGGTTCTTCCATGATTCCTTCAGGATATATGAGTTTACGAGCTTTCCTGATTTGTTGGTACCTAATACCCTGGTATTTCTGTAATCATTTCCTTCATACAAAACATCATAAAAATTAAGCATGGCCTTTGGTCTCGAAGGTCCGTCACACCAAGGACATCCCTCATAAACTTTGCCGTTCTTTCTAGGATAATGCCAGGCTCCGCATGATGGACACTTGATAAGTTTGTTGCTTGCCTCCAGCAAGGCATACTCGAATTCAGTAGCTGATGGCCTACTCATTCTATTTTTTTTGCCATCGACAAAGCATCTTCTGAATAGTTCTTTGAGCTTATCTGTGAAAACAATATCTTCAGGAAGCATGTTCGTTGAGTTTTCATCAGTAACGTAATCTGTCTTTCCCGCCAGCGCAGCTTCTTCGTCTTCTGGTGTTCCATCAAGCACATCATCACTAATGTACGGGTGTCCAACGCGCAGCAGTTCAAACAGAATTACAGCCAGAGAATAGTTATCAGAAAGAACATCCGGATTTCTCTGTCTGCTAATGACTTCAGGGGCGATATATCTCGGTGTTCCAAGAACTACTGACTTTCCTTTTCCAGCTATATATATGTTATCTACATCAATCATTCTGACCGATGCGGACTTATTATCAATTTTTATCAAAATGTTATTTCCGGAGATATCGCAATATGAGAGGTTACTCTT
>CAZBNE010000055.1:0-4066 GCA_964493155.1 uncultured Pelolinea sp.
AAAATGACATCTTCAGGTTCAATGGTCACATCCCCCTTGTAGGCACAGGATGACATGATCATGGCGGTCACCGCCACTTCCCCAAATTTTTCATACATGCGATCAGTCAATGGCACCCATTTACAGGGATATTTTCCACTTTTACCCGAAGTCCGCGCCCAGCGATAATGGGCTTTGGGAAGTGCTGACTCATCTTTTTCTAAAAGAAATTCAACATAATCTTCATACGTGGTCAGCGGCACTTTTTCCTGAAATTCCTGAATTGATCTGGGGGTTTTACTGCCAAAGAACTTTTTTCCGATCGCGCAATCTTTAAGTAATGCGAACTGTTCAAATAACAGGCGTTCCTGAATCTGCATATATTCTTTTAAGCTCAGGTCCAAATAACCGCAATATTTTGACCAGACCTTATCCTTCTGTCCCTGCCTAATGAGTTCAGCTGTTAATGTCATTTTTTTCTCCCTATAGTTTTTTTACTGCATTAATAAAAAGTGGATTCGGTGCCCAAAAACGCTTTGATTTTAACTGTTCGATTTGTATATCCACAAAACCGTGGTTTGCGATCATTTGTTCCCATTCTTTTGATGTGTGGACATTTCCAATCGCTGAAGATTCTGCCAAAGCCCTTGTAAGATTTTCGATCACGAGGAAATAGATGAACGCAACCATCTTAATTAAAAACCGTACTAACTGATTTTTCCATTTTGAAGATGCCCCCGCGTCCGCTATCCGTAACCTGCCACCCGATTTCAGCGACCGCTCGATATTTGATAATAATACGTCAGCATCCATATGATGAGTCGCGAGGCAGCAGAAAGCCTGATCAAAGGTATCCCTTGTAAAGGGCATCTGGTGAGCGGATGCACACACAAGAGGAGCGTTTAAATCATTCCCGCCTTTTCTCAACCGCTCCTTGCCCTGCATTAACATCCCATAGGTGATATCCAGGCCGATCACCCGGCTGAACTTTAATTTATTCTCAAAGAGAAAACCAGGAATAAAGGCAGTACCCGTGGCAATATCCAAAATTAAATCATGTTCCCGGGGTAAATAACCTGCCAACAGGTGGCTGACAAAAGCCTGATAATTAATCCCCCAAAACCGATTCAGTTCGCTGTTCATCAGCGATTCATATCGGAGGGCCATTTCAGAAAATGTCGTTATTATTTCTTGTTGTTCGGTCAATGAAATCCTTAAATTCAAACTGAATTGTTCGCCCTCCGAACATTATGATTATACTAAATTATCTTTCACCCGTGGTACTTAATTTATGATCAACACAAATCCTTAGAATAAACAAGAAAGAGGACAAGCGGTTAAGATAGATCAAAACGTTATTTTTCTGATCTTTATTTTTTTCAAAGTATCTCACTGCCAGTCTTTCTGCGCGGCGAATCACCGTTCTGGCAATATCAATCGAAGCACCCGAAACAGACTGGCCTGCGAACAAAAAACCTTTTGGTAAATCGACGGAATCACCCCAATACTGGATCTTTTCCTCCAGCCATTCGAGCGCATTTGGTAAACAGGATAATTCTTTGAGATTGGCAGCTTTGCTGCCAGCCAATAATCCCATGATTTTTGAAAGGTGATCCTGGATTGTCCGCAAATGTTCCTTAATTTCAGAATCCTGACAGAAACTGATAGCCAAGCCTAAATGGGCTGTTGCTTCGTCAAGAGAACCGATCACATCAAAAATTAAATTACCTTTTGAGGCCAGGAATTCATCACCAAGGCTTGCTTTCCCCTGATCGCCTTTCCCTGTGAAATACCGCATAAGTTCAATTTCTTATTGATTTAGAGTAGATTGCGCCAATAAATACCATTCGCTGACATTCCAAAATCTGTCGTTTTGGTCGAACATCGGACCAACACGGACACCTTGAATGGAATCGTCAATCCCAAAGTTGTACACCGGGTAGAAAAGCGGTAAAGCCGGCAATTCCTCTGTAAAGATGACCTGAAAATTGCGGTAAAGCTTTGCCCTTTCGTCACGGTCGTTGGTGACACGTGCTTCTTCAAGGTATTGACTGGCAACATTATTTTCCCATTGAGAATAATTCTGACCGCCAGTCTGCTCTGCTTTATCCCAAAAAGGGTAAGGATCTGGATCGGGGGAGCGAGAATAATTAAGATCGAGTAAAGCAGCTTCATAGGTCAATGGCTGCAAATAATCCAAAACCAAAGTATCATAGGGGACAGCGATCAGGTTTACATTGACACCGATTTTCGCCCAATCCGATCTAATTGCTTCGGCAATCAGCGTATGATAGGTATCATCAGGATGAACCATGCTAAAAGAAAAGTCCGTGCCATCTTTTTTACGAAAGCCGCTTCCTGCCTGATCAACCAGAAAACCAGCTTCTTTAAGTAGATCGCCCGCCTGTTGTATATTTTGATCTACTCTGGGATTATTGGCATAAAAAGCCCAGGTGTTTGGAAGCAGGGGAACATCAGCGATGACACCTTGTCCGTACAGCATGTTATTGATCATCCCGCGGCGGTCCAATCCCATTAAAAGCGCCTTGCGGATATCTTTATCCTGGAAAAAATCAACATTGGAATTATTTAAATTCAAAAGAATCATTGCGATTTCCGGTTTTACGGCGCTGTACACTGAAAGCCCCGGATTGCGCAGGGCTTCAGAGAGAATGGTTTTATCAAGGCTGCTTACTCCATTTACCGATCCCTGCAAATAGGCGTTAAAGGCACTGGCAGAGTCGGGATAATATTTAAAAACATATTCCTGAAGGAAGGGAACTTTTTCATAATAATCAGAATTTGAGTTCAGCACAACGGCTGAGATCTGCGCTCCATCAGAAATAATCCTCGAGAATTTGTATGGGCCGCTGCCAATTGGTGTAAGGTTAAATTCGGAATTTACTATATCAGTGTATGCCATCCCATCCAATAAGTGTTTGGGTAAGATCCCAAAACTCAAGTAATCCATAAAAGGAGAGAATGGTTCTCTCAATTTTATCTGCAGTGTTTTTTCATCGAGGACATTTACTTCGATCTCATTCCAAAATGATTTCAGGTCACTTGGCAAGACCGAACCTGGATCACGCATAAGGTCTATGGTAAAAGCCACATCATCAGCTGTAACCGGTTCTCCATCATGCCAATGGGCATTTTCGTGCAACTCAAAATTATAAGTCAGGCCATCAAATGAAATGCCCCAGGCAGAAGCCAGATCCGGGACTGGAATCCCTTGAGCGTCAAATTTTATGAGACTGCTGAAAATGAGGCGGTCAACATCCCTGTCTGCCTGATTGTAGTAATCAAGAACCGGGTTTAAACGTTGAAGCTTTCCAACTATTGCTTCCGTATAAACTCCGCCCCGAGCTGGAACAGGAGATACCAACCTGAATCCAGTCTGTTCGCTGAGAAGCAATAAACCTATAACCAATCCTGCCAGCAGGATGATAAATATTTGCCATCTGAATGACTTCATTACGGATTAGATTTTACATTAAAAAAAGGCATTACCCGAGGGTTAGTGCCTTTTTCAATTATTCTGAGAATTTAATTTGCGATCGCAATCGTAACCATCACAAGGATAATAAAAACAATTGCCAGTGTGGTGGTAACCACAAATAATGTTTTTTCAATCCCGCGACGCGCACTGAAAACGCTACCGGCATCCTGACCGGTCAATCCACCCAGGCCGATGCCTTTGTTCTGCAAAACAATACTGACAATCAATGCCAGTGAAGTAATGATCAATGCGATTTGAAGATAAGTTATCAATACGACCTCCGAGTGTCAAGCAACTGAAGATTATACCTTATAAAACGAGATATTGTTTAAGGATCATGGAAGAACTGATCGCGAATATCCATATTCATACACGAAATTCCGACGGGAAGAGACTTCACTGTGAAATTGCAGAAGATGCTATTAAAGCAGGCATTGACGTGATCCTTATTTCAGATGACAACATGTTTGTCAACGAATTTGAGGAATACTACACATACATATGGAAAGAATGTTTTCGTCCTTGTGTGTGTGGAGATCCATGACTCCACCAGAAATCCTCAGAAAAATCATATGCTTGCGATTGGAA
>CAZBNE010000055.1:4166-13014 GCA_964493155.1 uncultured Pelolinea sp.
CAACTCTCATTTGCTGTAAGGGTACCCGGTTGTTATCGTCTGGAGTGCTACCGCAGATATTTATTGGAAAGGCGCGGCTAATTGTTCAGCAATCCGATCTACATTTGATAATCGTCAGCCTTTAATAACCACAATCGGCCGCAGTTTCGCGACTTTTCTGACCAATCCGGCGCCAACAACAGTCTCAATAACCAGGTCAATATTCTTGTATGCTTCAGGTGCTTCTTCTGCCGCGCCAGAAACTGAACCCGCTTTAAGGACTATACCTTTTTTCTTTAAATCATTGAAGAGAATATCTCCTCGCACCTTCTTTTTTGCCTCAGTTCTGCTCATTATTCTACCTGCCCCATGGCAAGATGAACCAAAAGTTTTTATCATTGCGGTATTTGTACCTGTCATTACCCATGAGGCGCTCCCCATGCTTCCGGGAATCAGGACAGGCTGACCAATCCGGCGATATTTTTCAGGAATTTCGGATGAGTCTGGCCCAAAAGCGCGTGTTGCACCTTTTCGATGCACACATACCTTTTGTTCCTTTCCATCGATTATATGGGTTTCAATTTTGCCAATGTTATGCGCAAGGTCATAAACTAATCTTAGATAATAATTCTCCGATTCTCTCTTAAAAACGTCAGTAAAAGTGTCCCTTACAACTGATGAAATCAGCTGCCGATTACAAAACGCGAAGTTAGCTGCACATTTCATGGCAGCCAGATATCTCTGCCCTTCCGGCGATTGCAGCGGTGCACATACCAGTTCTCTGTCCGGAATATGGTAATGATACTTGTTGCTTAATGGCTGGAATTCTCTGACGAAATCTGTACAAATCTGATGACCAAATCCACGGGAGCCAGTATGAACTTGAACTGCCAATTTGTTTTTGGCAAGGCCCATTAGCCCGGCTGATATTTCATCAAAAACTTCATCTACCACATCGATCTCGATAAAATGGTTTCCTGAACCCAGCGATGCCGATTGCGCCAAACCTCTTTCGATTGCCCGTGAGCTTACAGCAGAAAGATCCGCGCCATGCATACATCCTTTGTCCTCTGTCATTTCGATATCGGCTGGGGTTGCATATCCATTCTTTAATGCCCATTTTGAACCGTGCAGACAAATCTCCTGAAAATGTTTTTCGGTTATGCGGACTGCACCCTGTTTGCCAATTCCACTGGGGCAATTACGAAAGAGAAGGACTGCCAAATCTTCCAGCAAAGGAGCTGCAAGATCAAAAGAAATGTCTGATGACAGCAATCTTACTCCGCAATTAATGTCATAACCTATCCCACCCGGTGAGATGACGCCAGTTTCAAAATCAACAGCAGCCACCCCACCAATAGGAAATCCATAACCCTGATGCACATCAGGCATGACACAAAAATAGCTTTTCAGGCCAGGTAGGAAAGAAGAATTGACAGCTTGTTCCAAGGAACAATCATCCAGTGAACCTTTTAGGATCATTTCTGACGCGAAAATTCTGACGGGAACAAGCATGCCTTTGCGATAGCCTGTTCCAATCACCCATTCGTGATCAGAAATCTTTTCAAGATCTTTGTATGCAACCATTTTTTAAATGTCAAAGACGATTGTCGTTTGGAATACTTGATTCTTTTTTATAATCTTCATTTGATTAAATGTTACTGCCTTAATGACATTTAAAAAATTGAAGCCGTAACTTTTTTTAATATTCGCCCTGAGTAGATTTTTTTGAATAACAATTTTACAGATTTCCGTCTTGATACCATTTTCTGCCAGAAAAAGAAGTTCAGTAAGGAAAGCAACAAGCATCGATTCGAAATCTGACGCCTGAAGTACAATTGAATCCTCGATCTCATCTTGGCCTTCGCCCACTGGCCCCAGCAAATGAAATAATCCAAGAGCGGCGTGATTAAACAATTCGGCCATGGATCGGCCATAGGCGATTATCGCGGCGTCTGCTTTGTGCGGAATTTCTTCAAAGTTGGGGAAAGTGCTTAAATCGTTCATCAAATATAATTATAGAATATGGAAAATAATATTATTGATATTGAAAAAAAGCTGCAATCATTCTTTGAGGAGCAGCTTCAGCGATTAAGTGGTTTGGATCCGATAAAACACGCGACACAAGAAATTTTAGCCGCCCAATTCAACCAGACCATCGAACAAAATCAGAAGAAATATTCTCCAAACATTTTCAGGATCACCTTTAAAAAAAGATCCATGAATCCAAAAGATCTTGAACTTTGGGATGCTTTTATCACGAACCTGATTAAAGAAAAGGCGCGTGAAAATAAATTGCTATTTTCCGGGCCAATCCATATCCAACATTTCTTTGATCCCTCAATCAAGCAGGAAGCAACGATTGAAGTTGCCTTTTCTTCATTATCCACACGAAAAACAACAAATCTGATAATAGCATCAGAAAAAAGAGATCTGCCTGGCAATCAATTAAATGGCTACCTGATCACCCACCAAGAGACCATTTTCCATTTGAAAAAGAAGGTGACTAATATTGGCAGGGATGAAGAAAATGATCTGGTTATTGACAACCTGAGAGTTTCACGCTTACACGCGCAGATCAGAGAAATTAATGGTTCGCATGTACTTTTTGATCTGGATTCGACCACAGGGACAAAGGTCAATAATCAGAGGTTGAGCCAGCACACACTGGTTACAGGTGATGTCATTGAGATAGCCGATATCCCGTTAATTTATGGCGCTGATTCAGCGCATGATGAACTGATCCAAAAACATACCCATACCAGGATCATCCCATCCCAGGAAATAAATCGATGAGCGCGATCGTTGTATTGGTACTAAGAGTTTTAATGACTGTAAGCCTTTATACATTCCTGATCCTGGTACTCCTTTTCTTCCTTCGTGAAATGCAAAATACTATCCACCAGAAGGAAAATCAGCAGTTGCCCAAAATTTTTCTCCATTCTGATGGCATGCCAATTAAAACTTACTCGCAAATGGAGATTCTCATTGGCCGCGACCCGCAAAGCGATCTTCAATTGCAGGATGACACAATTTCAGCCAGGCATGCCAGAATTTTCTATTCAAATAAATTCTGGATGGTTGAAGATTCACTTTCAACCAACGGCACTTTCCTCAATAATGAAAAGATTCTTTTACCAACAGCCCTGGTTGAGGATGATATTCTGCGATGCGGAAAAGTAAATATCCGAATCTCTTTTTCAGAATAGCTCTTATCCAGGTACGATATAATCGCGCATAGGCTTTTGGAATCATTAATAACAATTGGAGACTTAATGGCTGAAAATCCCGTATTAGCTGTGATTGGTGGATCAGGACTATATCATTTTCCATCGCTTAAGAACACGTCGCAGATCGAAATTGACACACCTTTTGGAAATCCCAGCTCTCCAATAACGCTAGGAGAATTATCAGGGAAGAAAGTTGCATTTCTTGCCCGACATGGGATTGGACATTCGATCCTGCCAACAGAAGTGAACAGCCGCGCAAACATCTATGCGCTGAAATCGATCGGTGTGACCCGCATTGTCAGTGTTTCTGCCTGCGGATCGCTGCGCGAAGATTTTCGACCCGGCCAGATTGTGATACCCGACCAGCTAGTGGACTTCACCTCACAACGTCCACGTACATTTTTTGGGGAAGGTGTTGTGGCGCATATTGGATCAGCTGAACCTTTCTGTAAAAATCTGTCAAATTTATTAATTGAAGCCTTGAAACCAGGTGGAGCTGAAGTTCATAAGGGTGGAACCTATATAACGATCGAAGGCCCCAGATTCTCAACGAAAGCAGAATCCAATCTGTTTCGGGAATGGGGAATGTCGATCATTGGCATGACAGCATGCCCGGAAGCTTTTTTAGCTCGCGAGGCGGAGATTTGTTATGCCACGATGGCGCACGTCACTGATTATGATGTCTGGCATACCAATGAATCACCCGTCACGGTAGAAATGGTCATCAAGATCCTCAACCAGAATACTGAATTGGCTCAAAAAGCGATCGAAGATCTTGTTTCGTTGCTCCCCGCAACCAACGACTGCGATTGCCAGAATATTCTAAAAGACGCCATCATGACCCAACGCGCAATAATTTCAGCCAAATCGCTTAAGAAATTGGGAATCCTGGTAGAAAAATATCTCCCGTGAATTTTCTCCTTACACTCTCAAGTGACCTATTAGCCGGTCTTAAAAACCGGTTCAATTGGTTGGCAGTTGCTTTTTTGGCACTCTATTCCACAGTGCTAACCTTATCACCTACTGTAAAATTCCGCTCCTGGTCAGTGGACCTGCTTTGGACACATTGGGTGGGTTTTTTCCTTTGGTTAACAGGTTTTTTATGGTTTTTCAGCTTAATAAAACAATATCTGATACTCAAAGACACAACTCTGGTTACTGTGGTTGGATTACTTACTGGATGGGGAATCCTTACAATTTGGCGTATCAGTATGATTTTTGGATTGCGCCAGGCAATCTGGTTTCTGGTGAGTGTTGGGGCTGCGCATTTCTTTTTTAGTAAACCGCAAACTCTGTCTTATTTTAGAAAATACAAATATCTGCTTTTGATGTTTGGTTTGATCCTTTCTGCCCTGACCTTTCTCTTTGGCACTTACCCCGGAGGAGTCGGCCCACGTCTGTGGCTCGGTGTAAAAGGGCTATATTTTCAACCATCAGAGCTGCTTAAATTGGTACTGATCATCTACCTTTCCGCTTTCTTTTCTGAAAAGTTTTTCTTCCGGATCAAGATCATCCAGACTATTTTTCCCACAATTGTGCTATTGCTCGCCGCCCTCTTTATCCTGATAGCCCAGCGCGACCTGGGAACAGCGCTTATTTTTATCGCGATTTACATTTTTATGCTTTTTATCACCTTTGGCAAGAAGCGGATTCTGGCAGTCGGGGCAGGAATTATCGCCTTGGCTGCATTGGTCGGATACTTTTCAATTGACCTCATCCGCATCCGTTTTCAGGGCTGGGTGCTTCCCTGGTCTGACACCCAGGCAGGTTCCTACCAAATTACACAATCCATCATTGCCATTGCTGCTGGAGGTCTAGGTGGAACGGGTATCGGGCTGGGGAATCCACGGCTCATCCCGATTTCACATTCCGACTTTATTTTTTCCGCAATTGTAGAAGAAACAGGATTGTTCGGCGCAATAGCGCTGGTCGTCCTTTATGCAATGATTTTATTCAGAGGTTTTTCTATCGCTATCAAGGCATCCAACCTTTACTACCGTTACCTTGCTGCAGGGATCAGCATTTTTCTTTCTTCCCAGGCAATCCTGATCATCGGCGGCAATATCCGCCTATTACCAATAACTGGCGTCACGCTTCCGTTTTTGTCTTACGGAGGTTCCTCTTTATTGATTACTTTCTTATCAGCCTGCATCCTGCTTTTTATTAATTCGGATCAGGGCGAAGTGATTGAGCGCAGAAAGGATTTTTACAGCTTCCAGATTCTGGGCATACTGTTTTCGATTAGTTTTTTGCTGATCGCTGCTGTAACCGGCTGGTGGGCGATTATCCGATCAAATGATCTGCAAATGAGGACGGATAATCCACGCCATCTGATCTCTACCAAATATGTAAAACGCGGCTCCATTCTGGATAGAAATGATACTGTCATCATCAATTCGGTGGGCGAGATCGGGGAGATCATCCGTCAAAATCATTATCCCTCTTTGACCAATACCATCGGTTTTATCGATAATTCATACGGCAGTTCGGGATTGGAAGCCTCATTGGAAGAATACCTTGGTGGAGAAAAAGGATATCCAGCTTTTGACCTGTGGTTCAATTACCTGCTATACGACCAACCCTTACCTGGAAGGGACGTTCGCCTGACAATTGATCTGAAGCTTCAAGAATCTGTGGATGACCTGCTGCAATCTTTTATCGGCAGTGCAGTAGTATTGAATGCCGAAAACGGCGAGATCCTGGCAATCGCATCACACCCTCACATTAATTCCAACGAGTTGAATGAATCGTGGGATACATGGAAGGCAGATGTAAACTCTCCCTTTATTAACCGGGCAGTACAAGGCGCATATCCACTGAATAATCTGTTCACTCCATTCTTGCTATCAAAAACAAACCTGGCAGATCTACCCGATTATGATCAAACCTTCATATTAATTAATAGTTTGATGCCAACTGACTGCGCGATCACGGGAAACAAACCAACTACATTTAATCAGGCAATCGCCAATGGATGCACCTCAGCGCTTATACAAATAATTGGATTAGCTGGCTCTGATGAGATTGGAGTAACCATAAACGACTTCGCACTGGCGCAGACTCCGGATATCGGAATTCCAGTAAATCCATCCAGTATCCCAGAATCTTCCAACGATTGGAGTAGCTTGTTTTTCAGCAAGGATCCTTTTCGATCCAATCCTCTGCAAATTGCCGAATCCGCTAATGTAATTACTTTTCACGGATTAAAACCTGTCCCGAAAATCCTGTCCGCAGTTGATACATCTGAAGCAGGGTGGGTATTCCTGTCAAATGAGCCAGCAAAACAAGTCATGTCCCAGATTAAAGCAGATGAGATCAATGCATTCCTAAAATCCAGTAAAATCTCCGGGTGGGAAGTGACATCACAAGGCTTTGATGCCCAAAGTAAAGTAACCTGGTATGTAGCTGGAACGCCGGCGGATTGGTCAGGCACTCCGATCACAATTGTACTTGTGCTCGAGAATCAACTTCCTGAAAAGGTACGCTTTATTGGCAGGTCAGTTTACAATCTTGCCGTAGACTAATCCTACCCAACCAGACGGATAAATTTTCTTTTTCCTACCTGAAGCACTCCAGGGTGCAAGTCACTATCCCAGTCTTGAATCACCTCACCATCCAGTTTTACCGCTTTTTGGCTGATCATCGAACGGCCTTCACTCCGACTTTTGACCAGACTGGATTCAACAAGGACATCCAGGCACTTTCTGGAAAGACCGAGTGTTAATGCTTCCATTTCTTCAGGAGCCGCATTTTTCTGAAATTTATTGACAAAATCAGCTTCGGCATCAGTGGCGCACTGGCTGCCGTAGAAAGAATCCGTGACTTCAAAAGCCAGCTTCATTTTCGCATCCCGCGGATGAAGCGTTCCATTTTTAAGCCCGCTTTCAATTAATGCAATTTCATCAGGCGTCCAACGGGTGACCAATCTGGAGTACACAGGCATTGCCTGATCAGGAATGCTCATTACTTTTCCGTACATATCCTCCGGTGTGGAGTTAATTGGGATATGGTTTCCAAGCGATTTGCTCATTTTTTCAACACCATCCGTCCCGGGAAGGATTCCCAGGCATATGGCAATATTGGGTAGCGCTCCCATCAAGGTCATCACTTTACGTGAAGCCGTCACAATATTGAAGAACTGGTCAGTGCCGCCAACCTGTACATCACAATTCAGTTGATAAGCGTCATAACCTTGCATCACAGCGTAAAGAGTTTCATGCAGGTATATAGCTTCACCTTTATCCCAGCGTAGTTTAAATTTTTCCCGGCTTAAGAATTGCTGAACAGTAAAATTCTGTGACAGGCGAATGATCTCCGCAAAGTTCAGCTTAGACAGCCATTCCGAGTTGTAGCGGACAATCGTCTTTTCTGGATCAAGGACTCGAAAAGCCTGTTGGGCATAAGTGCGGCCATTTTCCCTGGCTTCCTCAAGCCTGATGATCGGTCTGGTAACATCCTTATCCGAGGGATCACCAATAAGGGCGGTATAGTCACCGATCAGGAAAGTCACTTCGTGACCTAAATCCTGGAATTGGCGTAGTTTCCGCATCGTTACTGTATGGCCCAGGTGAAGGTCCGCTTTTGTTGGATCGTAACCGCAATAGATTTTAAGAGGCCTTTTTTCCTTTTCTGCAGAGATAAGCCGTTCTTTCAATTCCGTACTCATTGCAGTTCGGATATCATCATCCCCATATTCTGTACCCTGCATCAATAAAGCTACTTGATCTTCAATAACCAAAATGGCCTCCATAAAGAATAAAACTGAGCGTAAATTATACCAGTCAGGATTTTCTTCGATAAAATTCTTCAAAAACCAAAAGTGCTATAATCACCAAAGGTTTTTGCTTATGGAAAACGTGCTTGTTCTGAACGCCAATTTTGAACCACTCAATGTATGCAACATACGACGCGCGGTTTGCCTGATGGTGCTGGACAAGGCATCACTGGTAAAGAACGGCCGCGGTGAAATACATACGATTGGAGCAACCTTTCCACGCCCATCCATAATCCGCCTGCAGAATATGGTCCATAAACCACGAGCCAAGGTTAAGTTGTCACGCAAAGAAATTTTCCGACGTGATGATTTTACCTGCCAATACTGCGGAAGCACCAACCGTGACCTGACAATCGATCACATCGAACCAAAACATCTTGGCGGACAGCATGCATGGTCAAATGTGGTTACAGCCTGCGCTTATTGCAACCATAAAAAGGGCGGCAGAACCCTGCAACAAACCGGGATGCATTTGATGAAAATTCCACAGGAACCGCCCGCGTCAGCTGCTTATCTTTACAATCATTATTTGACCTTGTATGAGGATTGGGAACCGTTCTTAAGCGGTTGGTAATTAAAAAAAAAGAGGTTTCGAAAAGAAACCTCTTTTTTTATTTTCCTGGCGCCGAGTGATTTATCCATCATGATCAACGCGCTACCAGTATCACCGCCCAATTTCAGTGTTTCCAGTATTTCTCCCGCGTGTTTTTCTTCCTCAACCTGTTCGTTAATGAACCATTGCAGGAAGACCTGGGTTGCATAATCTTTTTCAGCTACGGCAATTCCATAAAGCAAATGGATGCGAGTAGTCACGAATATTTCATGTTCAAGAACCTGTTTGAAAATTTTGATCGGTGATCCGAAA
>CAZBNE010000056.1:0-12925 GCA_964493155.1 uncultured Pelolinea sp.
CTCGACCTTCTCAATGCCATTGAGACGCGCTCCCAACTGCGCTATGGGCCCATATTTTTTCCCAGTGGACCTGGAGGGATTCGAACCCTCGGCCTCGTCAGTGCGATTGACGCGCGCTCCCAACTGCGCTACAGGCCCTTAATTTGGGCTGGAAAATTTTACCCAAATGCTATCCTTGTGTCAAGAATATATGGCAATTGGGGAGTATACCATAGGATTGGTTATCCTCTGCCCAGCATCGAATTTATCTTATGGATTGCATCTTGAGTATTTTTGAAAAGGATGGTGCTTATTCCAAGTTGCTTTGCGCCTTCAATATTCTCGGGAAAATCATCAATAAAGATACATTCATCCGCCTTTACTTCCAATTTTTCCATCATGATCTGATAAATCTTCGGTTCGGGTTTGCGCGTTTTTACTTCTGCTGAAAAGATCGACACATCAAAAATATCGATGAAATGGAATAAAGAATCCAATCTTTTTCGGGCATTGACCCAGGCGTTGCTCAGCAATCCAAGCCTGTGATCCGGTTTTAATGATTCAGCAAATTCCATAAGTTCACGATCAATGGCATCGCCGGAAAAATACTCGTAATAAATTTTTTCGGGATCTTCATTTGTTCTGCCAAAATGCCTTAATACCGTTTCCCAATGGAATATCTCAGTAACTTCACCTTTTTCAGATTGGACTGAAGTTGGGCTTTGAAAGACAAATTTTTCAAGCTCTTGTCTGGTTGTTCCAAATCTCTTTGCCATCGCTTCGCGCGGGGCAGCGTTGAAGGAACGTAGAAGCACCCCTCCCATATCGAGAATAATTGCTTTGTAATTGTTGTTCATAGAATCTCCCACAAGGCAGAATTCTGCCCATTATAGCAAATCAAGGAAAAATCTGGTGGTTATGACAATCTGAATTTAATTATTTTCTAAAACTTATTTTATAATCCAGGCGATGGAATACTTGCAGAAAATTCTTCAGGCATCGTTGGGCATCACGTTATCCCAATCGCAATTGAATGCATTTCAGGTTTTTGAAAAACTCCTGCTTGAGTGGAATGGGAAATTCAATTTGACATCCATCACTGACCCGGCAGAGATCCACACTAAGCATTTTTTTGACTCCTTAACTGCTTTACGGATCATTTCAGGAAATAAAGCTTTTACCATGATCGATATCGGAACCGGAGCAGGTTTTCCCGGTATCCCCATAAAAATAATGCTGCCTGAAATTTCCTTAACCCTGGTGGAAGCTTCGCAAAAGAAAGCTGAGTTTTGTAAAGTTGTCGCTGATACCCTCAAATTATCCAATACTTCGGTGATCGCTGCCCGTGCGGAAGATTTGGGTAAAGATCAAAACCATCGGGAAAAATATGATTTGGCGACAGCCCGAGCAGTGGCTGAGTTATCAGTTTTGGTTGAATACATGCTTCCCTTTTTGAAAATTGGGGGAAAAGCGCTTGCCATGAAAGGCTTAAACGCTGACACTGAGATAAAAAATGCGGGTCGTGCGTTATCTATTCTTGGAGGGGAAATCTTAGAAATTGTGCATCTCGATCTTCCAGATAATTCCGGACAAAGATCTCTGATCGTGATTAAAAAAATTTCGCCCACCCCTGCTGACTATCCACGCAGGGCGGGCATGCCTTCCAAAAAACCGATCAGTTAATTATCTTGCCTTCTTCAATTCTTAAACTCAAACAATCATCGATAAATCTCTCATCAAATAATTCCAGGTCCGCAGTTGTGATGATCGCTTGTTTTCCATTTCTTAACATGTTTAATAGATCACCCCGCCGATTCAAATCCAATTCTGCCAATGTTTCATCCAGAAGAAGAACGGGCAGGTCGCCGGATTTTTGCTGAAGCCAATCCATTTCAGCGAACTTCAATGACATAATTGCAGTTCGAATTTGACCTCGTGATCCATATACGCCAAGATCGATCCCATTGGCAGAGAATTGTAAATCATCCCTGTGAGGGCCGATCGTGGTAACTCCCCGTCTGATCTCTTCCCTCCGGATCTTCATTAATTGTGCTTGAAACTTGGTACTTATTTCATCAGCAGAGAACACCTTTTTCTCAAATTCTTCATTTGAAAATGAAAATTGCGATGTATCACTTATCCATGGATTAAAAGCCGGAAGATAAATAATCCTCAGGTTTTCACTATCCTTTGTCAGTGAAGAGTGCTTGATAGATACAATTCTGCCCAATTCAATTACAGCCATACTGCGAGTATGAATCAGGATCGCGCCACATTCAGCGATTAACTGATCCCAGTAATTCAACTGACTTTCATCGCCGCCTTTTTCAGAAAGTTGTTTTAACAGTGCATTCCTTTTAGTAATACCTTGCTGATAGCGGCTTAGAGCTTTCATATACCCCGGGTAAGCCTGTGAAAGTGTTAGATCCAGATATTTTCGCCGTTCTTCTGGACCATCTTCTATGATCCTGGTCATCTGCGGCAAAAAAATCACTGAATTAAAAAAACCGACAACATCAAACAAACGGCGTTTAACCCCGTCGATCAGTACTTCTTTTCGCAACCGGAATTTCCCATTCTGCACAGAATCAAGGATCAGACGAACCTCTATACGGTGTTTTTTTTCTCCCTTTTTTATTGAAGCTATGATCCTTCCTACTGGCTGTTCATCACCCAGGCAGAGAAAATTAATCAGTTCTCGGTCATATGCTGCGATTGGAGATGTAAGAATTGACAGGAAATTAATAGCTTCAAGAATGCTTGTTTTCCCCTGGGCGTTTTTTCCGTACAATAATGTCAGCCTATCAGATAACTCTAATTCCAGCCGTTTAAAAGGTCTGAAATTGGTTAAGGAAAGTGACAAAATCTGCATGCCGTTGAAATTTGTTAGACTTTTTCGGTTGTATTTACTTCATCAGGCTGATACAGTTCTATTGCGCGATCAACAAACAAAATGCCATTCAAGTGGTCTACTTCGTGCTGAAAAATGCGTGCGAGCCATCCTTTCGCTTTAATCACCTGTTTTTTGCCACGCCTGTCCAGACCGGTAACGATGACCTCATCTGATCTCTCCACCTGCCCAAGCAGATTTGGTACGGAAAGGCATCCTTCAATTCCTTTTATTTGAACTTCAGAAATTTTTTTAAATTCAGGGTTAACAACGACGAAAAGTTTTGCAGGCGAGTCTTCAATGGAATCATCTTCTGGATATTCAACAACAATAATCCGTTGAGAAACATTTATCTGCGGCGCAGCCAGCCCAACTCCAGGCTCATTGCGCATGGTTTCAATCATTTCATCAACCAGTATCTGAAAATCGTTGCCAAAATCTGTTACTTTATGCGCTTTCCTGCGCAGTATCGTATCAGGTAATTTGATAACTTCGCGTAAAGCCATTTTATAATTACTCTCCATCACCAGATAAAATTAATATTTGTTATTTTACTCTAATAAATATTAATTATTAATCACGAGAGCCTTCCGTTTTTTGTTGCTTAACCTGATGATAGGCATCGATCATTTCAGCCAGGTTTTGCTGTTGATATTGATTCTCGGATTTTTTTGATCTGGCAAGGGACATTTCAAGAATACCAAACAAACGTTCCTGGATCTTTGCCGGATTCGCAATGTTATTAAAAGTAAGTTCATCATCACCAACACGAATAAAAATTGTCCCAAAATTTAAAAGCAAACCCAGAATTCCTTTTCTTTCGTAGCGGATGGACTGAATATTTGCCAATGGTGCGGTTCTGCGGTTTTCTGTCCCAAATGGTCTGCGGTAAATATCGATAATCTGGTCATTCGTTACAAGATATTGGTCATTCCACCAATCGAAAAATTGAAATAGCCACCACAGGATAATCGTGACTAAAATAAGCCCAAACATAACGATCCCAATATCGTTTCGGATATTTGCCAGGTTATTGGCGGCAAAGAATATAGTCAAAAGCGTAAAGCAGGCAATTACCAAAGTTGGTAGCAGCGTCTTCTTCAAGAGGATTATCCAATGAGTTCGCAGTGTAATTATTGGTGGATTAGAATACTCTTTGAAAAAATCAGCCTCGCTTTCAGCTGGCATAATGGATAGGTCGGTATATTTTTCATCCGAAGTTAAAGTGTCATTTACAATTCTTTCAAATGATTTTCTTTCATTAAGCTTTTTTTGCTGTTTATCCTTTGCCACCAGTAATTCGAGAAAAACTTGTACCTGATCTACCAAAGGGACATTTTTAAATTTTGTTACACCCGTAAATGTCCTGATGATCAGATCCCCAAAATGAAATTTTCTGGAAAGAAAGCCTGTCTTAATTTCAAGATTATTGATTGCAGATAAAGGGATTTCAAATCTGCAATCAAATTTAATCAGACTTTTTGTGAGATTAATAATCCGCTTTTTGGTCATAACAAAAAAATCATTTTTCCATTCAAAAAAGTGCCAGAGGATTTGAAGCACAAAAACGAATAATCCAGTTACACCAATACCAATCAATACAGGTTTGGAAAGCAGATTATTAATTACCAGGGCGATAAATACTAAAATCGGCAGGAGTGAGATCAATAATGATAATAAAAATTTTGAAATAAAACCAAAAAAATGTGGATGACCAAGATAATAAATCGTTTCTTGAGAAAGATCTCTGAATTTTTGCCCAACAAGTTGGCAGTATGCGTTTGCCAGAATTGAAAATCCCCTGGCGATTTCAGGATCCTCTAATTTAAGCCCATCAATAAGTATCTTGGGGATTTTTAATAACAAGGAACCCTTTAATATTCGGGCCGCCGAGGAACGGCTGTTATTTTGGTTCAGGGCGTCCTCGCCAAAATAATCCCCATCGCAAAGTGTATTCAATCTTCTCAGGGTATTGTGCACTTCAACAAAGATTTCTACACTACCTTCATAAATAACATAGAAATTTTTTGCTGCTGCGCCTTCCAGATAAACTAGATCGCCTTCTTTGAAAAAAACAACCTCTGATTTTTCGATAAGGGATTTTATTTTTTCAGGACCTAAATTATTAAATGGAAATACCTTGCTTATTAAGGTAGACAGATTTTCAAGACTTACGAGCATAAAATAAGTATAACTTATCCCCATCTTTTATCAGTTTCATGACAGTTCATGATTCTGGTAAAATCTTTGAGTTCAAATTATAGGAGCTATCTGATTGAAAATCAGCCGTATCAGTTTATTCCGCTGGATCGCAATTGGTTTGATTGTGATTGCTGCCATTCTCTTGGTGTTGCAGCTCATTACATTTAGTCGACTCAGGGCAGGATTTCCGCCTGGCACATCGATTGGTGGCGTAGCTGTTGGTGGTTTAAGCCAGCAGCAGGCAGCTGACAGAGTTACTCAGACATACAATAATCCAATCGAATTGGTTTATAAAGATCAATTGATCCAGGTAAAACCTTCGCAATTGGGATTTGATCTAAATGTGGAAAGTATGGTTGCGGCTGCAGATCAGCAAAGGGTTCGCTTACCCTTTTGGTCATCATTTTGGGATTACCTTTGGAATCGCCCTACAGAATCACACGACACTCCTTTAAGCGCTGAAATAGATGAAAACAAGATTCGACTTTTTTTGATGGATGAGATCGCATCAAGATATGATGAGGTACCGCAAGCGTCGCAACCAATTCCCGGCTCAATAAATTTTCTCATCGGCAAGCCAGGCGTTGTCCTTAATATCGATAAATCCCTTGCAGCCATTGAGCAGGCATTGCAATCCCCGGTCAATCGTTCAGCTGTCCTGGTCATCGGCGAGGTTGACCCTCCCCGCCCTTCCCTCGAAAATCTCGAGATCCTGATAAAGCAAATTTTAGACAGATCCAATTTCGATGGGTTGACTGAAGTTTATGTTTTGGATCTTGAAAATCGCAGTGAAATAAATTTCGCTTATGAACTGGGTGTCGATTATGACCCGGGAATTGCTTACACAGCAGCCAGTACGATTAAGATACCCATCATGGTCTCGACCTTTAAACGCTTGAAAGAGCCCACATCGCAGGCTGCGGCTGATCTGATGGTTCAAATGATCGAAAAATCTGAAAATCCGCCAGCTGATAAGTTGATGGAAACTTATCTGGATGCCAATATTGGACCAATTTACATCACGCAAGATATGCAGGAAATCGGTCTGAAAAATACTTTTCTTGCCGGGCATTTTTATCTAGGGGCTCCCTTGTTACAGCGTTATTCCACTCCTGCCAATCAACGCCAGGACTATTTCACTGATCCTGATGTGTACAATCAAACAACACCTTCAGAGATGGGCATGCTGCTTGATGATATCTATCAATGTGCCCAGACTGGTGGAGGTACATTCGCGGCTGTTTATCAGGGAGAGATTTCCCAATCTGAATGTCAGATGATGATCACTTTTCTGACGCAAAACAAAATTGCCGTCCTACTTCAGGCAGGGCTTCCGGATGGTACGCAGATCGCCCATAAGCATGGCTGGATTGTTGAGACTGACGGCGTGATCCATTCTATAATTGATGCGGGCATCGTCTTTACCCCGGGTGGAAATTATGTAGCTGTTGTAGCGATGTACCAGCCGACTCAATTGATATTTGATGTGGCAAATTATCTTTCCGCTCAGATATCAACTTCTATCTATAATTATTTCAACATTAAATAATTTCTTGAATCCTTAATAATATTGTTTTAATAAGAGAGTATTAATAATCTAATGTTTTGGTATTTGATTTTAAAGAATCGTTAAAATTTCCGGCCCATGATCGGTAAGTGCAATGGTATGTTCAAATTGCGCGGATAGTGAACCATCTGCGGTCTCAACAGACCATTCATCAGGCATTAATCGTGTATCCGCTTTCCCTAAATTAATCATTGGCTCAATATTGATTACCAATCCTTCCCGCATAATGGCACCCATTTCTCTTGGTCCGATATGGGGCACAAAAGGTTCTTCCCAAAGGTCTCTGCCAATCCCATGTCCGCCATATTCTCTCACCACAGAATAACTCCTGCCTTCCGCGATCTTCTGAATGGCTGCGCCGATCGCTCCAATATGGTTTCCCGGGAGACTTGCCGCGATGCCTTTCTTTAAGCAGGTTTGAGTGGTTTCAACCAGTTTCTTTACCTCCGGTTTGACAGTGCCGATCATATAGGTAACGCAGGCATCGCCACACCATCCTTTATAACGCAAACCGATATCAACACCTACAATATCACCGTCTTTCAACATTCTCTCATCCGGGATTCCGTGACAAATCTGATTGTTCATTGAAGTGCATATTACTCCAGGAAAAGGCCGCTGGCGAGGTCGCTGCCTAATCCCTTTGTATAAGGCCTCTGCACCCTGTTTTAGAATAAACACTTCTGCCTTGTGGTCAATTTCCATCAACACAGTTCCAGGTTTCATTAAATCTTCGATTATCTTGAATGTCTCGGCAACAATTTTTGCTGCTGCCCTGAGGTTTGAGATCTCTTGTTTGGTTTTGATACTGATCATCACATACTCCCCAAATCATCGATCGCAAAAAAAGCGATTGGAAGATTTGTCTCATTTATTGGGTGAATCTTATCATTAGTATTAATCAGCTGCCATTTGATCTTTTTACCAAACGCTTTTGCAGCTTCGCTTATATTCGCCATGCATATTCCAGTGTCATGAAAAGCATAGCCTTGTTGAAGGTCATAAATGTTGGCAATTTTCTTCTGGTGGGCAAAGATCACCAATCTGTCATTAGCGATCTCAAAGCGCCACGGTTGTGAATTTGTGGCGGAAGGTGCTTGTCTACCAGCCTCAAGAATTCTCCAAAAAAATGAATTCTTTTTCATTAAAGACGGCATCTTATTATTGAGAAATAATTCCTCAAAGGATATCCTATCCCTGGATCTGGTGAAAAACTGAGATACTTTCTGGTAGAACCTTAATGACTGGTTCTCATCTGGTTTCCCGAAAATAACAAAAGAAATAATTCGAGATTGATCCGAAATATCTAACAGTTGCTTTACTTTGAATTGCCGGTGGGCGCAACCAATATAACAGGATCCAATTCCTCGCTTCCAAATATCAAGAACAATCTGTTGAGTTCTAAAGCCCAGATCAACCAGTGAATTTGCCTCGCCGGAAATAAATGGTGCAAAAAAATAAGGGGGCTTCATAATTCGTCCAAAACCTCCTAAAGCCTTGCCAGAGGATGAATCAGGTTTGAAATTATATAGTTGAATCGAAAAAATATTTCTTTTATTAAGTGAATTGATTGTTTCGGATAATTTGATAATTCTTGTGAGGTCATCTTTATCCAAATGATTTAAACAATACCGCCTGACAGAATGTCTGGTAAGCAGTTGTGAATATGAATCCGGATTTTTTTGCATGATACCTTTTTTATGAAAACAAAATTATACACGCCTGAGAAGAATTACCCTCATGATTGATATGGTTTTAATAATGATAAAATTTTTTTGAGTAATCTGATAAAAAAGATATTTTTTTAACCAATTGGAAATTAACAAAATGACAGAAAAAATATTAAAATTTCCGACTCCCACAATTGAGGATTATCTGGGAATAATTTATACACTGCACCGTGATGGTGAAGATGTTTATGGCGCCCGGCTGGCTGAATTTTTAAATGTGTCTGCACCAACCGTTACAGTAACCCTTCAAAGGATGGTCAGAGATGGTTGGATCAGCCTTGACGAGGAAAAGAAAGTTCACCTCACGTCTGCGGGCATTTCTGCAGCAAGTTCGATCATACGGCGTCATATGCTTACCGAGTGGATGCTGTCAAAAATTCTTAACCTCCCCTGGTCAAATCTGCATGGAGAGGCCGACAAGATTGAGCATGCAATATCAAGTGATGTTGAGAAAAGTCTTCTGACAACCTTATCTGATCCAACCCAATGCCCGCATGGCAATCCTATGCCTGGTTCAGAGTCTTATTCTGATGCTTGGTGTCCACTCAGTGAATTTGATCAGAATGACAGGATTATTATCCGCCGCATACATGAATTCCTCGAGAGTGACCTGGAATTAATGCAATATCTTGAAAAAAACCTTGTACTTCCAGGGTCAGCAGCGACCATCATTGAAATCCTCCCATTTAATAAGACCATAAAACTGGGAATTGGCAGCCATACAGTAATCCTCGGTTTGGATGTTGCTAAAAACATCTTTGTCGAGCCTGCAAATAATTAAGTAAAAATGATATTTACTTCTACCCTGGGGTATCCGCGAATTGGAATTAAACGCGAGCTGAAATTTGCACTGGAAGATTATTGGGCAGGTCGCATAGATATTAAATCCCTCCTTACAGTCTCTGAATCCATCCAGATAAATAATTGGTCCTTACAAAGGACGCTTGGGATCGACCAGATTCCAAGTAATGATTTTTCTTTTTACGACCATGTATTGGATACGGCAATCTTGGTTTCGGCAATACCATCCAGATTTCTAAGCGGTGAATTAACTGATGAATACTCCCGCTATTTTGCGATGGCTCGTGGTCTTCAAAATGCCACGACCAGTATTCATGCAATGGAAATGACCAAGTGGTTCAATACCAACTACCATTTCATCGTTCCCGAGATCTCCCATGAGACATCATTCAGACTCAATATCCAAAAACCTTTGAACGCTTTCAATCTTGCCAAAACCAATGGATTCATCACGCACCCTGTGATTCTTGGCCCAGTTTCATTTTTATTGCTCAGCAAGCCAGTTGAACCAAATTTCACTCCTTTGGAAAAACTTCCGGAGTTATTACCGATCTACCAGCAGCTATTTACTCAATTGAAAGATGCTGGTGTATCCTGGATTCAATTGGATGAGCCATTTTTAGCGTCTGATCTTGATCAGAATATGAAAGTGGCTTTTCAAAGATCATTTATGGTTTTTGAAAGCTCAGAAGCCAGGCCCAATGTTATGCTGGCGACTTATTTTGACGATATTGAAATCAACAAGGAAACAGTTTCATTATCTCCATTTGAAGGACTTCACATCGATCTGGCAAGTACCCAGAATCCTCTGGATTTGATTCGCAGTTTGCCCAAATATCAAACCTTGTCGATTGGGGTGGTCAATGGTCGAAATATCTGGAAAACTGATCTGGTTAAACAATCCAAATTGATCAGTGATATCATGCGATATCAAAATCAGCAGGATCTGCTTCTTTCCACCTCCTGCTCAATGATCCATATCCCCCAAGATCTTGAACTTGAAACAGAAATAAAACCTGAAATTAAATCGAGGTTAAGTTTTGCTAGGCAAAAGCTGCAAGAATTATCGCTTTTAAAGTTATCAGTTACAGATCCGCAGTATTTTAAAAGTCAAATTGTCTCAAATAATCTGAACTTGTCTGGGAATTATGATAAGGATACAGGTAAAGGTTATCATTCAGTGGACTCGACAGATTCATTATCTTCCATTCCTGCTGATAAGCGTTCAACTTTTTCTAAAAGAAAAAAAAAGCAGCAGCTCTCTTTGCCATTGTTTCCTACGACAACCATCGGTTCTTTTCCACAAACTCGTGAGGTCAGGACCATGCGTGCGAAATTTGTTGAGGGAGAAATCACCAGGGATGAATATGAAGTTTTTATTAAATCCGAAATTAGCAAAGTTATCCATTTGCAGGAAGAAATTGGATTGGATGTTCTCGTTCATGGCGAATTTGAAAGAAATGATATGGTGCAGTACTTCGCTGAAAAAATGAAGGGTTTTACCCTTTCTTCAAATGGATGGGTACAGTCATTTGGTTCTCGCTATGTTCGCCCACCAATTATTTTCGGCCCCGTTTCTCGACCTCTACCGATGACAGTTGAATGGATTAAATATGCCCAATCTCTCACAGAAAAACCGGTAAAAGGAATGCTGACTGGCCCGGTAACCATTCTTCAGTGGTCTTTCGTCCGTGATGACCAACCACGTTCATCCACCTGTCGGCAAATTGCACTGGCAATTCGCGATGAAGTCCTTGATTTGGAAGCGGCCGGCATTCAGATCATTCAAATTGATGAGCCTGCGCTTCGCGAAGGATTACCAATGAAGAAAGAAAAATGGAATGACTACCTGACTTGGGCAGTTGACTGTTTTAAAATAGCAGCCGGGAGTGTCCAGGATGAAACTCAAATTCATACACATATGTGTTATGCAGAATTTAACGATATCATTGAGGCAATTGGGAAAATGGATGCGGATGTGATTTCCATTGAAGCCAGCCGGTCAAATATGGAGCTGCTTAATGCGTTCAGTAAATACCATTATCCAAATGATATCGGCCCAGGTACCTATGACATTCACTCTCCAATTATTCCCAAAACGGATGAGATTGTCCGCCTGATCAAAAAAGCACTTGAAGTGATTCCCTGTGACCAGTTATGGGTAAATCCCGACTGTGGATTAAAGACACGCTCATGGGAAGAAGTAATTCCATCGTTAAAAGCGATGGTTCATGCAGCCAAATTGATGCGTAAAAAGAAAGCCGGAAAGGATTGAGAGAAAGACAAATGAATCAAAGAATAATCCAGTTGCAGGAATTAATGCGGATTGAGAAAATGGATGTCCTTGCATTAAACGCAGGTGTCGACCTTGAGTATTTTACAAATCTGAAATTCCACCTTTCGGAACGACCTGCGATATTGCTGATTCCTTCAGAAGGAACACCGGTTTTTATATTTCCAGAATTTGAACTGGAAAAAGCCAAACAATCTTCTCCAAAATTCGATTTGCTGCCCTACCCCGAGGATACTGGCGAATGGTTAAAAGTCTTCTCAAGCGCGGCCAAAAAATTAGGATTGTCGCAAAAAACTATTGGTGTTGCACCGGAATCTTTTCGTTTTCTTGAACTGGAACTGATCCAGTCAGCAGCCGGGCATAAACGCATCATTTCTGCTGCGCAAATTCTGAAATCTTTGAAAATTCAGAAGAGCAATGAAGAAATAATGGCTATACGCAAAGCAATCGCTATTGCAGAGCGAGCGTTTCTATCCTTAATCCCTCAAATAAAAACCGGCGCAAGTGAGCAATGGCTGGCAAACCAGCTGGTAATCCATCTTCTCAACGAGGGCTCTTCCCCTGACCTGCCTTTTGAACCGATTATCGCTTCTGGGCCAAACTCCGCCAATCCACATGCTGTACCTTCAGACCGAGTACTTAAGGAAGGTGATGCTTTGATAATTGATTGGGGCGCACGTGTTGATGGATATGTATCAGACCTCACTCGAAGTTTTATTATCGCAGGGGAAAATCAATTGATGAGTCAGATTGCCGAGATCGTTTTAAAAGCCAATCAGTCTGCCATTGCCGCTGCACAGCCTAATGTTCCTGCCAGTAAATTGGATAAAGCCGCCAGGGATTTAATCAGCAGCACCGGTTTTGGCGAAGCGTTTACACACCGAACAGGGCATGGGATTGGATTATTAGCCCATGAGGATCCTTATATTTCACAATCAAATACCTCAATGCTGAAGACCGGAATGGTTTGTACGATTGAACCTGGAATATATCTTTCCGGCCAGGGTGGAATTCGCATCGAAGATAATATCCTGATAACAGACTTCGGATGTGAAGTCTTGACCTCATTACCAAAAGAAGTAAGAGTTATCTGATTTTAACAATTATATTAATTTGGCATAAATTTATTATTTGCCAAGTTTAAGAAAAGAATCAAAATTTCATGGAAAGATAAAGAGAATGTCACTACTTATTTCAACTTATGTCCTGGGATCAATTGAAAACAATACTTATTTAATTGCTGATGAGCAATCGAAAATTGCTGCAGTCATTGATCCATCTACCGCCAGCAGGGAGTTATTACAGAAAATTAGAAATAATAATTGGCGCCTTGAATATATTTTCATCACCCATGCCCATTTTGATCATACTGGTGGAGTGAAGTGGCTTAAAAGCCAATTTGCACACGATATTAAAATCGCTCTTCATCCAGATGATCTGGAATTATGGCAATCAGGTGGAAG
>CAZBNE010000057.1:0-12511 GCA_964493155.1 uncultured Pelolinea sp.
GATCGATTTCTTGGTATGGTTTCGAATGCTATTAAGTAAATTGAAATCCAATTTACGTGGATTTATGAAAAAGGGGATTGGAAGTGAATGAGGATTGCGTGCAATGCCCGCCCTGGGATGCGTGAGCGATTCTCCTGTCCTGATCCCTGTACGGAGAACGCTTATCTGACTGTTGATGGTAATCGAATGGGTATTTGAAGTAAGATTCAAGACTATCAACAGCAGCGTATTACATCACCTATTACGTCTTTATTGCATAAAAAAAAGCTGGTTCATTCCACAGCGAACAGTGTGCGCCCGGTTTCACCGCTGTTGCACCCGTTTCCAGATCCATGCAACCCCAGGTAGCAACAAAATAATTAATAGGATTGTAACTGGCAAGCCTTAATAATTGCCAAGGCGTGATGAATCAGGCAACATCAAGGGAATCAATAAATTAAGAAAAAATGTCTGTTAAGACTGCAAATCCCATTCTTTTGCTTCGAAAGCTATGATGGTGATCTTTCCGAGAACGGGAACACATTTTGCTTTGCGTGAAAGCGCGAGTACGAAGCCACGAATACTGCAAATTACGCAGAAAGCGAACAGAACAAACGAAAGAATCATACCGGGAAATCCTATGGCCATTAGCAGCGTAACGCCTATGGTGGAAAGCAGTAATAATATCAGCGACTGATTTGCATGATAGAGCCCGAAACGATTCTCGGGGAAAATGATGACAGGAATAAAGAACACAAGATATGACAAGGCAGCGTAAATGCGCCCTTCTTCAATATCATGAACAGGAAATGACCCGGCGATATCCTTGGTGCATTTTCTGTTTTTTTTGTGTTTCGACTTCATTATTTATTTGATGCCAGAATAGATAAACGCGGATTTGATCTGTCTGTTGGCAAAAATGTAAGCGATGAGCATCGGGGCCATAAGCATCGTCGCGCCGGCCATGGTGATCTCCCAGCGGGGAAGCGCGCCGTCAGTCGCGGCATTGAGCGCCTGAATCGCATAAGGCAATGTACGCACTTTATCGTTGGTGGTGAGGGAGACGTTCCAAAAATAATCATTCCAGCGGCGAAGGAACGCCATGAGAGCCATCGTGACAACCACGGGTTTCACCATCGGGAATGTGACTCGGAACATCACGGAGAGTTCGCTTGCGCCATCCAGTCTTGCCGCTTCAAGCACCTCGTTGTTGACTTGCATAAATGCGTTGCGTATAAAGAATATAGTGGCACCAGAATAAGTAAATAAGAGAATCATTGACGAATAGGTATTTAACAAATCCAGCCTGGAGAACATGATGAACAGCGGCAGGAAAATACATTGCACTGGTATCATCATATCGCTAAGGATAATGGCGAACAACGGCTTTTTGCCACGGAACTGCATGCGCCCAAACGCGTACGCGCAGGGCACCGAGCAGGCGAGGCAGGTCACAACAACGCTGGCAGAAATAATTATAGAATTGATGCCGTACTTGGTGAAGTTTGCCTCATCCCAGGCATCCACGAAGTTGTGCCAGAGGAATTTTGCGGGCCACCATATAGGCGGATTGCGCAGGGCTTCTGCAGTGGTTTTAAAGGAAGAAATCAACATAAAGTAAAAAGGAAGTACAAACAAGATGAACAAGATTACCAGCAGCAGGCATTCAGCGATTCTTCCATGGAGGGTGTTCTTCTTTTTAAGACTATCTTTTTTTGCTGTGACAGCCATTTGTGTTTTCCTTTCTCGCTTATTGATAGTAAACCTTCTTGCCAGCTACCACGAAGTTGATTATCGAAAGCACAGAGGTGATAATCAGCAGCACAATCGAAGCGGCCATTGCACGGCCATAATGCATGAAGCGGATGCCCTGCATATAAATATAGTACGCCAACATATAGGTTGAAGTTCCCGGCCCGCCTTTAGTAAGCATAGCGACAATATCAAAAGTGGTAAAAGCACCAACCGACGTGGTGACAAGCAGGTAGAATATCGTCGGACTCAACAAAGGTACGGTTATCTTAAAGAAGGTCGTCACTTTGCCTGCCTTATCGAGACGCGCGGCATCGTAGACATCATTGGGGATAGCGCGAAGCCCTGATATTATTATCAAAGCGCCATAGCCAAGGCTCTGCCAAATTGCGATGAATGACAATGACATTAAAGCAGAGTCGGCTCCCAGATACCACTTTGAGGTGGGCAAGTGCAGCCAGCTGAGTATTTGGTTGAAAACACCGCTTGAAGGCTGCATCATATATTTAAATATGGTCACAATGGCGACGGAGGCAATAATATATGGAGAGAACATAATCGTCTGTACGATATTATGACCGGGTTTGTCCTTATTGAGAAAAACTCCGATAAGTACCTTGAGCACAAGGCTAATAAACACTGATACGATCATAAATATGATGGTGTTCTTAAGTGAAGAAAGGAACATCTCATCACCAAAGATGAATTTATAGTTATAAAGCCCCACCCATTCGCGCTCGCCGGTTATGAGATCCCAGCGAATAAAGCTCATATAGATACAGAAACCGAGAGCGAAAATAGTGGTGGCCAGTGCTAATATTATCGCCGGGGCGATAAGCACATAGGGATTTTTCAGCGCATTGTTTACCAACTTATACAAAGGGCTGCGCTGCTTGAGTTCCAGTTTACGGAACGAGCGGATCTTGGCTTGATCAGTCATCGACATGGAATACGCTCACTACCTCTCCTGTTTGGACTTTGTCAGTACGTTTCTGTTCTACATCAAAATAGAATAACTCTTCATTCGGAATGTGCAGCGATAACTTTTCACCAGCTGCTTTCCGTTGCTTGTTATGTATGGATATGATGCCATAACCGATGTCAATAGTAATAAGATCATCATAACCCAAGAATTCACTGGTCAGAACAGTTCCGTTAAGGTTAATGCCGTTCTGAGTACTCCCGAAAACAACGCTGCGAGGCTTGAAACCAATGAAACCGCCATCTGACAGCTTTAAGACATTCATACCTGGATCGCCAATGAACTGCGCAACGAATAGATTTGCGGGATTGTCATAAATCTCTTGGGGTGTACCATGCTGCTGTATCTTACCCTCGTACATTACTACAATATCCGTACCCATGGTCATGGCTTCGGTCTGGTCGTGAGTAACGTAAATAAAGGTGCAGCCGAGACGATTATGAAGTTGAATCATTTCGGAGCGCATCTGTGTGCGGAGTTTCGCATCAAGGTTGGAAAGAGGCTCGTCCATAAGGAAAGCCTTTGGGGATTTGGATATAGCACGGGCGAGAGCAACGCGCTGGCGTTGGCCGCCAGAAAGCTGTGCTGGCTTGCGGTTCGCAAACTCACTGAGGCCGGTAAGATTGAGCACGTAATCTACCCGCTCATTAATTTCGGATTTCTTGATTTGGTAATTTTTTAGGCCAAACTCAACGTTACCGCGTACGGACATATGCGGGTAAATGGCGTAATTTTGAAAAACCATTGCAATATTACGCTCCCCGGGATCTACATCTGTAATATCAGTTCCGTCTATATAGATACGACCTTCGGTCACTTCCTCAAGGCCTGCGATCATGCGTAGAGCCGTGGTCTTGCCGCATCCTGATGGACCTAATAACACAGTAAAGGAACCTTCTCCAATAGTGAGGTTGAAATGTTCCATTACAGGTGTGTTTGTGCCAGCATATTGCTTCTTGATATCTTTCAGTTCGATGGACATAAAAGCATTTACCTCGTAATCTCGATTTTTTTATTAATATAAAAGATGGATGAGGCTTCCATCCGTATGTTCCATTCAATCGTTCTGCGTTTGCGATAAACGAAGACTGATAAAAGTGGCTTTGTACAAGATCTGTTGAAATTATCCGACAAGCGGGGGCAAAACCCCCGCTTGTCGTTATGACCTAATTTACCAGGTAATTTATTGACTACTGTTAATTACCTTCATCTATTATTGCCTGGCACTTCTCAACCCATTTGTTTACCAGAGTAGCTGTCTTCTCACTGGTGTCGTAATTCTCATAATTTTGAGAAAATTCTACCAAGTCCATGATGATGACATTTGAATACATATCCTGCCAATGTTTCGTGGTAGGTCGGGCATGGGCATCCTCAATGTATTGATAGATTTTCAGAAGGTTGGGATCTTCTGCCGTGGTGGCCTTGAAGGCTTCGGCATTCACGACGCCTTCAGTGAAGGCCATGTATCCGGAGGTCTGGTTCCATCCGGCAACATTTTCATCCCTAGCAAGATATTCGAAATATGCTGCGGCAACCTTCTTCTGGGTTTCGGTGGCGCTGTCCATGATCATCATGTTGGATCCGCCGGTTACAACAGAGAAGCCGGCAGAGCCTGCAGGCTGTTTGGCAACGACAACGTCGAAGTCGGCATGACCATCAACGCCGTCACGGAATTTCAGGCCGCTCTTGTACATTGTAATGGAACCAATGTACATGCCCAGTTTGCCTTGTGCCCAAAGATTATAGAAACCATCGCTAACGGTGAATATATCATAGTCGTAGTATGGATTGTAGCTGGAACCGTCTTTAAGCATCTCAACGGTGAGATCGAGAATGGGGGCGCCACTGGCTGCATCAAACATGATCTTGGTGCCATCCTCATTATCAATGCTTCCGCCGTTGGAATACACCGATGATTCCCATGGCCATGCATCTTCATCCCAATACAGGGTGTGGCCGTAGATTCCATCGCCCAGAGCAGAGATATCTTTGGCAATCTGATGCATATCTTCCCATGTCCAATCCTCGAGTTCTTCGACTGTATGGCCTGCCTGTTCGAGGAGGTTCTTGTTAACTGATGCAACGATATATGACCTGCCAGCCGGAACCGCGACGATTTTCCCCTTCTGCGTGCAGGAGATCATCAATCCATCCAGATAATTATCGATGACTTCCTGGGAGAGGTACTTGGTCAGGTCGGCGCCCAGAGTGTAGAAACGAGCGGTGGCCTGTTCCTCGACCTGAGAGATCACTGGCAACTCTTTTGTAACGGAACCTGCGGCCAATTTCTCAGATAATGCGGAATAGTTTCCCTGTCCATAGTATTCGAAGGCGACGGAGATACCGGTTTCTTTTTCATACTCCTGGGCAAACTCTGTGGCTTTCTCCTGCCAATATTGGGCACGGTAGTTATCCTGTGCCCAGACGCCCCACATGTCAATGTAGACGTCTTTATCGGTTTCACCGGAGGCAGACTTGTTGGATCCCTCCTCAATAACGATTTCGCCATCATCGACGGCTTCAGGAGCTTCCTCTGCAACTTCGGGAGCCTCCTCAACGACTTCAGCAGTGGTTTCAGCACCACCGCTGCAGCCAACTATTGCGCTGGTTAAAAGCGCAATCACTAAAAACAACGAGACTTTCTTCATTAAATCCTCCTAATAGGTTTTTATGATACTAGCATACCGATGATCTCATGTCAACAATGTGAATCGTAAATATTACAAATGTTAGTAATAATTGGCTAAATGTTAGTTTCCCTCAAAAGATCATGTCAAACACCTTTACACGACGGGTTTTTTATGTTAGATTTTCCCGGTTGGAAAAACCTCACAGGCAGGGAGTGTAGTACGTTTCCAGCAAGCCAGGTTGATAACACTGGCTTGCGTTAAAACCTATCTGTGTGTCGATGAAAATAGATTGATTCGAATCGATTGTCTGTCGCGAGAAAAACTATCATTAAGAATAAATTACGATTTCAAATAAGGAGAACAACTAATATGAAACCAATGCTTTTCAGCCCGGGTCCGGTGCTTGTAGAGGATTCCGTGAGGCAGGCGCTGCTGCACTATGACATCTGCCATCGCAGCCCTGAATTTGAGGAGCTTTTCTGCTCCATACAAGAAAAGGTGCTCAGACTTTTTCAGGCTGATAACAGCTATTACGCATTGGTAATCTCTGGTTCAGGAACATCTGCAAATGAAACCGTGCTGTCATCCATATTTAAAAAGGATGACGAATGCTTGCTTGTATCCAACGGCGTTTTCGGTGAGAAGCTCGAGGAGATTCTCGCAAAATACAACGTCAAAACATGGAAGCCCTCATTTGAATGGGCGGAATTCCCCTCTACTGACAAGATTGAAGCCACGCTTAAAGCTAATCCCGGGATTAAAACCATAGCGATGGTGTTCCACGAGACTAGCACTGGCATGATCAATCCTGTTGGCGAGGTTGGCAAACTTGCAAGAAAATATAAAAAGTTATTCTTTGTGGACTGTGTGAGTGCAGCCGCAGGAGAGTTTATTGATGTAGTTAATACCAATATTGATATTTGTACTAGTGTCGCGGGAAAATGCCTCGGTGGTTTTCCCGGCTCCGCGTACATCTGCGCTAAAGAAGAAATTCTAAAAAACACCTCCTCAGAACAAGGCAAGAATGTGTATCTCAACCTGGGCAAACACTACACATTCGCAAAAAAATCCTCGCAAACCCCCAATACACCGAATGTAAATCTCTTTTGGGCTCTCGATGAAGCGCTGCGTCTGATCCTGGATGAGGAAGGCCTTGATGTCCGCATTTCTCGATATCGCGAATGCGCATCCATGATCCGCAATGGTTTAAGGAAACTGGGCCTTACATTGCTCTTGCCCGAAGATCAGATGTCCAACACGGTTACTTCCGTATTCCTGCCGAAGGGTCACAATCTTGAGCAATTCATTCTCAATATGGGCAATGATGGTTATGTCATATACCCCGGCAAGGGTAAGTATCAAGAGATGGGCATGTTCCAGGTAGCTAATATGGGCGCCATTTATCCCAGGGATTGCGGCGGCTTTCTTGATGCACTCGCAAAGAACCTCAAAAAAAATTAAAAGCATAGATACAGTCTGAAAATTTTTTCATAATCATATTTATCAGGAGTCAATTTGAATAATAAAGTCGTTTTGATGCTGCTTGACGGTATGAATCCGGAAGGAATTGAGCGTTGTGAACATCCGTTTTTGAGAGATTTCCGGAAGCAATGTATGTGGACTGCAGACGGCGAGACTGTGGTTCCCTCAATCACAATGCCTTGCCATTTGGCACTGTTTAACGGTGTCTCACCGCAGGTCCATGCTAACCACGATAACCACATCATCCCGTTGCCCGAAAGTGTACCGAGTCTTGTTGGCCATGCACGCAGAAATGGAAAAAAAACTGCGATGGTTTACAGCTGGGATGAACTTCGCGATCTCAATCGCCCCGGAGAGCTCGACTACTGTCATTATGAGCGCATGGATGAAATGGGCCGCGACTATCAGGCGATGATTGCATTCGAACGGGAATTCGTGGGCCGCGCCATTGAGGTCATTAAGACCAAAACTTATGATTTTATTTTTTATTATTATGAAATGGCAGATATTATTGGTCATAAAGATGGCTGGGGAAGCGAACCATATGTAGAATCGCTCAGTGTGGGTTCAGAATGTGCCGAGAAGGTATTCCGCTCGCTGCCTGAGGGTTATGATTTTATTATCACCGCCGATCACGCTGGCCATTACAAATCGCACAACTTCGAGCCAGAAGACAGACGCATACCGATCTGGTTCTATGGAGACCGTTTCCCGAAAGGCTTCGAACAAAAGGGAATTAGACTTCTCGACATAACCCCCACCGCTGCAGATATTATGGGGCTGCCTATTCCCGCCATTTGGGAGGGAGTGAGCAGAGCAAAATAAAGAATCCTCCCAAGTTTATTTTTTGGTGAGAGAACAAAAACCATATATTCGTACTGGTCTGTTGATTCTTTTCTATGTGTCGTCTTTTACTGATGCTGCGCTGATAAGGTATTTGGGTTTTTATAAAAAACCGAACCTGAAAATTAAAACTCAATAGAATTCCTCTTGGCGAACCTCGCCGAGGCAATGGCTTTCTGCACAGATTACTGCACTGCCAGCAACGTAAGTTGAGGTAGAAATATGGATGAACAACGCTTTGTGCTTGCATATGACCTTGGTACCAGCGGTGTTAAAGCTGCGCTGGTCAACTTGCAAGGAGAGGTCATTGATACCGCAACGGTTGATTATTCGTTGTTTATACCTCAACCGGGTTGGGCGGAACAGGATCCTGACCAGTATTGGGAGGGTGTATGCACTGTCACCAAGCAAGTGCTGCAGCAATCTGGCGTCACACCCGGGGCCGTTATCGGACTTGCCTTCGGTACACAGTGGAAGGGCATCATTCCCGTTGATCGGCAGGGAAACATCCTGCACCGAAGCATAATCTGGTTGGATAGCAGAGCCGCTGATCAGGCAAGACGCCTGAATGAACGTTTTGGTGAAGGCATGTTCAACGCAACGGACTATTGGCCAAAGTTGATGTGGCTGCGTGAAAATGATCCCGAAAGCATCGAAAATGCTGCAATCATTCTGGAAGCTAATTCGTTTTTAAAGTGGAAAGCAACGAGTGTTGCAGCCGTGGATATCAGCAATTGTTTTGTTCGTTCCGTTGATCCCAAGCTTGAACAGTTGTTCAAAGATATTCTCGACTTTTCAGACATCCCGCAGGATAAGTTCCCAAAAATGGTACGGGCAGAGGAACTGGTGGGTTATGTGACAACAGAAGCCGCAGAGGAGTTGGGACTGGCTCCCGGCACTCCTGTCTTTGGCGGCAATACGGATATTCAGGCAATCGCAGTAGGCGCTGGATGTTCTGAATTGGGCGGTGTTCATATGTACTTTGGATCTTCCGGATGGATCGGATATACGCTACCTCATTCCTCTGAGCAAATCTATGTCTCGCCCTTTGACGAACAACGTGACATCGTGATTTTTAGTATGCAGGCCATCGGGCTTTCCTTGAATTGGGTAATTAAAAACTTTTATGGTCGTGAATGGGCGGAAATGAGCAGTAATGTATTTGAATTCGTCAATCAGGATATGAAGGATATCCCGCCTGGTTCAGAAGGGGCTTTTGCCACTCCTTGGTTTTATGGTGAGGTTCCGCCGCTGCTGGGAGAGGAGGCCAGAGGGAACTTTATTAATCTGGGTCCACAACATGGGCGCCGTCATCTTGCACATGCTATTATGGAGGGTGTCTGTTATCAATTGAAAATGGGCGGATTGCATAATCAGAAGGTCAAGGGTTACCCGTGGCCGAAAGTAGTAAATGTTGTTGGTGGAGGCTCCTCAAGCGATATTTGGATGCAGATGTTGGCGGATATTATGAACATACCGGTTCGTGTCCCCCATGCTACAAGACACTCAGGAGCAGTAGGCACGGCATACAGTGCCCTGATTGGCTTGGGGATTTGTTCAGACTATGCCGAGGCAGCTAAGCGAGTACAGATAGACCGAAGTTTTGAGCCTATCCCCGAAAACGTGGCGGCCTACGAAAAGTATTTTCCTGTCTTTGAAACACTATACAAACAGCTTGAGCCTGTATTCATTAGAATGAATCATACAGTTGAGGAGAAGCCAAATGCGTGATAAGAAACGGGTTTTGGTTTGTGAGTTTCATCAGGAAACAAACACATTCAATCCCATCGTCATGCCCCTGGAGGCATTTAAAGCACTCCGCTACGCGGAAGGAATCGAAGGTTATAACCTTTGCAAGAGCCTTCCTTGTACCGTTCATGGCATTATTGATGCCATTGAGGAAGCAGATGGCATCGTGATTCCCACTATTTTCCTGTACACAGTTGCCGGCGGGAGAGTAAGCGACGATGTAACGAAATTACTATATGACCGGATGCAGCATTATATTGAAGAAGCTGGAGAGTTTGACGCTGTATGCGCTGCTCTTCACGGTGCAACGTGTGCTGAGAGTGAAGATGACGTCTGCGGCGCATTCCTGACCTATTTGCGGGAGTTGGTAGGTGAAGATATTCCGATTGCTGTCTCTTTCGACCTTCACGCAAATATCACTGAGACAATTCTAAAAAAAGCTGACATAATCTGTGGTTATCAGAGTTATCCTCATGTTGACATTTATGAAACTGGTTACCGCGCAGCAACCCTATGCATGCGTAAGCTAAGAAAAAATCCAACCTTCATGGCTGTTACTTCCGTACCGATGCTGGTGCCACCTGTGGGTTATACCTCTTTAGAGCAGCCCTTCAAAGGAGTCATTGACAGCGGCAAAGCTCTACTTACGGACAAAACTTTGTTGGACTTCACCGTTTTTAATGTACAGCCTTGGTTGGATGTCCCCGAAATCAGTTCTACAGTGGTGACCATCGCCGAAAATGCCGAAACTGCCAAAAGGCAGGCAGAGTCTCTGGCACGGAAGCTATTTGATAATCGGGATGGTTATTGGCCGGATCTGATGAGTATCGACCAAGCTATTGACCGGGCTGAAGCTAATACCAGTGGTAAGCCGGTGATCTTGGTGGATTCTGCTGACTCTCCCAACAGCGGTGCAGTGGGTGACAGCGTAACAGTGGCCATTCGCCTTTTGGAGCGCGGTTCTAACCTTCGGACAGGTATGTTCGTTAAGGATCCAGAGGCGGTAAACTATGCCTTTTCTGTGGGCGTAGGACACTCTGCAGAATTTGAGTTAGGTGCAAAATTTACTCCCAACATACCGGGACCGCTGAAAGCTGTAGGTACCGTTCGTTCTTTACACGACGGACACGTCCTTCAGGAAGGTCCCGTCGGAAAAGGTTCCCCTTTTTACGTAGGTAAAGCAGCTGTCATTAGCTTCGGCAATTTGAAAATAATGGTTTGCGAAGCACCTGCTGTTCCTGGAGATCCTCAGCTGTTCCGCCATTTCGGTATCGAACCTTTGTTACACGATCTGATTGTGGTTAAAGCGAATTGCTCTTTCCGTGTTCCTTATAGTAAGTTCGCAGGAGAATTCTGCTTTACCGAAACACCAGGTGCTGGGACGTCCAATCTGAAATCATTCCTGTGGAAAAATATCCCCAAAGGCCTATATCCCTTTGATTTGCCAGTGGACTATCAAATAAAAAAGGCCAAACTTGGAAGATATTCTTCCGAAATCCGCACACAAAGATTTGAAAGAAAAAAATAACGGTTATACGCTTATAAATAAATTGCACCCGCAGGAAGAAAAACGGCTCAAAATGAATTAATTGTATATTCTGGTATATGCATAAATATTAAAGGAAGGAAAGATGAATCAATCAAGAAATCAAAAAATCTCCTTAGAACAAGACATCAATAACATTGCAAAAAGTTTGCTCGTTAATAAATGTAGGGTTTTTAATTATGTATGCGGTTATTAATGGTAGTAGACTGTTTTTTGATATTACTGGGCTGCAGTATGAGGCGGACGGTCCGCAAGTAAAAGAGAAACCAGTGTGCCTCGTATTTCATGGCGGACCTGGTAGCTCTCATTTACACTACCTGCCTTCAATTCTGAAACTTTCCCAGACTATGCAGCTCATCTTTATAGATGACCGAAACTGTGGGAAGAGTGAACGGGGGGATCTTAGTACCAGCACCTTGAAGCAAAACGCCGCAGATGGTGAGGCACTGAGAAAGTACCTCGGTCTGGATAAGGTGTTTGTTCTTGGCCAGTCTTACGGCGGTATGAAAGTCCAGCGATTCACAATTGATTATCCGGAGAGCATCTATGGTGCAATCGTTGTGTGTAGCAGTCCGAGCCACAGATTCCATGATACAGCAGAAGAAGTGGTTAAACGCAGAGGTACGCCGGAGCAGCTGCAGACCTACAGGGATACTTTCAAGGGAGAATCAAAACTGGAACTGCTTGAATTTCTGGGCATTATGGATAACCTATATCACTATAGGTATAACGATGAAATAAAGCAGGAAGTCATCAATTCTAATCTCAGAGGAGAGGGGTGGGCTTCTAGTGAACTGTGTCAGTATCAGTTATTCGGCGAACTGAAGTCCTTTGACTTGATACCTGAACTGAAGAATGTGAAAGTACCTATGCTGATTCTTGGCGGTAAAGAAGATTTTATTACCGCTCCGGTTCACAGTGAGGAGATTCATGAAGCTGTTAAGGGTTCTGAACTCCATATCGTTGAAAATTGTTCCCATGAAATCTGGGATGATAGGCCGGACTACATTTTCCCGACAATCATAGAGTTCGTTGAGCGTAATTACAAGAAGTGAAATAGCAGTATATCGTCCCGTGTGATTGATGGCTTTGGTAACGCGGCGAGTATTTTAAAGAAGAGACATGAACAACGAATTATTAAAGTTGACTGCACATCAGGTAAAAGAGCGTAAATTCAACAAGGTCATTCTTGCTATCGGTTCTTGAGAGGCACACGAGCCGCATCTCGGTGTGGGCCTGCTTCTTCCTGTAGCTGATCTTCCTGGCGCTGGGCATCTTTTTGGGCGCTGTACCCAAACACCTCGGGCGAGTACATCTCTTCGGCCCTGGCGAGGGGTGCGATGAAGGTGCCCCCGGAGCGATTCACCTGCCCTGATGCTTTTATAGGAAACACTCAACCGACTGATAGTGGTACCCGCCAGGTATTCGACGTTAGCATGCAATGGTGTCCGCAGGTTATATTGTGTCCATTGTGTGTAAAAATTACACAAAAATCAACCGATTCTTTCAACATTGAGTATAGAATTCACTCGGTATTACCGGAGT
>CAZBNE010000058.1:0-5312 GCA_964493155.1 uncultured Pelolinea sp.
TTATTAAAGATAATCATTATAAATCAGAAGGAGAATGAAACATGGATTCAAATTGGAATAATTTTTGTACGATGAGCATAGTACATTTTATGGCTTTCCCAGCCACCATGGCAGGGGATGGCCCAGTTATTGAAACCGTGAAAAAGCTGGCTGAAGATCCCTTCTTTGGCGCCATTGAAGTGGGCTGGATTAAAGAAAAGAAGGTGCGGACAGAGATTAGATCCATCTGCCAAGCCAGCCATTTGAATGTCGCCTTTGGTGCACAAACCGCTTTGCTAATGCAAAAATTGAACATCAACAGCTTGGATGAAAAAGAACGCAATAAAGCCATTGACCAATTGAAGGAATGCGTCGATGAAGCTGAGGAGTTAGGTGCACAAAGGCTGGCTTTTCTATCTGGCAAAGATCCCGGTGATGCAGACCGCAATAAAGCATTTGACCTGTTGGTCGATTCGGTAAATAAAGTCTGTGCCTATGCCCGAGAGAAAGGCATCGGCATCACTTTAGAGACCTTTGATCGCTCTATCGATAAAAAGTGTCTGATCGGACCCAGTGACTTGGCAGCCAGATTTTCCACTATCATTCGTGAAAAATACGATGACTTTGGCCTGCTTTATGATTTAAGCCATATGCCACTCCTTTACGAGACTCCAGAAAATTCTCTTAAAGTGCTTAAAGATCATTTGGTTCATATTCATGTTGGTAATTGCGTGGTAGATCCAGCCTTGCCAGGGTATGGGGATCTGCATCCGCGATTTGGCTGGCCGGGCGGATCTAATGATGTGCCGGAATTAGCGGTTTTCATAAAAATGCTGTTGGAAATTGGTTATCTTAATAAAAGTAAAACCGTTAAACCATGGGTGGGATTTGAGATCAAACCGCAAGTTGAAAGCGAAACACCGGAATTGATCATCGCCGGCACAAAACGTGCTTGGCAGGATGCCTGGGCGATGATTTAATCAATTTGCATGGGTTGTTGTTATTAATAAATATTAAAGGTTTGTTAATTAGATCAAAAATATTTATCAAATAGGTGTAAGCAATTTCATTTATGAATTATTAGATTGAAAAAATCAATAAGGATGATTAGACTATGACGAATAATTCCTCAAAATCCATTGAAGGTATACTGAGTGATCTTGAACCTGATTTTCAATTTTGGGAGAAGACCAAAGATCTTATCGATCAGTTAATTGACATCATCCTGAACTACCGCCAGAGCGGTCATCCGGGAGGATCCCGTTCTAAGGTTCATGCCTTCCTGACATTATTACTCTCAGGCACAATGCGCTGGGATATTCGTAATCCTGGCAAGAAGTTTGGCGATCGCTTCATCCTTTCCGCTGGCCATACAATCCCCTTGGTATACTGCACCCTGGCAGTATTCAATGAAGCCCTACGTATTAAGTATCAGCAAACAGGCGATGAAAAATATGCACTTTCATCTGATCCTCACCGAGTCCTCTTCTGGGAAGATCTATTAACCTTTCGCCACAGGGGAGGGCTATCTGGTCATGCTGAGATGGAAGGAAAAACATTATTCCTGAAATTTAATACAGGACCTTCCGGGCATGGCAGTACAGTTGCTGTGGGCGAAGCACTGGCGCTAAAACGAGCAGGTGCGCATGGTGTTCGTGTGTTTGCCATTGAGGGTGAAGGGGGGCTGACACCAGGCGCAAATCATGAATCTATGAATTCTGCCTGGGGATTAAAACTGGATAACTTGTTTTTCATTGTTGATTGGAATGATTTTGGTATTGATAGCCATCCAATCAGCACAGTAGTGTACGGCACTCCTGAAGATTGGTTTTCTGCCCACGGTTGGCGCGTATTCGGAACTGATAAGGGAGAAAGCTGGCAAGATGTTTCTGAACAGTATTTACGCATGGTCCAGACAGAAAATACAACTCAAGCACCATCCATGATATGGACGAAGACTCGCAAAGGACGCGAATACCTGAAATATGATTTCGCCTCGCATGGTGCGCCTCATATAATGAATAGCGAACTATTCTGGAAAACAAAACAGACTTTCCAGGAAAAATACAAGGCTGAATTTACAAACTTTAATGGGGCTGCACCAAAAGATCCGGTAGAGCTTGAATCGGAATTCCGATCAAACCTAGAGGCCGTGGTGAATGTGCTAAGGCAAGATCAATCCTTGGTTGATTACCTGGCAAATAGACTGGTTGCTTTGGGTAACATGGTTCCTGAAAATATCTCAACTTTCAAGTTGGGTAAGAAGGGCAATCCATTCAACGATCCTCGGATCTATGATTACCGCAATTATCCTGCTAATCTCTACGCAAAACCAGGAGAAAAACTGGCCAATCGTGCTGCATTAGCCAAGTGGGGAGCATGGGTAAATGCGTTTGGCGCACAGGAGTATGATCAGCCATTTTTTATCGCCTGCTCAGCCGACCTTTGTGAATCAACAAACATCATCGGTTTTGGCAATCCTTACGGTGATTTTGCAGGGTATGGTTGGTATGAACGCAAGGGAACAGAAGAAGGTGTCCTACTTCCCCAGGGGATTACCGAGATGGCCAACTCAGGAATTCTTGCTGGAATGGCAACCGTAAACTTCTCAGATAAATTGGAGGAAGAATTTACAGGTTTTTGGGGTGTCTGTTCCACTTATGGTTCTTTTTCATACTTAAAGTATGGCATGTTCCGTTTGTTCAGCCAATTAGCTCAGGATTGTCAATGGAAGATTGGAAAGGTTCTCTGGGTTGTTGGACATACCGGACCGGAAACCGCAGATGACAGCCGAACCCATTTTGGAATTTTTGCCCCGGGAGTCACTCAGCTTTTCCCAAAAGGGCATATCATCAATCTGCATCCCTGGGAATATAACGAGGTTCCTGTTCTACTGGGGGCAGCACTCAAATTGGATACCCCAATTATTGCCCTACACCTGACCCGTCCGCCAATTGAAATTCCGGACCGGGAAAAATTAGGTATTCCTTCCTATTTTGACGCAGCTAAAGGCGCTTATATCATCAGAGATTTCGATACTAAACATCCTCATGACGGAACTTTCTTCGTACAAGGCACAAGTTCTGTTGCGAATTCCATTAACCTGCTTCGCGAGCTTGAAGCCAGCAATATGAATGTCAAGATCGTATGCGTAACCAGCCCGGAATTGTTTGCAATGCAATCTAAAAATTACCGTGAAAAAGTAATAACAGCTGAAGATAAAATGAATTCCACAGTGATTACAACTCAAGCAAAATCATTAATGCGGGACTGGATTTTCAATCCTTTTGCTGAAGAATTTGCCATATCCCCGGACTGGGATGACCGTTGGCGGACAGGCGGCAATCTCGGAGAAATTCTTGATGAATCCCACCTTACATCAGAATGGATCCTTGATGGTATTAATACGTTTGTCTCTTCTCGCAGCCAGCGCTTAAACGCGCTGAAAGAATCAATAAACAATCTGAATTGAATTCCTGGGAAATTTTCTTCCTCTAATACAAAGAATCCGGAGAAATCCGGATTCTTTGTTTATCCACATCATGCAGATTTGATAGTTAACCTAATTATCAATATCCTTCATAACCTTATCAACTGTTTCTAAAGTTTGATCTACATCCTTATCCGTTAGACCGCCTGAAACAAACCATCTGCCACGGAAAAGAATCAGAATGCCTTCATTAAATAACCGCTGACGGAATATTTCCTGCTTCTTATGATCGGCATCATTGATCCAATCGCCCATATTCCAGCAAATTTCTTTGTCAATAAACTGGAAGAAAAGAACTCCCAGATTTTCCTGCAGGAGCATTATCTGGTTATATCGTTTTGCGATTTCTCGTAAACCATCTGTCAATTTCTTTTGAATTCTTTCACGCTCTTTATAAAATGCTCCGTTATCTTTTTCGAGGATGCTTATTGTTGTCAATGCTGCGCGAACTCCCAGAGGATAACCATTAAATGTTCCGGCCCCAACAACAACTCTATCTGTACAAAGATCCATTATTTTGGATTTACCTGCAACCATTGAAATTGGGATACCACCGGCAACACCCTTGCCGAGTGTGCATAAGTCGGGTGTAACACCCAATAGGCCCTGGGCGCAATTTAATCCGACACGAAATCCCGTGATGATTTCATCGAAACACAGCACAATTCCATACTTGTCGCAAAGTTCCCGTACGCGCTCAAGATAACCCGGCTTTGGAAAACAACTACCCCCATTGCAATTGATTGGTTCCATAATGACGAGCGCGATTTCTTCGCCATAATTCGCCAGGAGCTTTTCCAGTATATTGATATCATTCCAGGGAATTTTAAAGGATTGTTGCAGGGCCAGGGGATCTCTTCCCTTGGATGCGAAAATATCTCCGGGTCTTTCAATTGCATACGGTCGGTCTTCAAGATTGTCCGGGACAGAACCTCCTAAAACATTATCCAGCCATCCATGATAATGACCATCAAATCGCACAAATAAATTTCTGCCGGTATACGCCCTGGCTAACCTAAGTACCAATTGAACAGCTTCGGTTCCCGACAACAGATAACGTACCTTTTCTGCACAGGGCACATACTGTACAATTTTCTTGGCTAATTCAATTTCAAGAGGATTTCTTCTGGCAGCGTCCAGAAAATACGTATCATCCATTTGCTTTTTTATGGCATCCAAATACTCAGGATTTCCATAGCCTAAAATTCCTGCACCTAATCCCGCCATATAATCTAGGAAATTATTTCCATCTACGTCGGTGAGATGAGCACCTTTTCCTTTGACAAGATAGATTGGCTTGAATAATTCATAACCCGGTAAATTACTATGCGGGCCGGGCATGACTTTTAAAGCTTCTTTTGATAGTTCAACAGACTTATCCATTTTATACATTTTGCATCCCCTTTTTTTATTCGATGCGGTTTAATATATAAATTAAATTTCTTAGGCGTATTGCCTATTTCTCCTCCTTTTGGAAAACCAATCTAGCTGAAGAAAATGGCAAGAAATTTATATCGATTCTCGAATTAATAGGTTTATTTTCCTCGCAAGTCTCTAAACGTGCCTTTTCAGGTGACATCATCATTTTTTCAAATGTCTTTTCATTTAGCCAGCGCAGATTTACCTTGTTACTAATCCCGGATATCTTCACACTTTGACTCTTGGGAGTAAGGTTAGATACAACCATTTGAATCTGATTCCCCCTACTCAAGCCAATACAAGAGATTCCTTTAGGATCAGAATTATTAATATCTATCAATGAAGCAGGTATGAATTCACCAATATCGGCAAATACGTGATACAAAGGAAATACACCACCAGGGATTGAGTGAAAATCTTTTAA
>CAZBNE010000058.1:5322-12242 GCA_964493155.1 uncultured Pelolinea sp.
GGCAAACCAGTTTCAGTTTCCATTAATCCCCTCCAGCCAGTTGTTTCATAGAAAGTTAGACTGTTTACATTTGAATAGAGAAGCCTTGATAAAGCACCGATTGTCCAACTGGCGCCAAATAGCGACATTTGCCGTTGGTCAATTTCTGAGAGAGGAGTGTTTTTATCTATAATACTTAGTTGAGGGGATATGGCAACTGGGTTAAAGCGCTGTTTAAGTGTAATTGGACTGATAACGATTGGTTTTCCATTTCCCAATATCGATGCACTTTCTACCGTCATTGAAAGTGATTCCAGGTTTTCAATTATTGAATCATTATCATTGCTATGAACTTGGGGATTAATCGAGTATGAAACATAATCTAATAGGTCAATTGGGATCGCACCATTGTTTAATTCATAAAAATCCGCATCCGAGCCACCTCCCACCAGGGCACCTTCAAAAGTATTCTTAATAAGTTTGCGGGCTTTTTGAATAATATTGTTGGTAGTAATAAATTTTCCTTTTTCAAAAATAGTCCAGCGTTTTACTGTTATCCTGTAATTCGTCAGTAAATTGAATAAGTAATTCAACTCATTTTCCGGATCAATTAACTGCAATACCATTTCAACCGGTAAATTAAGGCTATCTGCTTCGTCTAATCGTGAAATTAGATTATTAGAATTCTTTTCATAAATATCAGCAAGTTCCAGCCGAAAATGCGACAGGTTTAATGCCTTAATCCTTGATACTTCCAAAGAGGATAATTTCACATGATGCGAGGTACACCCGACCCCTATTGAGGGTATTTCTTTTATTAATTCATCTTTCAGAGATATTTCGATTTCTTTATTATTACTTTTTTTCTTGGATTTCGTCTTTGAATTTGAATTGATCACTTCCAATATTATGGTTTGATGAATTTCTGTGCCTTTTTTAATTTGCCTTGGGCATTTAAGCCGCAAAGGAGTGCAGAATGTTTTAAAGGAAGCATCTGTCCAGTTTCTCTGATCTTCCATTTCAAACAGATCGCCTGCAAATGAAAGCTTAATATTATCGCCCGGCTTGATTTCAAAACGCATTGCGACCATGTTTACAAAGGGAGGAATCTCTGCTGGTGCAATTACTCGAGGAAATATGCCTGTATGAATTTCCCCTTTTTCATTCTCAACCAAACAAATCTTTTCCATGAAGGTTTTTAGTGGATGTAAAATACAAAATCCAATCCGACTGGCAAGAAATTCACTATCTGCTTTTCCATTGAAGGTAAAAGTAATTTTGCCAGTCTGATTACCCTCGATTTTCGCGTGCCAAAAATATTTTATTTCCTCCTGAACACTATCTACATCAAAATCAATTAAAAATGATTGTTCGTCTGCATTTATTTCTTCATTATGAATTTTATTAGGGACAGTTCCCCAATTTTGATCTCTTACATTTGCGTAAATCTTTTGAATAATCTCGATTTCCCCCAAAAAGACTTTTTTTATCTCCCCATTTTGATATATTAACGATAAAGGACCTGAATATAAATAAACAGGTTTTGTTAAATCCTCGTTTTTCCCATAATAAATGATATTTTTCGAATGCATAGATAATTAATTTCGCCGCTTCTTTGCCATAACAGCCGCTTCAACTGCTTGAGTGATATTTTCGACCGACATACCGTATGCATCCAGGATTTCGTTATAACTTCCTGTTTCTGTAAAACAATCCGGTATCCCAACTCTTATTAGTGGTACTGGATTAATGGCAGATATTACCTCTGCAATTGCACTTCCCATTCCACCAATGATGCTATGCTCTTCGACTGAGACCAATGCGCCTGTCGTTCTTGCTGCAAGCAGAATTGTATCGACATCAAGCGGTTTTAGTGTATGCAGTTCGATCACCTGAGATGAAATCCCCTTATTTTGAAGAAGATCAGCTGCTTCTAAAGAACGACTGACCATCATACCGCAGCAAAAAATTGTGGCATCTTTGCCCTCTCGGAGTGTTATGGCTTTGCCTATTTTTGGTAAATAATCATCATCAAAAAGTACTGGCACTTCATTTCTGTTGAGCCGAAAATATACTGGTCCTTTCCATTCGGCTACTTGCGGTAAGAGTTTTGCAACAGCTATAGGATCTGATGGCACAATGATTGTCATATTTGGCAAACTTCGCATAATTGCTATGTCTGATATTGAATGGTGAGTTGCTCCATCGTATGAATCTGAAAGCCCCGCGTAAGCAGCCATCAACTTTACATTCGCACCCCCATAACACAAATGCGATCGTACCATTTCTAATGCCCTTGTAGCAAATAGAAATGCAAATGTACTAGCAAACGGTATCTTACCGGTATATGCTAATCCAGCGGCCACATCAACCAGGCATTGTTCTGCAATTCCCACATTAAAAAACCGGTTTGGAAATGCCTGTTCAAACATGAAACTGTAATCTGAATTACAGACATCTGCACTAAGCGCAACTACTTTTTCATTTGTATGACCCAAACTGACCAACGCCTCACCATATGCTTTTCGCATTGATTTAAATTCAGTCATGATTCCAGACCCTCAATTAATTCTTTTTGAGCTCTCATATATTCATCCTCATTTGGCGGCATTCCGTGCCAGCGGTGATCATATTCCATAAAACTGACTCCTTTCCCTTTGGTTGTTCTGGCAATTATGATGCTCGGTTTTGCGTGTACTTCATCAGCTCGATCCAGTGCATTTAATATTTCACCCACGTTGTGACCATGAACCTCTTGAACATGCCAGCCAAAGGATTCCCATTTGCTTACTATCGGTTCTGTTGGCATTACATCGGCAGTAGATCCGGTTTGTTGGATTCCGTTGTAATCAAGTATGGCCGTCAGATTTCCCAATTTATATTTTGAGGCAGTCATAGCACCTTCCCAAACAATCCCGGCATTTATCTCACCATCTCCAAGCAGGACATATACGTTTGCAGAAGATGACCGTGCTGATGGGGCAGATTGAGATGAGGGTTTATTTCCACCCATTTTCAAAGCCAATGCCATTCCGGCGCCTATTGCGATTCCATGCCCAAGTGGACCAGCAGGTATCTCAATTCCTGGAAGTTTCCCGGGATCAGGATGCCCTTGAAGCCGGCTATTAAATTTTCGAAATGTAGATAATTCGTCAACTGGAAAATACCCCCGTAAAGCCATTGCGGCGTACAAAGCAGCACAGGCATGACCTTTTGAAAACAAAAAACGGTCCCGACTTTCCCATAAAGGCTGATCTGGTTTTATTCTTAAATGGTGGAAGAATAGCGATGCCACAATTTCAGCTGCAGAAAACGCACCACCGATGTGGCCAGTTTTAGCATCATAAACCATCTTTAAAACTTCTAACCGTATTCTCTGTGCAGTTTTTGAAATCTCTTGAATCAATTCAGGTGAATGATCATACATTTCTGACTCCAATCAGATAATAATTATCTCCATAATAAAATCTCTTCCCAATAATCTTTCAAGCAATATAATTACGAGTCAACTTTTTTTCTTTATCATATTTATGAGGAAATGGAAAAAAATACTGAATATTTAATTTTCTTGGAACATACTCTTTTCAACTTTCACTTTTATCAAAGTGTTATTACCTGATTATTTTCGGCAGATTCATATGCTTTAAAAATAAGGTTCATAGTTTTTAAATTATCATCACCAAATGTTTCAGCAGGTTTTCCACTGATAATATAGTTTAAAAGATTGGCATTGCAATATGCGATACTGGCATGCCAATGTGGTTGGTCTGATCTTATCCACGAGAAATTAGGGGGATCTATCCTGCGGGATACCGTACCCTGGTCAGTATTTATTTTGACCCAATAATCCGGTGTCAATTCAAGTGATCCTTTTGTTCCTTCAATAAACATCAAAACATCAGGAAAATGATTCCACGATGTGCGAGTGGCATTACTTGTTTCAACTGTGCATATAACATTCCCCATATGCATAATGACTGTAGCAACATCTTCTCCTTTTATATCGTTACGGCTGCGAAGATGTCTACAGTAGATATCTTGAGCTTCACCAAACAAGAATCTGGCGGTATCCAAAACATGAGAACCCAAATCCATAAGACTTAATTTACTTAAATTTTTTAAAAAAGGTTGTTCTATGTATTCCATTGGAGAATAACCAATAAGAGAAATTCGGCTTCTATAAGGAGTACCAATCCGGCCTTCATCAATTAATTTTTTAATTTCTCGAATTGGCAATTGCCAGCGTAAATTTTCATGGACCATGAAAGGAATGCCAGCCTGCTTGCAGATTTTGGTCATATATTGGCAACTCTCCCAATCAGGCGCCATTGGTTTTTGACAAATCACAGGCACATGATATCTAGCTGCCAGTTCAACCATTTCTTTGTGAACATCATTCCCAATGATAATATCAACAAAATCTAGTTCTTCGTTCCTAAATAGGGCTTCAACATTATCATAAACATTTGGAATGTGATATTGCTCTTTAATTATTTTTGCTTTGGATATTGTGCGATTATAGACTGCCACCAAATCAACTCCTCCTATTTCAAACCAGGCAGGAATTTGAAATGTAGACCAAAACCCAGTACCAATTACCGCAAATTTTAATTTCTCCATCGCCAAAAAACCTCCTTTTTATCTTTAAAAACCCACCTCAATGACTCCTTATTAACCAATAAGGAGTGTTTCATTTTGGTGGGCTTTGTGTATTAGCTAATATTTTCTAATCTGACCATGCATCCGGGAAAACCTGGGTTCCATGATAACCAGAAGTGAGCCAATTGTTGTAGATCTCTCTGAATTTATTTGTGTAAGGGCCTGGTTTTCCAGATCCAATAACCCATCCATCAATATTTACTACTGGAGAAATTCCTGCTACAGTATTAGTATTAAAAACTTCATCTGCAGAAGTGAAATCAAAAACGGTATACTGACCTTCTTCTACTTTTAAACCTTCCTTGCGAGCCATTTCCATAACTGAATTACGGGTAATGCCCTTGAGAATACCTTTCGATGGTGATAATAATTTATCCCCGGCAATAGCCATAATATTAAAACCAGGGCATTCACAAATGTAGCCATTATCATCAAGCATTACAGCTTCATCGAATTTGCTATCCCAAGCTTCTAACTTTCCCATGACAATATTAATATAATTCATGGTCTTGATTTGCGGCTCCATACTTTGATGCGAGATTCTTCGGATTGAATTTACCTTAATACGTATACCAGCTTCCTGCTTTTCTGGAGTTACTTCAACTTGAACAGGTCGAACAAAAATAACAACACTGGGTTCTCCACATTCTCTCGGATTGATTACAGGCTGTGGACTGATACCGCGGGATACCAACACTTTAATGTAAACATTTGTTAGCGAATTGAGGTATTGGCATTTAATAATTTTTTCCCCCATTTCTGCTTTGGGCATTTTCAAATCAATTTTTAAACCTTTGACTGATCTATAAAGCCTGTCTAAATGGGGATCCAATTCAAAAATAAACCCATTTCTTCCAGTCAAAGCATCAAAACAACCATCCCCGTACATAAATCCGTGATCAAGCACGGATATTTTTGCCTCACTCTGGGGTAAATACTCCCCGTTCACATAAATAATTTGTTCTTTTGGTTTTGGTGGTAATTTACTCTGATCTAACATCTCATAATCCTTTCTTTTTTATAATTTGTCGATTTTAAAATACTCATTCCCAGGTTGTCTATGACAAAACATACGATTTTTCTTGAAGAATAAAACACGCGATGGAGATTTAAACAAAATCAAAACACTCCTGCGTTTTCAACTGAAAATGTTGGTTTCACAGTAGAAAGATTACTATTTCTAATTGCCAGATTTAGTATATTTCGTTGATTAATCTCATTTCCATCCAATATTCCAGCAATGGCTCCTTCATGTAATACAAGGATCCGATCGGATATTGCCATAAGCTCAGGTAATTCCGATGATGTCATAATAATAGAAGAATTTGAAGCTGTCATCTGGTTCATGAGTTTATACAATTCCTGTTTGACGCCAACATCAATCCCGCAGGTTGGATCATCTAGAATTAGTATTTGGGATTCTCGCATTAACCATCTGCCAATCAAAACTTTTTGCTGATTCCCGCCAGAAAGTCGAGCAACAGGATCTTCCATTGAAGGAGTTCTGATGAATAACCTCTTAATCATCTTTTTACTCAACGATCGTTCAGCAGATTTATTTACAAAGGAAAATTTTGAGTATAAATCTGAAGACGCATTGGTAAGGTTCTCCCTAACGGAAATCAAAGAAAAGAGCGATTCGGATTTGTCTTCTGATACAAGGCCAATCCCATTGTTTTTGGCATCGGCCGGTGATTTAATTTCTACTTTCTTCCCATTGATCTTTATTTCACCAGATGCGTAAGGATCTGCTCCAAATAAAGCGCGCGCCAGTTCAGTGCGCCCTGATCCCATCAGCCCATAAATCCCCAATATTTCTCCTCTATGAAGGTTAAAAGAGATATTTTTCAGACCTGATATAGATGACAATCCATTGACTTCGAGAACCACTTCTTTGGAAAAATGTGGATCTCTTTTTATTTCATGCCCCAGTTTTCTACCCACCATCATTTCGATTAAATTTTGTTCTGAGGTAGTTTTGGCCTCCACAGTGCCTATCCATTGGCCATCTCGTAGGACAGTTATGCGATCTGACAAATTCATTACTTCTTCGAGTTTGTGAGATATGTACACGATCGCAACGCCTTTATCTTTTAATCCCCTGATGATGCGAAATAATCGTTCAACTTCTTGGTTGCCAAGAGATGAGGTAGGCTCGTCCATAACAATCAATTTAATCTCACCCTGAAGAGCCCGGCCAATTTCTATTAATTGTCGTTCTGCAATACTTAAATTTTGAGCTAAAGTGCTTGAATTAATTTCTACGCCAATCTTATCAAGGA
>CAZBNE010000059.1:0-12090 GCA_964493155.1 uncultured Pelolinea sp.
CACCGACCAGGCCAAATGCGTGGAAGTCTGCCCGGTGGATGCGATCTCCAAAGCAGAATAGTCAATTCAATAAAAATAAAAAGTGAGCCCGAAAAAGGCTCATTTTTTATTTTAAAACGTAGTTATATATCCATTTCATTCTATAATTGAAGCATCCACATTTTGGGAATCCATGAAAAAATTCATCACAGTTGCAGGCAATATCGGGGTGGGCAAGTCGTCGCTGGTACAGCGGCTGAGCCAGAGGCTCAAATGGCAGCCATTTTTTGAGCCGGAAGCGCACAACCCATACCTGGCGGATTTTTACCAGGATATGAAAGCATGGAGCTTTCACTCGCAGATCTACTTTCTGGGCCACCGCCTGCGTGTGTACCGCGAATTAACGGACTGCCCCGGATCGGTGGTACTGGACCGCAGCCTGTATGAAGACGCGGAGATCTTCGCCCACAATCTGTATGAGAACGGCACCATGACACGCCGCGATTATGATACCTATGAGGCGCTTTACCAATCACTGCTATCATTTCTGCCGGCACCGGACCTGGTGATCTACCTGCGCTCATCGGTGGCCACACTGGTCGAGCGCATCCGTCAGCGCAGCCGGGATTATGAAAAAAGCATTGACATCGCCTATCTGGAACAGCTCAACCAGGCGTATGAGAAGTGGATTGCCGGCTTCTCCTTATGCCCGGTACTGACCATCCCGGCGGACAGCCTGGATTTTGTATCGCACTCGAACCACCTTGAACTGATCCTGGACAAGGTGCAGGAAAAGATAGCCGGAAAGGATGAGGTTGTTTTCCTTCCGGGGGAAGATATTACCTAGCCAGTCTATTCGGTCTCAGCGGGTTCAGAAGGCTCAGGAGGTTCAGGAGACGCGGCAGATGCTGCAACCACACGCGGCTCGACAACGAATTTGATGGCAGTGCGCACCTTGTCGTCAATGTCAACATTAACGAATTCAGGTTTGAAGATCACCTCAATGCCGTCCTGCTCCAGAAAATTTTTTGCCAGAACCAGCGCCTTGACAGCCTGGTTGACCGCACCCGCACCAATCGCCTGCACCTCGGCGTATTTCTTTTCCCGGATGACACCAGCGATGGCTCCCGCTACTCCAGCCGTGCGAGAAACGGCTTTGACTTTGATAACTTCCATGTTTCCCTCCTTTCAATGCGACCTTTTAATGCCTTTTTATCGGGAGCAAAACTCAGTTATTAAGATTATTGTACAAGAAATCGAAGCGAGTTACAAGCATGACTTAATCCCATCTTATTAAGTATTAATGGTTATCGTATTAATAGCAGGGGCTGTGGATATGTGGAGAAAACAAGAGTATGTCATACTGAGAAGAAAACATGAAAATCCGCGATTTGCTGGAGGATTAAGATTCCTCGGGCTATGCCCCCGAAATGACCATTTATGATGCCGAGCACAGCTGCACATTGATCCCCAGTCGATCATTACTCCCCCTGGCACAAAGCGGTCTCAGCGAGACAGAGGTCACATCAGGGACAGATTTTCCGGTTTTCGCTCCCGGAAAGACAAAGAACGGGTGTTGATAAGCTGTTGACAAGACCGGCATGTTATAAAGTTTATACAAAAAATCTCATTTGTGTGAAATAACAGCATATTAATAGAAAAGATTTTCCAATTTATCCACTTAAAAAGGATATTATCCACAGGATATGAACAGTTATCCACAGGGGATATCCACAGAACTTTGGGGATAATTAAACGCCGTTCTGCCGAGACCAGTTGTCGATGGATTCCTCAACGGCATCCAGATAGGCATCCAAGGAAGCGACCCTATCCTGGAGCTGGTCGCTGCCGAGAGAGAGAAGGCGGCAGAAATCCGAATAAGCGATCGCCTGGCTGCCATCTGGAGAGAGGATCGCTGAAATTTCCGTCCAGGTCCAGAGCAGGATCCATAAGGCAGCCTGCTGGTTGGTGTCTTTCAGGCCTTCAATGGCCTTTTCATAATAAGCCATGCGCCCGTTGCTGTACTTCAGCGGCAAATCCGGATGCCTCTGCAGCATGGTGAAATCGGTGCGCCAGTCGGCAAGCCATGTTTCCCAGTCAGGCTGGATGGGATCGGCAGGAACGATCAGGTCCACCAGGCCGCCGTACAGGCCGGGCATAGCCAGGCGCTGCGTGCGGTCCGGAAAATCCAGCAGGAAGCGCCGGTCAGTGAGCGGGACGCTGGTGAGGCAGGCAATCGCGTTAGCGGCAGACTTCATGGCAGCGAGAAAAACGCGCAGGGTGACGGGGTTGAAGCCTGCGGTTCCGGTCTGCAGGCTTATCCAGCCGGCGCGGGCGCTTTCAGCAAAGGGGCGGGCGCGCTGGATGACATTGGCAGGCTGAAAGAAAGAGGCGAAGATCGCCGCCTGGGTATATTCAAACCAGTGGTCAGAATCAAAGACCGCAATGGGATAATGGCACAGGAAGGCGCCAACCCAGGGGTCAGTGCGCAGGCTGCGCGGCTGGGTGAACATGGATTGGTGCAGGTGGCAGATATCCAGATGGTATTCATCGGTGATGGGGATGATCTCGCGGCTGGAGGGCGCGTCCACGGAGTGGATATAAACCAGGTCGATATCGGTTGCTCCGCCGATGAGGGGTTCGGGATAGATGAGCGAACCCGTGATATAGACACACAAGAGGTCATGGCTGCCATAGGTGGCTCTCTTGACTGTTTCTTTGGCGGTGTTGATCAGCAGGTCGCGGGTTATTCTCATGATGTGTTTATACCTTAATCATACCTGATAGATGGACTATTCAGCCGGTGTTTCCGCAATGGGCAGTTCGATCTGAAAGGGCGGCAGGCGCAGCATCTGGCGGATGCGGTTGTCGATTGACGCCAGGTCTTCAGCCCGATGGACAAAATCGAGGTCGTTGGAATCGACCACCATAACAGACTTTTGTTTGTCTGAATCGAGAAAATATTCGTCATAAGCAATATTCAGGGTTTGAATATAAGAGCGTTCCATGGACCTTTCGTAAGAACGGTCGCGCAGAGCAATGCGGTTCATAAGTGTTTCGGTGGAGGCGCGTAAATACACTACCAGGTCAGGAGTTGGGATCTTCTCGGCCAGTGCTTCGTGAACCCGCTGGTACATTTCCAGCTCATCACCGGTCAGGTTTATGCGCGCGAAGAGTGCGTCTTTGTCAAAAGTGTAATCGCTGAAGAGCGGCTTGTCGGCTGAGAGCATATCGGGCACGCTGCGCCGCTGCTGGTGGTAGCGGCTGAGCAGGAAAAAAATCTGGGTTTGAAAGGCATAGCGCGAACGGTCCTGGTAAAAATTGGAGAGGAAAGGATTCTCTTCAAAAACCTCAAGGAGCAGGGAGGATTTGAACGAGGGCTGCAGCAAACGGGCAAGACTAGTTTTTCCAACCCCAATCACCCCTTCAATCGCGACGTACATTCACCCTCCGAAGACAGAAAAGTATTGACTTAAAGATAAATCACTCTAAACTAATAATATATCACAGCAAAACAAAAAAATTCTGGAGGGAAGAATGCCTAATCTGAATCGCGTGCAAATCATAGGAAGGCTGGGGAAGGACCCTGAAACGCGAACGACCAAAAATGGTTCAGCGGTTGTGAGTTTTCCGGTTGCGGTTGACCGCATGTGGAAAAGCCGCGACGGAGAATCCCGCAAGGAAACCGACTGGTTTTCGGTAGAAGCCTGGGGAAAATTGGGGCAGATCTGTCAGAAGTTCCTGGGTAAAGGGCGGCTGGTGTTCATAGAGGGACGCCTGCTGACCCAGCGCTGGGAGAATGAGGGCGAGGTGCGCTACTTCACCAAAGTAGTGGCCGGCAGCATGCAAATGCTGGACCGGCCGAAAGAGGCTGAAGAGCACGAAACCGATATTGCGCATACCGAGGCGCTGGACGAGGCTGAAGAAGAATAGAGCAAACCAAGTATTCGAAGCCGTCCAAAAATTGATCAGGACAACTTGCCGGTTTCAATTTCGGCGGGCAGCCCCCCTGTTTCACTCGTGGAACCACGAGAATGCCCGCCCTGTAGATTAGGTTTGGCAGATACTACCCTCATCTGGCAGCAGAAAGCTGCCGATTGCGGGGTATACCCGCCTCGCCTGGTATTAAAGTCTCTGCGATCTGCTCATGCAGATCGCTTCGATAATCAGGCCAAACCTTCGAGCTGGTTGACCAGGCCGGCCACCACATCAAAGCCGCCCTGCCAGAAGGATGCCAGGCGGATATCCACGCCGGCTTCCGCAAGGACTCGGGCTGGCGCATCTGACCCGCCGGCGCTGAGCAGCCGGATATAGCGCGGCTTAAACGCGGCGCCTTCTTCTTTATACTGTTTGTACAGCGACAAGACCAGCAGCTGGCCGAAAGCATAGGCATACACGTAGAAGGGCGTATGGTAGATATGCGGAATGGAAACCCATTCCCATTTGAATTCTTCCGCGATATCCAGGCTGTCGCCAAACTGGGCTTGCAGATTCTTGAAATACGCCTCGGAAAGGTCATCCACCGAAGCGCCTTTCTGGATCATCTCGTGTGCCTGCTTTTCGAACAGGGCGAAAAACGACTGACGCATAATGGTGGCGTAGGAATCATCCACCTGGCGGAAGAGCAGATCGCGGCGCACGCTTTCGTCACTTTCTTCCGCGAGCAGGCGGTCGACGAGCATCATTTCGCCGAAGGTTGAGGCTGTCTCCGCCAGCGGCAGGCAGGCATTCTGGGTAAAGATGCTGTGCTCGCTGGCCAGAAGCGAATGGATGGCATGCCCCAGCTCGTGCGCCATGGTAGCCACATCATCGGAATGTCCCTGATAGTTGAGCAGCACCCAGGGCGTTAATTCAGGATTGACCGTCGCACAGAAGGCGCCCGAGCGCTTGCCCTTGCGCACTTCGCTGTCGATATGACCTTCATTGATCACCTTTAATGCCATTTGGGCAAAGCGCGGATCAAACTGGTTAAAGGAATCCAGGATCATTTCGGCAGATGTATCAAAGGAATATTCCTTGGTGGAGGAGGTGAGCGGCGCATAGATATCGTAACGGCGCAGCTTTTCCATCTTCAGCAACCTGGCTTTCAATTTGAAAAAACGCTGGAAAATACCGGCGTTATTCCGGCTGACATCCAGCAGCGTATCCACCACCTCATCCGGAATATCATTATGCAGGTTGCGCGCGGAGATGGGCGTTTGATACCCGCGCAGGTTGATCAGTTCATTACGCCAGTCGCGCGCCAGAGTCTGATACATCTGTCCGAGGATCGGGCCGTCATTGCCATATACACGGTAAAGCTCCTGATAAGCTTTCGCGCGCAGGTCCGCGTCCGGCATGCGCACATAGGTCATCAGTTCGCCGCGGGTTACCTTTTTTTCCCTGCCATCGACAGGCAGTTTGAACATATAACGGTTGGTGAACGCGTCATACAGCATGGTCAGCGCACGGCTGCCCGTAACATCCTTGATATTGATGATCTTTTCCTCAGCCTCGCTGAGGGTATAGGGCTTGAAATGGCGCATTTCTTCCAGCCAGTAGCGATAATCACCGGTATCCGCCATCAGACGCTGAACTGCTTTTTCGTCCAATGCTTTCCACCACAGGCTGAAGAAGAGCACGCGGTTGGAAAATTCCGCAAAAAGCTGCTCCATGCGGGCAACCAGAGTCTGCGCGGCCTGGTTCTGGGTGTCTTCAGCAAACCACAATTCGGCGAAACCACCCAGGCGCTGGATCAGTTTGGTGATCTCCTCAAGGTCCTTAATTGCGCGCAGAAAGTCGGTTGAGGAGATCTGATCCGTTAAGTCTTCGCGGCGCTTTTCAAAATCAGCGACGCGGGCCTCAAGATCTTTGATGGCTGCTTCCATTTCAGCAGAGCCGCCTGAAGGGTAGAGATCCGCCAGACTCCAGCGGGATTGTTCCAGAATATTTTTTTGAGCTTTCATTCGTCAACCTCTTTTTTATTACAGACCGGCCAGGAAAATCAGGCTCCAACTGACCAGTTCGCGAATTATACAGCCGGCGTTATCAACGAGGGCCTTTAAGTTCAGCCATTATGATGGGGTGCAGCACGGGATTGGCTGCCAGAATATCATAGGGCGGCTTCATATACTCCGCTTCGCCGTTCATGCGCGTCACCAGGCCGCCGGCTTCCTCGATCAGCAAGGTGCCCGCCGCGATATCCCAGGCGCTCACACCCGCTTCCCAGTAACCGTCCAGCCGGCCCATAGCCACATAAGCCTGGTCCAGAACCGCAGAACCCAGACGGCGCACGGTATGCGCCTTTTTGGCCATGGTGACGAAATTATCAATATTATCGTCTTCCTGTTCCATATCATAGGGAAAACCGGTGACCAGCATGCTGGTGCGCAGGTCTGAGGTATTGGCAACATGGATCGGGCTGCCATTAAGGAAGGCACCTTTGCCTTTTTCGGCATAAAAGCTCTCGTCGCGCATGGGATCATAGATGCCCGCCAGGCTCATTTTACCCTGATGGGCATAAGCGATGGATACGCAGAACATGGGCAGACCGCGCGAGTAGTTTGAGGTGCCATCCACCGGGTCGATATACCAGCAATGTTCGCGGCTACCCTGCGTCAGACCGCTTTCTTCAGCGATGACCGAATGGTCTGGAAAAGCGGACAAAATACGGCTGACCAGCAGTTCTTCCGCCTGGTGATCGATTTCAGTCACCAGGTCGATCGGCCCTTTATAGCGCACCTGATGGGTTTTGCCGTAGCCTTCCCTGAGGACTTTGCCGGCCTGTCTGGAAAGGTCAATAACGAACTCTAAATTTGGCTGCATGGTAATCTTTTTGTCTCCTTAATGAAATAGACGTTAAGCCTGGCCGCGCGATTCGGCAGCCAGTTCTTCAAAAAAATCATCCAGAAAATTCTGCCGTTTTGCGGCGATTTTTCGCGCCGCCGGGGTGAGCAGAACGGATGAGATCTTCTTCAATTTGTACAGGTATTCGTGATAAGCGCTGTGCGGTTCGCCCGGCTGCTTTTGCCAGGAACTTAAAAAGGACGCGGAGGGTTCGGAGAACGCAGGCGTACCCACCTGAAAGGCATACGCCAGCGCGCGCACCACCCCGATCGCGCCGAGCACATCCAGCTTGTCGGCATCAAACAACACCCTGGCTTCCAGCGACCCGGGGATATCCTGCTTGCGATAGCGGTGGGCGATGATACAGGCCTGAACTGCCTGAACGCGGTCTGGATTCCAACCCTTGCCTGCGAGCAATTTTCCGGCAAATTCGGCGGAACGCAGGTGATGATCGTCGCGCGATCCTTCGCCCGGGTGGCTGCCCTGCGCGTCATGCAGCAGTGCAGCGGTAAGAAGGATCTGCATATCCGCGCCTTCAGCAGCCCCGATCTGCCGGCACAAATGATAGACGCGTTCGATATGCCCGAAACCGTGGACCTCGTCGTCTGCGGAATACCACTGGCGGGCATCATTCAAGGTCAGCATAACCCGGGGTTGTTAAACACCTTTCCTTTTTTTATGACCCTGGAGACCAAATTCCCCCCAAACTGGTATGCCAGATGCCGGTAATCGGCGACCGACAGCACCAGCAGGTCAGCCTGTTTGCCGGGATGAATGGAACCCAGGCGATGCGCCTGCCCGACCGCTGCCGCGGCGTTGATAGTTGCAGCGGCAATTGCCTGTGAGGGCGTGAGACGCATGTAACGGCAGGCCAGTGCGATGACAAACTGCATATTTCCGCACCAGGCCGTGCCGGGATTCAGGTCGGAGGCCAAAGCCAGCAGACCGCCCGATTTAATGATCTCATTAGCGGGCGAGTATTCCTTTTCCGCCAGACCAAAGGGAGTGCAGGGCAAAGAAACCGCTACTGTGTTCCCGGCTGCCAGCGCACGGATATCCTCCGGCGAGGTTTTGACCAGATGATCGGCCGAGACAGCCCCCAGCTCGGCAGCCAGCGCAGCGCCGCCCAGGTTCTCAAATTCATCCGCGTGGACCTTGAGCGGAAAACCCAAATCTTTGGCGGTTTCAAGAATGCGCCGGGATTGAGAGAGATCAAAAGCGCCTTTTTCGCAGAAAACATCCACAAAAGGCAGCGGCTTGCCTCCCGCGTTGGCGAACCACCAGTCTTTGATCTGCGGCAGCATTTTCCCGCAGATGAGAGCGATATATGCGTCAGGATTCGCCTGGAATTCTTTTGGAATTGCATGCGCGCCCAAAAAAGTTGGCAAGAGTTCCAAGGGGCCTTCGCTGTCCAGTTTAAGAAGCACAGCGAGCTGTTTAAGCTCACTTTCCAGTTCCAGCCCGTATCCACTTTTGGCTTCCGCACTGGTCGTTCCCATGGCAAAGATACTGAGCGCGTGCTGGCGGGTTTGGGACAGCAGGTCATCAAAACCAGCCGTGCGAGTGGCATTGACTGTGGATTGAATACCCCCTCCAGCTGCCATGATCTCCATATAGCTTTTTCCCTGAAGGCGCATCTCAAATTCCGCAGCACGGTTGCCTGCCCATACCAGGTGGGTGTGCGGATCCACAAAACCGGGCATGAGGACGCGGCCGCCGACATCCAGGCGGTCTTCATCGGGAAAACGTGCGAGCAGGTCTGCGGTTGCGCCGATTTCCTGGATCAGGGAATCGCGTATCAAGACAGCACCATCCGGGATAAGCCCCAGTTCCCCGAGCTGGCTGCCGCGCTGGGGAGCATTGGTTAGTGTCAATAATTGAGATGCCGAATGGATAAGCATAGGATCTTCCTGTCCGTGAACCATGAGCAATTATACAAGACATCAAACACTGAAGGCGCGTCTTTCGGTATAGTAAAATCACGCCATCACTATGTTGCAGGTGGACGGATGCAAATCTCAAAAACAGAAAAAATATTGATCATTTTATTCTTCGCGGCAACCTGGGCAGTACTGGCACTCAATGCAGGCGGGCCTATCTTTTCAGACGAATTCCTGTATATCGACGCCGGGTTGCGCAGTTTTGCGGTGCCGAATTATGGCAACCGCCATTTTCATATTTATCTGCAGAAGCTTTTCATGGCGCTGGCACCGACGCCGCTTCAGGGAGTACGGGCTTTCTGGGGATTCCTGATAGCCATTACGGCAGCACTGATCTACTTCAACGCGCGTACATTTTATAAAAAAAGTTCAGTGCTGCACGGCCTGCTGGGTCTGGCGTTCTTTTTTACTTATCCTTTTATCATCGAATTTTCCGGAGACACGGCGGTAGATATTACCGCCATGATGATGGTCATGCTGTATATCAGCGTTTATCTATTTGCGCTGAGAAACCCGGATAAAAAAAGAATTTCCGCCAGCGTGCTGGGCGCTCTGGCATTTATCGCTTTCAAAACCAAGGAAACCACCATTTTTGTCAATTTTCTGCTGATCGGTTTTGTTCTGGATGAACAGGGCAAATGGAACTGGCAGACATTGAGAGAGTTGATACGGCCGGTGCTCATCGGACTGGCTGCCGGAATCGGGCTTTTCATTCTGTTGGATGGATTAATCCTGGGCAAACCTTTTTTCGCGATCGATCCGGCAACCTTCGCCGCTGTCTTTAAGAACTATGAATTTGATCCGGGATTCTACTATGGCCCAACCAGCTGGTACAAGGTTTATTTCTTTGATGAGCTCTTGCTGCCCTTTTTGCTGTACATCATTGGATTGGTCAGACTTGGCCCGGGGACGGATGCCCGCCGCCGGCTGGTGTGGATCTATCCGCTTCTGCTGGCTGTATTTGTTACCCTGAATATGCTTAAGGTAACCTATGGTTTTATCGAAAGATTTTATTTTCCCGGACTTCCCATCATCGCCATGCTCGCGCCGCAATTCCTGAACATCACCTGGCCTGATTCCCGAAAAAAGTGGCTGACCTTTGGACTTTTATCAGTGGCGGCGGCTGCGGTGATCATGATCCTGCGCTCGGCTTTGATGGTGTACTCCGGATCTTTTCATTTTGAATTCGTACGCTTCCTGGACAGCATTTTTTACCCGGTCCTGATCTCGATCCTCCTGGCTGCAGTTATCTGGAACAAAAAATTCAATTGGAGCGGAAGCATTATCCCGCTTTTCTGTATCGCAGGCATGCTGCTCTCACCACTGCTGTATACCTACAAATATTTCATCCGCTACCCCAAAGTTCAGGAGCGGTATGACCTGCAGTTTTATCCTTTTGAAACCTTCAAAGACGACCTGAAAATCGAAGCAGCAGATACGATGCTCATTTCTGCCGATATTAAACGCAGCCTGGAAATGCTGAGCGATGATCCCAATGACATCACCGGTATGGCAAATTTCTTCTTTAACTGGCGCATCGGCCGGGAGAACGTGATCATGGGATACAACCAACCTGGCATGATAACCGCACTGGCAAATAAAGATATTGATTACGCACTGATATCAGGCGAGGATTGGAAGGTGATCTCTACACGGCCGGATATCATCTCCAAATTTGATGAGCAAATCGACAAATCTGAAAGAATCGTCTTATTGACCAAAAAATAAGCTGATCTTGATGAATGACGTTTTGAGAAATACATACCTGAGAAAGCCTGAGCTATGGGCTGTGTTATTTGATCGGGCGCCTGGTATGTTCAGCTGATAAAAAAGGTGTGCAATAGATGCCTGCCTAAGGGATTATGAACGCTTCTGGTTTCAATACCCTTTAATGAACTCAGAGCAGGCGCTCAGCCAGTGGTACCATGACTTGTAAAAGATGAACGGTTGGCAGAGGTGACCGCCTTGCGTGCAATGCAATCAGGATATACAAAAAAAATTCCGCAAGGGATTTTTTTTTAATTTACAAATCTATTTCAGCCAAGCGACTGAACATTTTCAGCTGCGAACGTGGCTGTGGAGAGTTTATCGTGCATCATTTTGAGTGTTTCGCACCAGACCTCGTGCAAGGGGCACTTGCCTTCAAAGGGGCAGACGTGCGGGTTGCCGGTGCATTCATTGAGGAGCATGGGACCATCTATCGCTTCGATCACATCCAGAATTGAAACCTCTTCCGGCGGGCGGGCAAGGGTAACGCCGCCGCGAGCACCTCGCGCCGTCTGGATAAGCCCGGCGATGGATAACTGCGATACGATCTTGGCGAGAAAAGATGGTGGAATATGCTGCATTTCGGCGATATCCTTGGTGGACGCTTTTCTGCCGTTATCCATCCTGGAGAGATATAGTACTGCCCGCAGGGCATAATCAGCTTGCTTGGTGATCTGCATAGTATTGTTCCTCTTTGGATAAAAAACCTACAAATAGTCCTATTCGTTAAGTGTATATAAGAAAACAAATTCTGGCAAGTGGTTATTGTATAATGGACAGATGCCTGACTTTAATTTTAAAATTCCGATACAGGTGCGCTATGCCGACCTGGATGCGCAGTGGCATGTCAATAATTCACGTTTTCTAACCTTCATGGAACAAGCCCGACTGGAATACCTGCAGCACCTGGGATTGTTCGATGGAAAGACCTTTTTAGACCTGCGCATGATCATCGCCGATGTGCATGTGGCTTACAAAGCGCCGATCCTGCTGGGGCAGAAGATCAGCGTCTGCACCCGAACACAGAAGATCGGCACCAAGAGCATCACCTTTGAATATGTAATTGAAGATACCGAGACAGGTGAGGTTTGCGGGACCGGCGAAGTAGTGGGAGTGTGCTACAACTACCCGAAGCATGAGACCGTGCCGGTGCCGGACGAGTGGCGGAAAAAGATCTCGGAATTTGAAGGCAAGAATTTTGATTAAATGCAAACATTCCCAATAACCCGGGGATGTTTAGGAGTATTTGTTTTGTTTAATATGCGTTCAGTCGTTCTTCAGCAACAGCCAGAACACGATTCCAGTCTTTATTGAGCAGGCGCTCCATGACCGGCGGATCTGCTTTGATAAGCTTGTCTGCTGTGCCTTTCCAGTTGATGGTCAACACCACATCACCGCCCACCAACCTCCGGTTCATGGATTATTAATGTTACATATTATTTTTCAGCATGGGGCTTGAAAAGAGATATGTTTGGTAAAATGACCAATCAAGCAACTGAATTTCGTCATTAACCCGGAGGTAATGAAGTGTCTGGTTTGGAAAAATTCACCCAAAGCGCCCGCAGAGTCTTGAGCCTGG
>CAZBNE010000060.1:0-11817 GCA_964493155.1 uncultured Pelolinea sp.
ATGCATTCGCAAATGCAGTAATTGACGAACAGGCTCAACTCGCTTTGGAGAAAGCTGCAGTTGAATTTGCAAACGGCAATGACGTCGAAGGACTTGCAGCCGAAGAGGGTGCAACGAACAACTTTGGTAAGACAAAGCTTGGATTCCACAAGATCGCCGGTGCAGTTATCACTGCCAGCTGGTGCCCAGGGCAATACACCCCGTACAGGCCACACAAGCCAAACTGTTGCTGGAAGATAAAGTCTGGTTAATTTATTTTATTATTTTTAATTCTTCTTTTCTTAAAGTCATTTAAAACATTGTGAAACATCATTGAGCTTATTTTCTAAATTTGAGCTTGATTTGGATTTATTTATTAATAGAAAATAAAGGTTTACACAACAACTATATATATTAATAGTTACAATTTATGGTCAAGAGGTAATAATATGAAGAAAATAATCACTACATTTATTGTAGTTGTATTGATAGCATCATTTGGTGTCGGTGCGATAGCCGGTGCTAATGAGGATGCTTTTGCAAACGCAGTTATAGATGAACAGGCACAGCTCACTTTGGAAAAGGCTGCGTTAGAGTTTGCACAAGGAAACGATGTTGAAGGTCTTGCTGCAGAAGAGTATGCAACAAACAACTTTGGGAAGACACAGCTTGGATTCCACAAGATATCCGGTGCAGTTATCACTGCTTCATATTTCTGGGGATGCGGTAGCAAGCTTCACAAACCACGCATAACACTATAATCTTAATTATTTTTTCTTTTCTTATTTCTATTTATTGATAAAAAGGCAGATAGCAAATCTTAAAAAGGCTGGGCCATAGTTGTTTTAATCTCACCTGCCGGGGTGGCTTAGCCTGGTTATAGCGCACGGCTCATAAGCATGAAACAAGGCTGGGAAACCGTGAGGTCGCGGGTTCGGATCCCGCCCCCGGCACCTTTTATTCTAATTATTCTTAGGCTTATTTTAATATGAAAAAATTATTTTTTCCATATTCTTATATATTAAATAAAATAAATTCTAAGTTAATGTATTTATGTCAAAATAAAAAAAAATTCAAATTTAATTGTATATTAAAATTTACTGCAATAATGTCCTGCTATTGGAGGTGCTAATATAGCTGACAAAATTTCTCTTTCAAATTCTTCGTTACAAAATAGCCTAAAAATCATAAGAATAGTCAGTGGACATAACGGAGAAATTTCAATAAATGAAATAAAAAATATAACAGAAAAAGATCCTCATCATCAAATAAACAATGCTATTAAATTAGGGTTACTCAAGAGGATAAAAAATAATATTGCCCTAACAGAAGAAGGAAAAACATTTCTGTCTGGCACAATTAGAGACAAACAAAAATGGCTTAGCGAGAACGTTCAAAGAATTGAAGTTCTAAAATACATTTGTATAAGATTAAAAACAGCAGGACCAATTGAAAGGGAAGATATCGTTAGAATAATCGAGATGACAACCGATAGAAGATATACTAACAAGAGCAAAATAGCCCTTACAAATACAATTATTAACTGGCTGAAAGAATCAGGGTATGCAAAAATAGAGGAGAAAAAAATTATAATCGCCGAAGATATCAATCCAGACCTTTCAGAGAATGAATATGAAGATGCAATTGAAATATCAAAATTATTTCAAAATGATGAAATTCTTCTTGATCTATACGAAAAATACATGAGATATGAATCTGCACTGGAGTTGGCATATAAAATGAACAATGAAGAAAAATTTACTATTCTCCTCGAACTGCTCGTTGAAAAGAATCTAAGATCATGCAACTTTGACGAATTGAAAAAACTTGAATTAAAATATAACTGCTCTGATCCTATAAATAAGAAAGCTTATGCTCTGATTGGAGAGATGGAAAAAATAGGAGACATTAAATCGGCTATAAAACTCTCAGAATTTTTAAACAACAAGGAGAAAACAGAAGAGCTGTATCTCAAATCAATCGAATCTAAAATGAAGCTTGGCTACATAGAAACTGCAAAAAATATGCTCAAGAACAAAGATTTTGAAAAGGCAATCGATTACTTCATAAAAGGAGAAGATTATAAATCCGCGTATAAGTTGGCTGAGAAAACAAATAATGAGAAAGCTTTGGAATTATTGAAAAATATATTGTGACAAAGTGATGCTATTGAATGGCGAAGATAAAACCTTTGAAGGAATTAGAGAGCAAGCTAAAACTCTTGTAAAACAGAAAAGATATAAAGAATTATTCAAAACAATAGAAAATTCTAATCTAGAAAATAAAGAAGAGTTTCTAAATATTTTAATTAAGGATTCCATAAATGAAGGAAACTTTCTTTCTGCCGGGCATATAGCTGAAATCAAAGGAGATTACGAAAAAGCCATAGAACTATATGACAAATGCTATAACTATGAGGATATTTTTAGAATAATATCTAAAGTGGAATATAATAAAAAGTATAAATATATTTATTATCGATTAATAGATATAAAAATAAAAGAAAAAAATAATGAAGCTCTAGTTCAGCTAATAAATATAACTGGAGACTTTAGAGAAGTAATAAATAGGTTTATTGCTTTAAAAAAAATAAATGAAATAGAAAAAATAGCTAAATATATACCCAACGAGAATTTAATTAAAGAAATATATAGTATTTCAATAAAACTACTAATTCTAGAAAAAGACTACCTTAATGCCGGGCATTATGCAAAAAAGATGGGCGATATTAAAACAGCGTTTAAATTGTATAAAAAAGCTGGAAGAGAAGATCTTGCTTCGTTTTTTCAGGACCAGATCAGAGAATATGAACGAGATATGGTAAGGTACCTAAAACAAAATAAAATTGAAAAGGCAATAGACCTTGCAATGAAAATAAACAATCCAAATCTAATTAATAATTTTCTAGAAAACTCTGGAATTAATCCTGGATTAATAAAAATAATTAAAGAACGTATTAGTGATAGAATAGGCCAAAGAAATCAAAAAAATAGAACTTATAAAAAATTTTCAACTAACCTGGAAAAAAATTCAAGTGGCATTCTTTCTCAAGAAGTCGAGATAGAAAAACTTCCATCCGATGACGAAATAAACAATTTGAAATACGGTAAAATTTTATTTGAATATCTAAAAGATGGCCGTATTGAAGAAGCAAGAACAATTCGAAAGAAAATAGCTGATGAGAATATTGTTAAAAAATACTACAATAATTTGATTGATGAATACCTAAAAAAAGAAGAATATGGCAAGGCAATCAAACTTGCGGGAGAAATAAACGAATTAGAAAGAATAGTAGTCTATTATTCTAAGATGGGCAACTTTCAAGCCGCGTCTAAACTATCTTACGAACTTTTACAATCTGAAAAAAATATAGAATATTATGAAAAAGCTAAAGATTGCCCCTCTGCAATAAAGTTGACAGAAGAGATCAGGCATACTGGGGAAATCAATCGGGTGGAACGTAAATATTTAGATTATTTGGTAGATGATGGCATGACAATGCAAGCTGGTAAAATTGCCGAGGATAAAAAAGATTATTATAAAGCCATAGAACTATATGACAAATGCAGTAGTTATGAAGATATTTTCAGAATTATTAATAAAGTAGAATATAGTGAAAAATATAAAGACATTTATGGTAGACTAATTTATATAAAAATCCAGAAAAGAGACTATGATTCTGCGGCTCAATTAATAGAAATAACTGGCGACTTAGAAGGATTTGTAACTAGATGTATTAAATTTAAGAAATTAAAAAAGATATTCAAAATAGCCGATAATATATCCGACGAAAGTAAAATTAAGGAAATATATAATATTTCCCTAAATCAGTTATTGTTAGAAGAAGACTTTCTTAACGCAGCAGAAGTATCAAGAAGGATGGGAGATTTAGAAAGAGCAATTCAACTATACAAAAAAGCCGGAAGAGAAGATATCTCCAATTTTTATTACGAGAATATTAAGTTACATAAATATACCTTTAAGACTTATTTAAAACAAGGCAAAATTGAAATGGCAAAAAAATCTCTTGAAAAAATAGAAGATAAAAATACAATATTAAATACAGTAAAAAATGAAATATTCCAATCCATTATATATAATCAATTTGAGACGGCAAAAACTTTTTGCAAAGAATTGGGATTTACTCATCTTCTACCTTCTATTTCAAAAGAAATTATAGGAAAATACGTTTCAGAAAACAACTATGACGAGGCAATTAAAATAGCCAAAGAGTTTCAAAATGAAGATGTATTACTGGATTTGTATGAAAGGTCTATGAGGTATGAATCTGCTATAGAACTGGCTCAAAAAAGTGGCAACAGAGAAGAGTTTTCAAGATTATGTAAGTTGCTAATCGATAAAAATCTAAGATCTGCTAATTTTGAAGATTTGAAAAAGTTTGAGTCAAAGTATGACTGTGCAGATGCTATAAAAAGCAACGCTTATGCCTTGCTTGAGCAGGTGGAAAGAGAAGGGGATATTAAATCAGCTATAAAACTTTCAGAGTTTTTAAATGAAAAAGAGAAATTAGACGAGCTGTATCTTAAATCGATTGAATCTAAGATGAGATTAGGTTACATAGAAAATGCAAAGAAGATGTTAAAAAATAATGATTTTGAGAATGCAATCGATTACTTCATAAAAGGCGAGGATTACAAATCGGCGTATGAATTGGCTGAGAAAACAAACAATGAGAAAGCTTTGGAATTATTAAAGAACTTGGATGCGAATTAATTCTTTTAATTGGCGCGATATATTTATATATGCTCTATCTTATTAAAATTGACTATCTATTGCTAGATTCCTAGTCTTCAAATCCGTTTAATATAGGGATACCATGAGCCTTAAGGATGTTGAACTAAAGAAAACTTATTTTTCAGATTTTGACGATATATTAAATGAATTTTATATACCTGTTTTATCTAAATCGATTGAATATAATAGAATGGCCGGATTTTTTTCTTCAACTTCACTTGCAGTTGCCGCTAGAGGAATCGTAGGATTAATTAAAAATAACGGAAAGATGAATCTGATAGTTTCTCCACGGCTCTCAAAACAGGATATAGATATTATAATGAAATCTAAAGAAGGGCCAGAAAGTTATATTGAAAAAATAATGCTCGATAACCTAGATGAGCTAGAAAATGAATTCGTAAAAGACCATGTTTCTGCCTTGGGATGGATGATAGCAAATAATAGATTAGATATTAAAATAGCGATACTTTATGATAATTTTGGGAATATTTTAGATTACGAAGAAATAGAAGAAAAAGGATTATTCCATCCGAAAGTTGGGATATTCAAAGACTCTGAAGGTAACATGGTTAGCTTTAGCGGATCTGTTAATGAAAGTGAATTTGGCTGGAAGGAAAACATAGAGGAATTCAAAGTATTCAAAAATTGGGAAGAATCTGAATTAGAATACCTAAATGGAGATATCGAAAAATTTGAAAGAATTTGGAATAACAAAGCCTCAAGGATCAAAGTCATGGATGTGCCTAAAGCTGTTCAGAATAAATTGGTTAAGATTGCCCCGAAACACATAGTCGTTAAATATCCGCCCAAAAAAGAAAGAAAAGTAAATCTCTACAATCATCAATTGGACGCTATCGATGAATGGTTAAACAACGGCATGGCGGGCATGCTAGAAATGGCAACAGGAACTGGAAAAACGTATACTGCATTAGGTGCTCTAGAAGTTGCAATTAATAGATTTGATAAGATGGTGGCAATAATATCCTGTCCCTATCAACATCTCATACAGCAATGGAAAAAGGAAATAATAAAATTTGGAACACCCTATGATAAATTAATTATTGCAGACAGTTCAAACTCCGGGTGGAAAAATACTTTGGCAGATCTATTATCAGATTTTATTCTAGGGTACAATAAAAGAATAATTATACTAACAACTCACAGAACTTTGTCTTCCAATGATTTTGTCGAAATCATGACTTCTAACAATATAGAACATATTTTTATCATTGGCGATGAAGTTCATGGATTGGGGGCAGAAAAAAGTAGGCAAGGACTTCTTAATATTTACAAGTTGAGACTTGGTTTAAGCGCAACGCCTAAAAGATTTTTTGATTCTGAAGGAACAGACATAATTTATAACTATTTTGGAAAGGTGGTATACGAATTTAATCTAGGAAAAGCCATAAACACGATAAATCCTGCAACAGGATATACCTATCTTACCCCCTATTATTACATTCCTTTGCCCGTATCTCTAACAATTGATGAAATAGAAGAGTTCATTGAAAAAACACGATCAATAATATTTAATCTAAATCGTGCAAAAGAAGACAAGGAAAAGAAGGAACTCTTAAAATTATTATTGATAAAAAGGGCAAATATAATCAAGAATGCCGAAGAGAAATATGAAAGTTTAAGAAAGTTGTTGGAAGAGCTAGGACAAATAAAATGGACTATTGTTTATACCAGTCCACAACAGATAAACAGGGTGATGTCAATTGTCAATGAGAAGTTTTTATCTGTTCACCGTTTCACTATGGAAGAGGGAACTTCTCCAAAGAAAGAATATGGGGGAGTATCTGAAAGAGAGTATATCTTAAGTAAATTTGCAGGAGGAGACTACCAAGTCTTAGTTGCAATGAAATGCTTAGACGAAGGCGTGGATATACCTCCTGCAAGAAAAGCAATTTTGATGGCCAGTTGTGAAAACCCGAGAGAATACATCCAGAGAATTGGAAGAGTTATAAGAAGGTATACTTCTAAATCCGAGGCTATGATATATGATATAATTGTAGTTCCGTCAACTAGCAACTTACCTAAGGAAATAAGAGAAATAGAAATGAACATTTTTAGAAAAGAGCTAAATAGATATGAAGAAATTGCAAAATATGCTCTGAACAGTTCCGATGCTATAGAAAGCATAGAGAAAATAAAAAACAAATTAAGGGGTGTTTAATTTGGGGATCACTGTAAAAGAAGAAATTATTGACACCATTAGAAAAAAATGCGATAATGATAAAGCTATGCTTGAAATGCTAGAAGATATTATCTATCATGAGATACTGTATCCAAATCTAAGATTTAAGGATAAATACAGATCAAATATTGAAAAATATTCTGAGAAGTGGGAGAGGTAACAATGCGTATTGAAAGGGTAGTTCTTAAAAATTATCGTCAGTTTAAGAACATGGACATTAAATTTAACAAAAATGCAGAAGAAGACCTTCACCTTATAGTTGGAAAAAACGGAACTGGCAAAACTAATTTTCTAAATGCAATAAACTGGTGTCTATATGGAGAAGAACCCCATCTATCCAAAGTTTCAGAAAAATTATCGCCTATCAATCTAAAGTACATAGAGGATTCTGATAAAGACAAGAATGTGGAAGTCATGGTCAGAGTCGAAGCTTCTTCCCCAAATGATGGAAACATAGTATACACTAGGAGTACACGATACAAGATATACAAAAACGAATCAAAGATAATGCCCCAGGACTCGGATTTTACCGTTAGCTATAAAGATGTAAGAGGGAATAAAAAAGATGCAACAAATGAAGAAGCAATGGCATATGTCAATCGATTCGTTCCAGACAATATAAGAGAATTCTTCTTTTTTGATGGAGAGCAACTAGATAAATACTTGATTGACACAACAGGGCAAAAAATTAAACATGCCATATTTGAAGTCTCTCAAATACAGCTTATAGAAAGAATTCAAGATAGATTACAAAAGACACTGGATGATTTGAACTATGAATATTCTAAGCAGAATCCCGAAACAAAAGAACTTAACGATGAATTACAAGGGAAAAAAGAAGAATTAAGAGAACTTGAAGAATTAATCTCAAAGACAGAGGAGCAAAAAGACAAAGCTAAAATTAAATACGATGAATATTCAAAGAGGTTAGTCGGTTACCCTGATGTCGATTCACTACAAAAAGAAGTATCTAGATTAAAAGAAGAAATAAAAACAAAAAAAGAAGAAAAAGATAAAAAAATTAATCAAAAGAATAAGCTTTTACTCGATAGCGGTAAAATAATTTTTTCATGGAATGCCCTTTGTAATACTCTTTCAATAATAGAAGAAAAAAGAAAGAATAAGGATTTACCGCCCCCGGTAGACAGAAGCTTACTAGAAGAAATAATTAAAAATAATAAGTGTTCTATCTGTGGGAAAGAAGTAGACACCCTTTCCCTAGCTCAAATTAATTTACATCTAAATAAAATAACTTTATCCTCGAACATGGCAAAGACACTGCAATCGCTTGAATCAAAGATTAATATTTTAGTGGATAGGATTGAAAAGTTTAACACAGAAAGAAAAAACTTAACAGACGACATAGCACATTATGATGAAGATTTAGATAAAATCAGAGACAGGTTATCGCAGATTGATCGTGACTTAAGTGGATACGAACAAGAAACAGTAAAAGAATGGTACGAAGAAAAGAAAAAATGGGAAAATATCTATGAAGACAAATTAAAAGATTTAGGTCAATTGTGTCCTGATAAAAAGAAGTTAGAAGAGAATATAAAGACTCTCCAATCACAAATAAAAGAACATCAGGATAAAGAAGAGAAAGCCAATAAATTAATCAATCAAATTAGATTCACAGAAAAGGCTTTGTCTATCATAAAAGAAACTAAAAATGAGATTATAGAAAAAACAAGAAGGGATATGGAAAAGGAAACTAATAGATTGTTCTTCGGCTTAATATGGAAAAAAGGCACTTTTAGAGAGGTAACAATCGATGACAGGTACAATATCCATCTTATTCACTCATTAGGATATGAATGTTTAGGGTCTCTTAGTGCCGCCGAGAGAGAATTATTAGCATTATCTTTTACCCTAGCACTTCATAAAATATCGGGATTTGATTCACCTATCCTAATAGATACACCTGTTGCTAGAGTCTCTGATGAAAATAGAGAGAATTTTGCTAAAATATTTTTAGAAGTAAGCAAAATAAAGCAGACAATATTATTGTTCACACCCGCTGAGTATTCAGAGGAAATAAAAGAGCACCTTGATTGTAACAATAGCAATAGATTTAGCTTTATAGTATCAAAAGATGAATCTGAGACAACTCTGGAGGTTTTATAATGTTTGAAATTCCAATACAAAAATTTCCTACTTTAGTTTATATTGATGAAAAAGATGAAAAAATCTATCATAGACTAAGAGAAGAAGAATCGTTTTTTAAAGATCTAGAAAGCAAAGATATTTTTTTAGCTGCAATGACCTATGGGTATTATCATCAGTCTAAAATCAAAATTGATAAAAAGCAGTGGTATTTTAGAACTTCTTACTTTGATCCTGAAGATTTAGTTTTAATATATTCAATTGTGATAACAGAAGAATCTCCCGATATAATAGACAAACCAGAGAGGATTAATCAAATTATAGAAGAATACGCTAGAGGTGGTATTTTCTTAATAAATAATAAAATTAATTCGATACAATTTGGGTCATTTGAAAAGGAATTTGAAAAGATAATCGTTGATGGATATACTAAAATTAAACTTTAAGATTTATTAATATTTATTATTATTAATCAAACACTAATAATCTTTGATTGGTGTAGACCGCTCTTCCATACCAAAGTGAAGCTTTCAATTCTTTTCAATATTTTTATTTTTAAAAGATAATTTATATTTCGATGGAATTAATCCATCTAATCTTATTCTTTCTAAAATCATATTATAGTATATTTCATCAATCTCTGCAGATATATATTTTCTGCCCATCTGTTTTGCTAGTATGATCTCATTTCCAGACCCCCCAAAATGAATAAAAATAAGATCGTTTGGCAAGGTTGAAGCTAAAATTAATTTTTCAACTAATCCTAAAGGTATTTGGCATGAATGCATAGTTTTATCTTTTGATATATTTTTTACTAAATCGTAATACATCCATGAATAAGGCATTCTTCCTGATGATCCATTTGAAATATTTTGCAATATTCTTTTATCTTTTGGGTTTTTATATGGTTCGGTTACTGCACTCTTAAACCATTTATTATTTTTAGTTTTTCTACAGTGTAATATACTTCTATGTGCTCTTGTAAACTTTTTTGGAGAATGCCCCACGTTAGTATTATACGTCCAAACATAATCAACAACTTCATGGCAAACATTGTCTAAATATTTAACTCTCAAGTTAGCATTTTGTTTGGGGTAATTAATAAAAAACATATTACCTTCATCTTTGAGGACTCTAAAAGATTCTTTAGCTAGATCGATATACCATCCAATATACTCATCAAAATTCCTAGTATAAGATTTATCATTGTATTTAATACCAACGTTATAGTCAGGATCGCTATATATCATATCTACCGAGTTATCAGGCATATTTTTTAAGACATTCATTACGTCATCGTGAAATATTTTATTTTCATAGTTAGTTCTCATTTAACTCCCTCAATACACGGTATTCTCTTTTTTTAATAATTTTAATAGATGTGATATCTAAGGGATTTTTAAATGTGTAATTATAAAGTCTAACATAAGATCCATTTTCTTTTCTTTGGCGAATTAAATAACATGCTGTTATTTCATTAATCTCCAATTTATTTTTCTCCTTTAACTCATGATAATATCTAAATGGTATATATAATTGAAATACATTAAAGTTATCAATCCACTCAAATGAATTTTTTGTATTTTTGCCTTCAAACACCGTTACTTTTCCATTCATTTCTATGGTTAAATCTATTTCTGTTTGTGTTCCTGTGGTTACATCAAGTTTAAGAACCTTAAATCTATTTCTGTTTGCAAGTTATTTAATTTCATTGGAATGTTATCTATTTTATATAAAAAATTAATACCTCTTTTTCTTTCGCTGTTATACATTTTTGGATTACAAGAAACATCTTTGTATAAAAAATCATGCATTATTCTTTGATTAAAGCAGAGGGATAAGACGCTACTCTCTGAAATAGAATAGTCATCTAGTATACTTGGAACATAAGTCCACTTTTCGATTTCATGCTCTGTGATAGGCTCAAATTTATGGTATATTTTAGATATGCCCTTAACAAATTTATGTTTCCCCGATCCTATATGGGCTATAAAATAATCATTTTCTAAGAGAACTTTAGGAAGTTTAGATATATCGTCAATTTTCGTCATGTCATATGGATTTGTTTTTGATCCACTTTGCATTAATATTTTTTTTATTAGTTCATTATCAAAGATATAATTATTGTTATTTTTACAGTAGTTAAATATAGTTTCGATGATGTCCTTCTTTGTTTTTGCCATAGTATTACCTCAATAAAATTATTAAGGGTCAAGAATATAATCTTTTCTTTTATTTGATTATGATAATCGATAAATACAATTAATAGCTAAATAATTTATGAAACTTTATATCGCTATATACAACGGAGATGTATTTCTAAATAAAAATGTAGATTATGAAGTATTTTCGGAACAACAAATTGAAGAGTTAGAAAAGTTCTATGATTCGATTTATGATTATTTTGATAATCACTCAACAGTGGCATTTATACCTGCGTTGGAAGAGAATATCAAAAAATTAGAAGAAATTGTAGCAGCGTTGAAGTATATCTCTTCCCATCAAAAGCTTTAATACCAAATTATACGATTGTCCTCTTATGGAAATAGTGAAGGCAACAAAATCCCATGCCAAAGAGCTATCAAAGCTCCTAAAAGGTCTTGACACCGAAGAGTACTCCTTTTCTGAAGTGGAAAAGATTACACCCCTTATAGAAAATGGTAATTACTTCGTTGCCATTGATGATGACGAAGTCGTTGGCACTATAGCACTCATGATAGTCGAGGAGTCATGCGAGATAGATGCTTTGATTACTTCAAAGAAGGGTGTTGGGAAAG
>CAZBNE010000061.1:0-7515 GCA_964493155.1 uncultured Pelolinea sp.
GAAAATTTTAATCGGTGATCCGAAATTGGCATCTGGCTGCGCAATAGCCTGCAGATCCACTTTTCGCCACGATCGTTCAGGAAATCATAGAACCTCATGGTATGCTCCAACTCTTCCTTTGTCTGCAAATTCATCCAATGCGCAAAACCGCCAAGGTTCACCTAGGAAAAATGAGCTGCTATTTAAAGGTAAAGGTTGCCTGAATACAACTCATTATTGATCTGAAGATTTATTTCATCAAGCAGTTTTTGATTCATCATAATCCCTTATATTATTAAATTATCCAATTTTAAGATTTTCAGATAGAAATATATCCTAGAAAATCCCAAATAATTCTTCAATAATTACGAGGGAATCGATTCTTCATCTGTAACCGCCGGTTTATCTTTTTTTGTATGATTGATGATCAACATTGACGTACCAAACAATGCCACAACAGCCATCGTGATCTGGTTCGCATTAATGCCGCCAACCAGTGAAGGATCAAGCCGGATGAATTCTAATGAGAATCTGCCGACGGGATAGACAATTAAGTAAATCCAAAATAAATCTCCGGCTTTTAATTTTGCCTGATATATCCTTCCCAAGAAAAGCAGCAAAAAGAAATTAAGAACACTCCAAAGGGATTCATATAGAAACATCGGGTGGAAAGTTGAAAATTCTTCATAACCCGGCAAACGATGCGCTTTATCAATGAAAATCGCCCAAGGGAGTGTTGAAGGCGGACCATATAATTCCTGATTAAAGAAGTTCCCCCAACGGCCAATCGCCTGAGCCAGTGCAAGACCTGGCACAACAATATCTGCCCAGGTTAAAAATGACAATTTCTTCTTTCTGGTATAGACGAGTAACGCAATCACACCGCCAATCACACCTCCCGGAATGCCCAGACCGCCTTGACGGGTATTGAGAATCTCAATCGGATGGGTAAAGTAATATTCCGGGCCAACCCCCATGGATTTGGAGGGCGTAAAAACATGCCACAAACGCGCGCCAATGATACCCATGATCAGCAGCCAGGGAATCATATCCCATACTATCTCACTGTCCAACTCTCTCCGTTTTGCTTCCATTACAGATATTTGTACGGCAACCAAAACTCCCAGCATGATAATGATTCCATAAAAATAAATCTTCAATGGTCCGATATAAAAACCATCAGGCATAATGATTTCCTTTCTTTATCAACTGATTCAGGATTATTCTAATTCATTATCATTGCTTCATTTGCTGACGAACATACCAAATGCGTTGGAACGCAGTAATATTTCCAAGAATGGCGATGATCCATAAGCCTACATCCGGGCGGTTAAATAGTAATGAAGGCACGATTACCAAATAACGTTCAACTCGCGTCAAAATTCCAATCCTGGCATCAATCCCAAGAGACTGAGCGCGTGCTCGTATATAAGAAACCAACACAGATGCAGAAGCAGCAATAAAGACTAAAAAACAATTGATAGGATTCGATGCCTGTATGGAGAAGACCAAAATTCCGAAAAATATTGCCAGCTCTGAATATCGATCAAGAACTGAATCTAAAAAAGCCCCAAATCTGGTTTCAGTGCCCCGCAGCCGTGCCATTGAACCATCAATCGCGTCAAATAAGCCGAAACCCAGAACCAACAAACCACCCGTCAACAGTTCTCCCCGGGCGATGAACCAGGCTGCCAGAAAATTTCCAAAAACACCAAGGACCGTAACAAGGTCTGCTGTCAATCCGATCGATAATAGTCGGCTGGCTACAATATTTAATAATGATCCAAATATCTTTCTTAAGAAATCTGTCAATTTTTTATCCTTAAATGAGATCTGCTATGCGAATGAATGGTTAATAATTTTCCGGTTCGGAAGAATCATTATCATTCAAAAAGACTTCCCTCTCCCTGCCCCCAGCCTCGGAGGGTCCAACAACTCCACGTTCCTCCAGTTCATCCATCAAACGGGCGGCACGAGGAAAACCGATCCTTAATTTTCGCTGAAGCCTCGAGGTTGATGCATGACCCTCTTTCTTGATTAATTCGATGGCTGCTTCGATCAATTTGTCGGAATCATCCCCTATCGCAGGGATCAGCTCCTCCCAGGGAGCAGGATTTTCCTGAAGCTGGTCGCCAACTTTATTCTGCCAATATGCGATAATCTTTTCAATTTCCCGATCATCCACAAGCACTCCCTGGGCGCGTTGAGGGCTTGAAGCTTCAGGGTCAATGAAGAGCATATCACCCCTGCCCATCAGTGTTTCTGCGCCATTGGTATCAAGGATCACCCTTGAATCAACTGATGACGCCATCATGAAGGATATACGTGCAGGGAAATTGGCTTTAATCAAGCCAGTAATGATATCAGTACTCGGCCTCTGTGTCGCTACCACCAAATGAATGCCTGTTGCCCGCGCCATTTGCGCCAGGCGTACCAAATAGCTCTCGGTCTGGTCAGGTGCAGAAAGCATCAGGTCGGCCAATTCATCAATAAAAATCACGATCCTGGGGAGTTTTGCACGGCCGCGGCGTAGCATTTTTATATTATATGAATCCAGATCACGGGCGTTCACTGCTTCCATCAGGCGATAACGATCATCCATTTCCTTGATCGCCCAAGCCAGTATACCCAGCATACGGTCGAGTTGGGTTTCTACCTTTCCCAGCAAATGAGGCAGGCCATTAAAGCGCACCAATTCCACCATCTTAGGATCAAGGATAGCTAGTTTAAGGTCTTCCGGTGAATTGTTAAACGCCAGACAGGCGATAAAGGAAGTGATGCAAACCGATTTTCCTGAACCAGTTGTGCCCGCAACCAGCAGATGCGGCATGCGCGCAAGATCGGCGATGACAGGATTGCCTGAGACATCCAGCCCTAATGCCAGTTTTAACGGTGAGCTTGTTCTTAAAAAAGCATCTGTCTGAAGGACAGATTTCAGGCGTACAACCGTAATTGACTGATTTGGGATCTCAATTCCAACATAAGAATGATTGGGAATTGGTGCTTCGATCCGCAATCTATCAACTGCCAGTGCAAGGGTAAGATCCTTGTGCAGGGTGGCAATTTGCGCGACGCGCACTTTTTTACGGGCAACATCACCCTCCTCATTGACCCTTTCAACAAAGCCAGGTTCAACCGCGTATTGGATAATAGTTGGACCAACCCTGTATCCAGCTACACGAGCGGGCACTCCAAATTCTTCCATTGTCTGCTCGATCTGAATCGCTTTCGAATGAATATATGATTCATCCGAAATATTCTTCTGTGTATCAAGTAAAAGCTCTACTGGGGGAAGGTCTATCGCTTTGTTTAATAATCCACCAGAATATAACGCCTGACTATTGGCATCAGCCTGAAAATTCTGGTTATTTTTATTTTTTTCCAGATCATTTTGCTGCCTTATAACCGTGCTCCCTGAAATTTGGGAGGTAGAGAGAATTCGTGAGAAAAATCTATCTAATGCATCAATTAAAGGGCGCCATAATCCAATGCCAGAAATAAAAAAGAAAAGAAAAATCAGAAACAGGAAAAAAACCGAAATCTGAGTACCCACCAGATCGCGTAAAATCCTTGCCAATCCCCAACCAATGACACCCCCATCGACACCATTGTTAGCCCTGTCTATCGAAAGCCCGTTAATAATTGAAAGAAAGGCTAACAGGGCAAACAGTGAAATTTCGAGCAAAATGATCCTTTCAAGATTAAATTCAGGAAGCTGCTCGATATGCCTCAGCAGGATCAGGAAACCAACATAACCAATGAGAGCAACCAGGATGTAACTTCCCCAGCCAAATCCTTTAAGGATCCACTGTGAAAAGAAGGATGAAAGGGAACCTTCAGTTAACCCCGACAAGCTCATGAATGAAATGACCGCCAAGGCGATCAAAAGGACTCCCAAGAGATCCTGACCAAAACGCTTGATGGTCTTGAAGAAAACATCCGAAAAAGTGCTTTTTTGCGCCATTTGAATGATCTATTTATAACTTACAAATAATCCCACGTTTTTCAACTAATAGCATATTTTCTACCGAATAATTAACAAAGACTTCATTTCAGTACGTCAATATTATCACCGAATAATTTCCACCCACCAATACATGCCAAAATAATCCAGCTGAAGGATATGAATGGAAATTTTAATGACTCGGGAAGCTAAAAGACCTTTGGTGAATTAAAAACTAAATCTGTTTGGATAGTTTTTCAAGCTCGATGATCTGTCTGGAAATAGCTGTGATCGCCATACGCTGTTTTCGATAAAGGTCAGCTTCGGATAGCGCTAGTCGGTGTGAGACATCCTTGACCTTCCATCCTTCAAGAAATTTCAGATCCATAATATTATAGAGCAGCCATTCATTGGTATATTGGCGTTCGCCCTCCGGTTTGAGATTAGCAATCGCTTCACGCAAAAGTTCTCGAACGGCATTTAATGGTGTCTCTTTTTCGAACTTTATTTTGTTTTGAATCGTATTCAATTGGAGGATCGGATTCTGTAACAATTTTGGACCACCCCAGATCTGGGATAGCGCGTCCTTTGTCCAATTTTCGAGATCGTGCAGCTGCACCTCATGGTCCCCGTTCATATCCCGTCCCTGAGCCGAACGAGATGCAGCTAATAAGCCCTGAATCACAGAAACTTGCGGCGTGAGCATTTCAAGCGAAGTAAAAAGCTGTTCCTGTTCAGCACGATCTTTTAAAGCCAACACTGCCCTTTGTGAAAGTTTTTTTATGGCAGTAATTTTCTCGGATTCGGGATAGACGATGGGATGGTCTATCACGATCGCGCCCAGCAATGAGTTTTGTGTTCCTTCATCATCCATTAGTGCGATAAATGTTCGCTTGTCTACTTCAAAGACCGTCTGATTCAGATCTTCTTTTCTCAAGACCTCAAAGATTTGTGATTTTTCTTCTGAAGAAATAGGCTTTTGGCTGCCGGTATGAATATCAAAATTCTCGGAGGAATTGTTATTGACGACCAGATTTGCGCCGGGAACTTGAAGGCGGTCACATACAGATGCCAGTACAAATTCCAGAAACTGCCGCAGGTCATTAGTTGTCAGTAACCGATCTTCCAAAGTCCTGATCTTTTCCAACTCTATCCGATCTGTTCCATAAAACAAAAATCTTTCCCAGACTGGCGCGAACAGGGTTATTAAATATTCAAAAATAACAATCGTCGCTACCATTGCGAGGGCAACAACTGCTGAATTGTTGATATTAAACTGGATTCCCAACCTGGTCAGGAGGGTAGTAACACCAAGGGTGAGGCTGGCTGTCATTGGTCCGCGCATAACCCAGCGGAATAACCTGCTTTTAATGACACGATCTGTCCAGGGGAATCCAAAAAACGAGACTGCATATGTCATGGCAACAACGCTGACTGCCACTGCTGTTTTAGCAATCACAGACAGCAGCCTGAAAAATATCGGCGAATAAAAGGCAAATTGAGACCCATAAAGCAAAAATGGAAATGAACCAACAGCCGGTCCGATAGCACTAACAATCAGGTAAACCATTCTGCGGCGGCTGGTTTGTGTAGCTGTTCTTCTGAAAGCGCGAATGAAGTTATACCAGGATAGCATCAGCACAAGCAGAAAGAAAATTGAGAAAAGGTCAACCAGTAAAGTTCGTTCGAGATACAGTGTAGACAGTTGGTTGTTCTTTTGAAAGCCCAGAAGGCGATCAAAAAAAAGCAAGCCGATAAAGAGTGTACTTAATAGAATAAAGAAAAAACCGAAAAATCTTCGCTTCCCCTTGCTCGGCTTTCCAGTCAAGGATAATAATGCGTCTGAAAACAGAAAATAGGCTGTCGGGAGGATTATCAATCCTAGCCATTGGATCTTGCTGATCAAGATAATCAGGGCATCACTTTTTACAACAGAAATGAATGCATCAGCCCCAAAAATGATGGCTATGCATAAAAGCAGAAGGGAAAAGGAATTCGTAACCGAATCATGAATCTTAAATGTTACAGCATAAATCAGCAGTGAGAAGGTAATCACTGCCACTCCCGCTGTCAGAACATCACTTACAGCCTGTAAGATCGTCTCGATACCTGCGAACCAGTTCATTTTTATTTCATCAACCTTGAAAAGAATAAGGCGATGTCACTATTATGGAAATAACTATCATTGAAACCCGTAAATTCAAATCCCAGTTTCTTTGCCAGGCAAATAGCGGGGAAATTTTTTGATGACATTTCCAGCATCATGCGCAAATAATTTCTGGCCATGCCCCAATCTCTGACAGCCTGAAATAATGACGAAGCGATCCCCTTGCGGCGCCAGAGTTCATCAACAACAAGATCATTCACCCAAATTATGTCAGGTGAAAGAAAAGCATTCACCGTTGTGTAACCCACTGGTACTTTATCCACACAAGCAACCAAGACTGATGAATAATTCTTCCAGCGCATATCCAGGGAATCAGGTGAACGCGGATATGTCAAGCGCATTTCCCTTGGCAGATGCGTTTCATTAAAGATGGTTTGAATCTGGTTTTCATTAACCGATTGAGACATTTGCCAGACGCAATCTGTTTTTACACAGTGGTCAAAACGAGACAAGAATTCAATGTCTGGAGATACTGCCTGACGGATCATTATATTCATAAAAATATTCCTTATTGAGGCATGACTTTCACTTCTATCTGGCATGGTTTAAGAAGATTATTTTGATTATCTGAAACGACCAATCTTAAAGAGTAGTTCCCAGGCTGAAACTGAGCGGTGTTCCAACGGCCAGTGAACAGATCCTCAATAATCGCTTTATTTCCAGCCGATATCGGTGTCCAACTTTCAGCGGATTGAAAGCGGTATTCATATTTATAAAAACCCAAATTTGGAACATTAACCGTTCCTTTCAGATCCACAGATCCGCTCACCTCAGAGCCATCAGCAGGATCGATCCATTCCAGTTGTCCCGGTATACAGCCTGTTAAAGCGATGGCGGTCTGGGTTAATTGTTGGGCTTCAGGAGTGCCGGCTTCTACTCCAAAGCTTTGACTTGATGGAATTGGGGTAGATGCCAAATCGATAGTGGGTGTGGCAATCCTGCCTAAACCCGGAATTCGGATTGTTGCTACGGATACCAGAATAAAAACCGAAAGGCCAAATATCAGAAATAATCCGATGATTGTGATCGCGGATTTTAATTTTTTTCGAGCAACCTCTTTCTCCAAGCCAAAATTGGCTTTTCGCAAACCAGTCAGCCCGTCAAATAAATTCTTCAGGTTAAAAAGTATAACAACACCAAAGATTATATAAACCCCCATTTCATATGTGGAAATGAATCTTAAAAGTTCTTCCATAATATTGGATCATCCTGATACGGCCCTGCCGTATTAGATCCTGCGGATCACACCTCGGATAATCGCATCCAGCTTTGGAACCAACATTTTTCCTGCCTGCAGAACTTCCTCGTGTGTCGTCACTGTAGAACCATCCAGGTTCGCTTTATTACTGACACCCGACAAACCCAAAATCCTCATTCCGCCATGCCTGGCAACGATCACTTCAGGGACTGTCGACATACCAACCGC
>CAZBNE010000061.1:7615-11812 GCA_964493155.1 uncultured Pelolinea sp.
GGAAAACCGATAAATGAAATCGGATACCCCTCATAATAATGTGCACGTCCCTGCATGATCAACACAGGCTTCGATTCAAGTTCACCCATCACCAGGCGGCCTTTATGGCCCTGGATTGTTGAGACCGGCCAATGCGGAATTTCACCATAAGGAATGTAATCTGCCGGACTGACCGATTCAGCCAAGTCGCCAAGACCGGATCCCAAAATTAAAGCGATCCTTGGCTGGCAGTTCGTTCGGGCGCGGATAGCGGATACAGCATCATCGATCATCGCCAGGTTAACAAATTCAGACATTTTATTCTCCTCATTTGATCAAAATGAATGCTTTATAAAAATTATAACAACAGGACATCTAATTTTCTTTAATTGAATCAGCCTATCCCAGCGCTTCTTTGAAATACTTGATGATACGCTCAACATCAGCATCATCAATCCAATAATGGGTCACCAGTCTGAATTGATCAGGACCGCTGCTGCTAAAAAGTATGCCATGGTTGGCAAAGTATTCACAGAAATGCGCTGACTTAATACGCGCGCTTTGGTTCACCTGAAAAAATACCATGTTGGTTTGCGGAAAGCCTTTATGGAAATCTATACCACGACAGCCCTGCAATCCATTAGCAATTTTCTGCGCTCGTAAGTGATCTTCTGTAAGCCTGTCAACCATCGTCCGCAAAGCCACAAGGCCTGCAGCCGCAAGAACACCTGCCTGCCTCATCCCCCCTCCCAATTGTTTGCGGATCTTTCGAGATCTGGAAATAAATTCTTTAGAACCGCATAAAACCGAACCCACGGGAGCGCACAGGCCTTTGGATAAACAGAACATGATCGAATCGGCTGATGCAGCCAGATTGACTGCTGTTGTCTTTAAAGCAACAGCAGCATTAAAAATCCGCGCCCCGTCCACATGCATTTTTAACCCAAGTTCATGCACAAGTTCGCCGACAGAATGCATATAACCTTCAGAAAGCGGGATACCGCCGCAAGCGTTTTGTGTATTCTCAATAATTACCAGACGTGATTCAGGGTGGTGGATATCCTCTTCACGGTAAGCACTGCGGATATCGTCCAGTAAAAGTGTTCCATCTTTCTGGTTGGGTATGATGCTGGCAAAAACACCGCCAAGCGCAGATATGCCACCAACCTCATGTAAAAAAGTGTGACCGAGATTTCCCATTACTGCTTCATCGCCCCTCTGGCAATGCGCCAAAACAGCAATAAGGTTAGCCATGGTGCCAGAAGGCACAAAGAGACCGGCTTCTTTCCCTGTTAAAAGCGCCGCATTTTCCTGTAATTCATTAACCGTGGGATCATCTCCATACACATCATCTCCAACAATCGCGTCAGCCATCGCCTGACGCATTTCTCGTGTAGGTTGGGTCACAGTGTCAGAACGAAGGTCGATAACTCCATTTTCAAAAGCCATTTCTTCTCCAATTATTGTAAATTTTCAATGATTTCAGCCAGTTCTTCCGGTAACTCCGCCCGGAATGTGGTCTTTTTTTTCTCGCCAGGCAGCCTTACAGAAAGCTCATAAGCATGCAAAAAGTGCCTTTTAATATCAATACTCGATTTCTTATGACCGTAGACACTGTCACCAGCGATCGGAATTTTTAAAGCTGCCAAATGAACCCTGATCTGGTGTGTCCTGCCTGTCAGCGGGTGAACTCTAAGCAGTGTATGGTTTGTGAATTGCCTTACGGTCTGATATTCAGTTTCCGAAGCCCTACCCTTCCCCTCAGGCGCTATCGCCATTTTCTTTCTTTGATCCCTGTCGCGATAGATCGGCGCAATAATCCTTCCGGTTGGAGTGGCGGGACGGCCATCTACAAGTGCGAGATAGGTTTTTTCAACATCCCTCAATTTAAATTGCCGCTGAAACCACTGATGACTGGCATCGTTTTTGGCAACCAGTATGATTCCGGATGCGTCCTTATCCAGGCGGTGAACGATACCTGGGCGTAATTTTCCACCGATACCTTCAAGCAGCGGTTCATGACCCATAATCGCATGAACCAGAGTTCCGCTTGAATGGCCAGCCGATGGATGCACCACCATGCCGGCTGGTTTATTGATCACCAGCAAATTCTGATCTTCATACAAAATTTCAAGATGAATATTTTCAGGAATAATATCGATCGGCTCAGGTTCAGGAAAATGAATTTCTACCACATCGTCCTTTTCCAGTAATACACCTGTTTTTGACGGTTGGATACCATTAACAAGCACAAAACCATTCCCAATTAATTTCTGCAAGCGGGAACGGGAAAAATCCGGATAGATGGAAACCAAGAATTTATCAAGCCTTTCAGGCTGATCGCTTCCAAAATATATCCGTTTGATGGTACCGTTCAATCATTTACCTGCTTAGGAACATCGGTGATGGTTTCGCGTTCTTTCTTTTTTTGTTTTTCTTTCTTTTCTTCAACCCATAATCCCAGGATCATGACTGCAACACCGACAGTTATGGATGCATCCGCTATATTAAAAACTGGAAAATTCCCAACCGAGATAAAGTCGGTCACATGGCCGATGGTTATCCGATCGATCAAATTACCAAGCGAACCACCTAACTGCATGCCTAACGCAATCCGCAAGAACCAGTCTTCTTCGGTCAATTTGGGATAAAAAATGATTAAAATGATCGAAATCGCCAAGGCCAGAATAGAAAAAAGCAAATTCTTGTCCTGGAACATACCAAAAGCAACACCGGTGTTATACCAATGGACGATGCGTGCAAAAGGAGAAAGCCATTCCAGGGGCATCCACATCTCACCCAGTTCAAGGTTCTGCCGAACAAGCGCCTTAGTCCATTGGTCAAGAGCGATCAATACGCCTGCGATGGGTATCAATACCAAATAACTTTTCAAAGCTTTTTTCAAAATGATGTCTCCAAATCTTGTATCAAAGATTCTACCCGATTTATCCCAGGGGCATTCTGTTCAAATCCGAAAAATGACACGCCAAATAATGAAAAACGGATTCCACATCAATTATTAAAGGTAATCTGACCAAATGCGCGGGGCACTTCTGGCGGCAGTCGCTTGAGCCAAACCTATTTACTGGAAAACTCGATTCTTTCATTTTTTGAATGACTTTAATAAAATTACATTCCCGACCAATCACATCTGTCGAGAAAATAATTTCCTCAAACCTCAGATTGTTTTTTAGATGATCAAAATACCAAATCTTTTTCGTTTCCAAATTAAAGTGCCGAAAAAACCTGGAACGCAAACCACCGGGTCCGAAGGCACTGCCTGAATATAGATAATGGCCACGCAAAAGCTCCTATCCCAAGAAAGGTCCGGCATAAAATTGAATATCAGTGACCAACCTGCCTATGAGCAGGTAAGCTCCCTGATCTGCCGGTATATCCACAATCATTAGACTATTGGAGCAAGAATCATTCTGCCCGATAGCATTTAAATTTTTTCAAGCCAAAGCGTAACTGTTTCGCCCTCAAATTCATCGCTTATATTGGGAAGGCGATCGGGAATATTTTCTGAGTCTAAAACAACCGCGAGCGTCTCAACTTTGATATATTCGCTAAATTGTTCTGCAGCAATATGCATGTTTTCAGAGCTTGAAAAATAAACCTTAATGCGGTCTGATATCTCAAAACCAGCCTGTTTGCGCGCTTCTTGAACACGGCGCACAAATTCTCGCGCCAGACCTTCATTGACCAATTCCGGGGTCAGGGTTGTTACCAGCGCGGCAACAAAAGCACCCTCCATGGCAACCGAGAATCCTGCTTTGGCCTGCATTCGTACTTCAATTTCTTCCGGCAGGATCTCGATCGTCTTTCCTGCAAGCTCGACGGAAACCGGTTTGCCATCCATTAATTCAATTGCCGTTTTTTCAGCATCAAGCGCCATTATCGCCTTGCGCACGTCAGGGAATACATCCTTATATTTTTGACCTAATTGTTTTGGCAAAGGCATTAACTCATAAGACGCCGCCTCACTGGCTGCGCTCAGCGCCCGAACCTTCTTGACATTTAATTCATCCTGCAACAGTTCCGCGTATTCCTCGATCACTGACACATCAACGTTATTGCTAACAGCAAAAGCTGCTTCCTGCAGAGGCTGCCTTACCTTTAAGCCTGACTTGTTCCGGGCGGCATGACCAAGTGATACAAGGCGCATGACCAGGTTCATGCGGGTCACAAGCACGTCATTGATGCAAGCCGGATCAA
>CAZBNE010000062.1:0-11776 GCA_964493155.1 uncultured Pelolinea sp.
GCTCTACCACTGAGCTACCTCGCCATGCTTAGCGCGCGTAATGTTACTATACGGGCTTTTATCTGTCAATATTGATGCTCTTTTTGTTTATTTGCCTTTGATACTTGCCACTATCGCATTTTTAATTCCAGGTGCGCGGCTGCAGCGTATTGAAGCTCACCCGCCCCTCCTGCCGGATGGAGCAGTAGCCATCACGCGCCAGGATGATATGATCCAGCACACCGATATCCAACAGGCGCCCAGCCTTGATCAGCTCTTCGGTAAAGCGTAAGTCCTCTTCGCTGGGGTGTGGATCACCGGAAGGGTGATTATGGACAATAATGATTGACGACGCATGGGAGCGAATGGCTACTTCAAAGACTTCCGCCAGCCGCACCGATGAGTGATTAATGGTGCCAACATACAACTTCTGTTTACTCAGCAGCTGGTTTCGCGTGGATAGCGCCAGCACCCACAGCTCTTCCTGATCCATCGATGCGATTAAATGGCTTAAGAGCAGTTGAACATCTGCCGGCTTGCTGATTACCGGTTTAGCCTCGAATTCTTCCAGGCTCATGCGGTAACCCAGCGCGATGGCGGCCTTGACCTGAGCAGCTTTAGCCCGCCCCATGCCTTTCACAGCGCACAGCTCTTCAAAATGGGCGCTATGCAGTCCATTCAAACCGCCAAAGGTATTGATGAGATCGTAAGCCAGTTCAACTGCGTTACGTCCTTCCACGCCTACACGCAACAAGATCGCGAGCAATTCGCTGTTCGAAAGCGCGGTTTCTCCGAGGATTTCCAGTTTCTCACGCGGCCGGTCATTTTCGGGATAATCGCGGATGCCCAAGTGCCCGTTTTCTGCGCCCATGTACCCTCCCAGTAAACACAAGATGGGATAACTATATATCAGAATCAGGTATATCTCAATATTTGCACATTTTCGGCAACGCAAAATTTGAACATGTATACTACCCTTCATAATTTTGCTTCGTTTTTAGGAATTTACTAACTGAGGTTCAGTTTATACCTTGATTTTTTTAAGGAGATGCTATACTCTAGCGAGATTATTTTAGGATAAATCAACACATGACCAAAACCAAAATCGCAATCCTTTCCATTTCACTGCTAAGCATCCTGATGATCGCAGGGGTCAGTTCCATTTTAAGCATCCTGGTTGACGCAATACCAGATGCCACAACCACTACCTTAAAAATTGCCATTTCCATCTCAGCCATAACCTGTGTCATTTTCAGCCTGTTGACCGGCTACCTTGACCAATATTTCACCAAGAAGACACTTTTATTTACGGGATTGATATTGTATGCGGCCGGCGGCGTGGGCGGTGGATTGATCAATTCGATGGCGGGATTGATGTTTACCCGTGCCGTGCTCGGTATTGGCTCCGGCATCTGTCTTCCGCTGGCAACCGCTTTTATCACAGATTTTTATGAAGGTGAAGAACGTAAAGAAACCATCGGTTATTCAATTTTCGCAGCCAATCTGGCGATCATGATCCTGCCAATTATCGGCGCCTGGCTGGCGGAGTTCAATTGGCGCTTTGGATTCAGCATCTATGGCATCTCTCTGTTGGTATTGGTGCTCGCCTGGCTTTATATTCCCGACAGGCCTGTCAATAAATCACAAAGCGGCAGCCGACGGAAACTTTTTTACTTCTCCGGACCAGTTATTATTGCTTCTCTTCTTTATTTTATCTGCATGGTCACGTTTATGTCCCTGCCCTCCAATCTAAGCGTCCTGATCAAGCAAGAAACACTCGGGACGCCCTCTACTGCCGCCTGGGTTAATGCCATCGCCACCTTTGTTTCGATGCTTCTCAGCCTGAATTTCGCACGTATCTATCGCATCACCGACAAATGGATGCTGCCTTTGGGTTTATTCGTCCTTGGTCTCGGATTCGCGGTCATGGGGATAATTCCAAGCCTGTGGCCCATCATCCTGGGACACAGCCTGATCAGCGGCGCTTTAGGCCTGCTGCACCCCCTGTTCCCGTATATGGCCACAAAATCGACACCGCGCGAGAGCTCGACCAGCGCAATGTCACTGGTTACTGCGGGATTTCGTCTGGGCACATTCGCCTCACCTTTCTTTTTTCTCCTGGCTGATCCAATATTTGGGGTGAGTACCATCCGCAGCGAGTTCAGCCTATCAGCGGTCATTCTCGGCTTAATAGCAGTGATCAGTGTCATTTCAACCATGAGGCAGCAGGCGGAAAAATCAATTTAATTTTTGAACCTTTTCGCTTAATGCTATAATTTTCTATTAATCCCGCGGGACAAGTAATATCATTAATGCAAACCAGCGCTGACAAACCACTGGACTATTTAACGATCGGTCATGTCACCAAAGATCTGGCCGCAAGTGGTTTTACGCTGGGAGGAACGGCTTCTTACGCGTCTTTGACTGCCAATGCGTTTGGACTCAAGGCAGGTATTTTTACATCATTTGAATATGGAATGGATGTATCCGCTTTAAGCGGTGTTGAGATTGCTCAAAAACCATCTGAGGATACAACCACCTTTGAAAATATTAATACCGCTTCCGGCCGTAAACAATACCTACATAAAGTCGCTGCACCCTTATTAGTCAAGGATATTCCCGCGGAATCACGAACAACCCGTATTCTGCACCTGGGTCCGGTTGCTGACGAGGTCGATACCGGTATTGCCCGACTGTTTCCAAGCGCTTTTATCGGGCTCACGCCGCAGGGCTGGATGCGCTCCAGAAAAGCGGATGGCCTGGTGAGTTTTCAGGAATGGATTCCTTCAAAACCTTTAATCGAGAATACAGATGCTGTAGTAATAAGCGTTGAGGACGTCCAAGGTAATGAAGATCTGATCTCTGAATATGCCGGCTGTTTTAATGTGCTGGCTGTTACTGAAGGCATTGATGGTGCGCGCGTTTACTGGCACGGCGATGTCAGGCGGTTTCGCGCCCCAAAAGTTGTCGTGAGGGACATTACGGGAGCAGGCGATATATTTGCCGCGGTCTTTTTTATCCGCCTGGAAGCAACCAAAGATCCGTGGGAATCAGCATCCCTGGCGGTCAACCTCGCTTCTTTGTCAGTCACCCGGGTGGGTTTGGCGGGCATTCCAAGCCCTGAGGAAGTAAAATCAAGTATGGTAGAAATTATGCGAGGATCATCGTATTCATGACAAAAATTTACACACTCGTCAATCAGAAAGGCGGAGTGGGAAAAACCACCTCAGCCATTAATATCGGCGCTTATCTGGGATATTACGGCCAGAAAGTACTGATCGTCGATCTCGACCCGCAGGCCAATGCGACATCCAGCCTGGGTATTGACAAATTAACCGTCAAAAAAGGCACTTACGAAGTCCTCACCGGATCAGCACCGATCGCGCCAGCCATCCTGCATAATCCGCGTCTGAAGCTATCCATCCTGCCTTCATCGCCTGCCCTGGCTGGCGCGGAAGTGGAACTCCTGGAGATGCCGCATCGCGAGAACCGCCTGAAAGAGGCACTGCTTCCAATAATTGATCGCTATAACTACATCCTTATTGACTGTCCTCCCTCATTAAGCATCATCACTGTTAACGGTTTAATGGCAGCCGCTGACGGTGTACTGATTCCGGTCCAGTGCGAGTATCTGGCCCTGGAGGGTATTGGGCAGTTAACCGATACGATAAAACGCGTCAAAGGATCATTATTCCCTGACCTGAAGGTGCGCGGTGTTATCATGACGATGTACGACGGACGAACCAGATTGGCGACTGATGTGGTCAGCGAGGTGCAAAAATATTTTCCCACGCAGGTTTTTCAGGTAATTATCCCGCGCAGCATTCGTTTGGCGGAAGCGCCATCTTATGGGCTGCCGATTGCCATTTATGCGCCTGCCTCAACCGCAGCCAAATCCTATCACGACCTTGCCCGGGAAATTCTTGAGCAGGATGGAGTGCACATCCCCGAAATAAAAGAAAGGGTGGAATAATATGCCCCGCAGAGGTTTAGGTAAAGGTCTTGAAGCGCTCATTCCCGGCAATTTTCAAGCTGAGCCATCCGGCAATTCGCAATATATTGCGGTTGATATGATCTTGCCAAATCCGTCTCAGCCGCGCGTTGAGATGGATGACGTCAGCCTGGATGAACTGGCCAATTCCATTCGCGAACATGGGATCATACAGCCGCTGATTATCACCAAAGATGAGGCAGGCGACCATTACACACTCATCGCCGGCGAGCGGCGGCTGCGAGCCGCCAAGCTGGTTGGTCTTGAATCTGTGCCTTGCATAGTCCGTCAGGCAAGCGAACAGGAAAGGCTTGAACTGGCGCTGATCGAAAATATTCAACGCGAGAATCTTTCACCGGTAGAGTCTGCATACGCATACTTGAAATTGCAGGAGGAGTTTGGGTTAACCCAGGATCAGGTGGCTGAACGTGTCGGCAAAAGTCGTGTGGCTGTGACAAATACCATTCGCCTGCTGAAACTTCCCGAAGAAGCGCTTGCCGCACTGGGTTCGGAAAAGATCTCGGAAGGTCATGCCAGGGCGCTTCTGGGATTGGCATCCTCCCAGGCCCAACTTGCCGCCCTGCAAACGATCTTGAGAAATGAATTGAATGTCCGCCAGGCAGAAGAACTGGTCCGCAAACTTTCAGGCATCAAGCCAAAGCCGCTGGTTGAAAAACAAACCAAATCTGCTGATGTGAAATCGCTGGAAGCGAGTCTGCGGGAACGGCTGGGAACAAAGGTTTCATTGAATCCAACCGAAAAAGGCGGAACGATCGTGATCCACTACTACTCGGAAGAAGAGCTTGAGTCCCTATTAAATCAGATCCTGGGTTGATCATGGATACGCATGTATTAACCAATGCCCGTTGCTACACCTTTAATCCTGAAAAACCGATCGCTGAGAGACTCTTAATTAAAGACCGAAAGATCATCGCCACAGGCAACGCAGACGAGATTCCGCTGGATTCATACCCAAAATCCAAAATTTCAGACCTTCAAGGGATGACTGTTCTGCCAGCATTCACGGACTCCCATATTCACCTGCTGGAATACGGCCTCAGTCTGCGCAGAGTGTTATGTGAAACACCAACAAGGCAAGCATGCCTTGACAGAGTCCGCGAGAGAGTCGAAATGACACCGGAAAGAAAGTGGGTCCTTGGTCACGGCTGGAACCATAATATCTGGCCTGATGGTCTACCCGACAAAGAGCTGCTCGATCGTTTTTCGGCGGATCATCCCATTTACCTGACACACAAATCTCTGCACAGCAGCTGGGCAAATTCAGCAGCGTTGAAAGCTGCTGGTATCTCGAAAAATTCCGCTGATCCACAGGGTGGCAGCATTGGTCGGCATGAGAATGGCGAGCCCAATGGACTTGTTTATGAAGGGGCCATGCGCCTGGTGGAGAATGCCATACCCAAACCGGATAAAAGTGAACGCAGGGCAGCTCTGCACAGTGCACAGACTGAATTACTGCGATTCGGCATATCTTGTGTGCATGATTTTGATGGTTGGGATTGTTATGAAACCCTCGTTGAAATGGTAAAAGAAGGTTTACTCAAGCTTCGCGTGGTTAAAAACATCCCCTACCCAAACCTTGAGCAAGTCATTGAATCGGGAATAAAAAGCGGACAAGGAAGCGAACTGCTCAGTTTTGGCTGGCTGAAATTGTTTGCCGATGGAGCGCTTGGCCCGCAAACCGCTTCCGTGCTGACTAACTATTTAGGCTCTGATAATAAAGGCATGTTGTTACTTGACAGCGAAATGATCATTGAGATCGGACAGAAAGCCATGTCCGCTGGGATCAGCCTGGCTGTACATGCCATTGGCGATCGGGCAAACCGCGAAGTATTGAATGGCTACGCGCAATTGAAGCAGGGCGGATATTCACATATTCCTTCCCTGATGCCGAGAATCGAACACGTCCAGTTGATCAGTCCGGAGGATATTCCCAGACTGTCGCAAATGGGAATTACCGCATCCATGCAGCCCATACATGCAGTTTCGGATCGAGACATGGCCGACCGCTATTGGGGAGAAGCCTGCGAAAATGCCTATGTTTGGAATTCTGTACTGCGATCAGGCGCCAACCTTATCTTTGGTTCAGACGCTCCTGTTGAATCCCCCAATCCATTTTGGGGAATTTTTTCCGCGGTTTCGCGGAGTTCAATTGGCATTGAAGCTGCGCGAACAGTCTGGACGCCCAAACAACGAATAAAGTTGAATGAGACCTTGGCTGCTTATATTACCCAGCCGCAGCTTGCAGCAAAGCCAGGGCTACCAGCCGGCAGGCTTCAGAAAGGTTATTGCGCGGACCTGGTGGTTTTACCGAGGGATATTTTCAATGTTCCCGAAAAAGAGATCGCCTCCATTTTGCCGGTCGCAACGATGGTCAATGGCGAGTGGGTTTATCCGTCACCTTTCGGGATACAATAAAAGTATTGAATTGAGAGGATCAAGATCATGATAGATGCCGAAAGTAGTACAGGATTACCATACACCACTGAAAACCTTGCGGAAGGGCTCAGAAAATCACGTGAGTTTCGCGGCATTACTGTGAAGGATTGCTGCAGCCTGCTTGGTATTCCAACCAACAAACTGCAAAATTATGAAAATGGAAAATATATCCCATCGCTCGCCGAGCTGGAGGCCGTATCATACATTTACAGCGTTCCGCTAGTCGCGCTCTTCAATCCGAAGGATTATCCGGAGATTTATAAAGTTCCCAACGCGGAACAGCTTCAACAGCTGCTACAGATCCGAAAACGTATTATTTCTACAACACTTCAGATCGCCTTTGAGAAAACTGGCAAATCTCTTAAAGAAATTTCGAAAATGGCCGGTCTTTCAGTGTCAAAATTCAAGCGCTTTCTTGGCGGCGAATTGGAAATACCTTTTAATGACCTGCAGCAGATCACAAAAAGCCTTAATCTGGATATTAACACATTGATGGACTCAGAAAGCCAGATCGGCCAATGGCAGGAATACCAAAAAAAGAAGTTGGCTTTCACCAAACTGCCTAATCCTGCCCAAAATTTTCTAACACAAAAAGAGAATTGGCCATATATGGAAGCTGTGGAGAAAATGAAATCGATGGAACCTGAAAAGTTGGAAACCCTGGCTGACTCTTTCAGAAAATTGGCTGCACTTTCCCCAATGGATCAGGAATCAAAAGAATAAATCCAGTCCAAATGTCAGGTCAAGCATTAATACGAGAAGCCGGGAACGCAGATATTCCTGCGATCAATGATTTTTTAAAAAGAAATTTAATCCTTCATCGACACCTGGATTGGCGTACGCCAATCGAATGGGTTGGGCATTCGCCTTTCCTGATGCTGGAAAACGATAATTTCTTGCAGGCTCTTCTGGTTTGTCCACCCGATCCCCAAAATGTCTATTGGATCAGATTGCTTGCATCTTTGGTCACTGTACCTGTTGAAAACAGTTTTGCAGACTTGTTTCCATTCGCATTGGAAAAGATACGGAATGCTTCCACAGCGAATGTGATAACCTCCATCGCGTATCAGGATTGGATGCAAACTCTGCTTACCCATAATGGATGGGAGATCTGCCAGCAGGTTGTTCAATTGAGGTGGAATAGAAATAAATCGGTCGATCTTTCTGGGAAATGCCCTAATGGATTTTTCATACGCCCAATGTTTCTTTCCGACATCCCCGCAGTCGCTGCAATTGACCATGCCTGCTTCGATTTCCTCTGGCAACATTCAGAGGACGCGTTGCGCAGGGCTTTCGATCAATCGACCTACTGCACTGTCGCGGAAAAGGATGGAATGCCGGTAGGTTATCAAATAACAACCCTGCAGCGTAACCGCGCCCATATTGCCCGGCTAGCGGTTTTGCCAGATTTTCAGTTATTGCGGATCGGATACTGCCTGGTCAGAGATGTTATCAACCAATATCGAAAATCCTGGGCACGAGAGATCAGCGTCAATACCCAGCAGGATAATTTTAAATCTCTGGGTTTGTACCATAAGATCGGCTTTGAACTGACTGATGAAAGCTTTCCGATTTTTATTTACAAATATTAATATTGTGAAGTATCCTATTCAGCAAGGCGTTTTCGCGAGCTGCGCTGTTCGATATCCATTATCTCCTCAAACGCTTTAACAATCATTGGATCGAAATGGACTCCGGCCTGTTGCTTGATGTGTATGCGTGCCTCTTCATCAGTCCAGGCTTTTCGATAAGGTCTGTCCGACCTGAGCGCGTCCCAAACATCAACAACTGCAAATATCCGTGCCCCAATAGGAATCTCTTCTCCCCGTAATCCGCGCGGATAACCGCTTCCATCCCATTTTTCATGGTGACAAAAAGGAATATCCGAGGCTTTTTTAAGGAAGGGGATCGTGGAAAGCATTTCATAAGCAAACAACGGGTGTTTTCGCATGATTTCCCATTCCTCTTCATTCAGTGGCCCTTCTTTTAACAAAATGTGGTCTGGCACACCCATTTTTCCAATATCATGCAACACCGCGCCACGTTGAATATCAATCAACTCATCATCTCCGATGCCTAATTTCTTGGAAATACGTGTTGTAAGATCCAAAACACGCTTACTATGCCCTTCAGTTTCACGGTCGCGCAGTTCCAGCGTTTTAGCCCAACCTTCAAGCGTCGTCTCATAGGCAACTGCCAAATCCAGGTTGGATTTTTCAAGATCGCGGAATAGCTGGGCATTATCAACAGCTATGGCAGTCTCTGAAGTTAATGTATCCAGGAAATTTAACCAATCCTGATCAGGTTCCATGGCTGACCGATGAAAAAGCTCCAGAACGCCCTGGATCTTTCCTTTTGAAATGAGCGGTACTCCAAAATAGGACACAAAGTCTTCATTGGGTAATAAGGGAGCTCGATTCAAGGAGGTCATTTCAGACCGTATATCTTTAATATGAATGACCTTAAGCGTTTCTGCAGCTTTACCAGCCAATCCCTGGCCCAGATCCAGTTTTGTGTATTTTAATGCTTCAGTTTGAAAGCCACGCCCTGCGACAAAGAATAATTGTTGATTTTCCTCATCGTACAAAAGAACATCTGCAGCATCAACACCGAGCTCATCCGTTACCTGTTCAAGTAGCAGATACAGAGGAATCTGCAGGTCAATATTTGTGGTAATAGCGATATTAATATTCTGCAACGCCGATAATCTTTTCAATTGCAGCTGGAGGCGTTTCTCGGTCTCTCTACGCTGTTTAAGCTCCTGCTGGGCAGTAGAATAAAGTTGCGCATTTTGAACTGCTACAGCCGTCTGGTGCGCCAGTGAAAGCAGCGTCTGCTTATCCTCCTTCGAATAAGCCTGTTCTGAAAGTTTGGAACCCAAGGCCAGCAGACCGACCAATTCACCCTTTGCGTTTAAGGGGATAAAAATTTCCGCGCCTAGGTCATTAATGACATTTCTTTCTTCACCCCATAAGGACCTGAAACGCGTATCAGTTTCGAGTTCCTGGCGCGTGACGATGAAATCATTCATGTTTAGCCAGCTGATCATTGGATTTTCAGCGACAATGACTGTTCTGGGAGAAATTCGCGTGCCAATTTGTGAAGCAACCATTAAATTCTTCTTGCCGTTGTACTTAAGGAAAATGGCCGCTTTCTGGATATGCATCGCGTCGGTTATTTCCCTCAGAATCATCGAGGTTAATTCATCAAGATTAATGACCGAGGAGGCCGCTCCGCTGACCCTCTGCAGCATTTGAAGGGTGTTGTAGCGTTCACGAAAGAAGAATCTATCAATAGACTTCTGAAAGTAATCTCTAATAGGCTGAACCAGAAGTGCGGCAAAAATCGATACAAGTAATGAGAGGAAAAACAGGTTCTCTTGCGCAGTAGAACTGAAAACCTGTAATGCAAGGCTTATAAAAAGGAAATAGATCACGCTAACAAAAATTGTCGGGACAGCATATAAAAGGCTTTTACGTATGACTACTTTTATATCCAACAGCTGATGCCTTAAAATGGCATAGGTGATGATCAAAGCCGCAACAATATTCGCGATGATATCGATCGGGTATTTTCCCAAATCTGTAAAGTTCAGGCTTCCCCCGACCAATATAAAGATGATCGCAAGCGCGAATAGCGAATAGCGAGAAAACTGCGTTTCATCTCTGGTTGTGCGGGTATTCCATAGAAGTTGGAAAACTGAAAACAACATCACCAGGTAAGCAGGTCCTGCGACAAAACCAATATAAGGTGAAAACTCATAAACAAGTTCACCATTTATGTTCTCGGCATATGGCATGACCCAATCAGTAAATTGATTGACCAGGATCGCTGCAATGCCATAATAAGAAACAAATGACGCAAATTTGACCTTTTTGGAAACAGCTGCCTGAGAAAAATAAAATAACGCGATCATGGAAGCCAGGGCTGAGGAGGTCATCATCCGAAACCAAAATATTGATTTGCCAAAATCGATAACTGTAAAAAAGGCGGCAACTGACCAGACAACCATAGACAAAAGATAAAAACGGAATCGTTTGCGCAATTCATTCTGCGGTTTACTGGCATAAACAACTATAAGCAGCAAAACATACAGAACAATTGCTGCCAGAGGAATGATCGTCTTTAAGTCCAGTTGCATCAGTCGCCTATTTTAATTAATATTTACAAGTTTCTCGAGGATATTATCTCTGGCCTGCATATGCGGCGGTTTTAAATGTGCAAGTTCCACACCAGACGCAATCGCACTTTGCATATAATTATCAAAGGCACCGGATGGTAAAATGGTCAACTTAAAATTGTTGCCTCCCAAAATGTTTTCCATATCTGCAAAATCAGGATGGCTTTTTTTAAGACTACGCTCAATGCCATCTGCTATCTTTTCTGCAGGCGTTTTCTCGTCAGGTTTTAGTTCCAGATATACATGCACAATTGATTTGCCATTCTCGATTTCTTTTCGAGCAATCCAATCAATATAATTCACTTCGGTCTTTTCAATAGCTTTCCAGATATCCCTCTCATTGAATCGCACCATGGATGAAATATCAATAAGATCATCACAGCGAGAATAAAAGCGGAATTGCGGTATTTTGCAACCGATCTCTTCATCCTTAAGCGAGGTAAAATTAATAAGATCACCGATACGATAGCGCATCAGCACGCCACCCAGAAGACTGGTGGTCACGATTTCATAGATTCCAGTCTGAATTTCATCCATCAGATAAGTCTTGGGTACATACGAGGGATTTTCCTTGTTCTTGAGATGTTCTTCGAAGGGTATGAACTCATAAAAATTGACATCGGGGAAAAGCGTCATGCCATTACAATTCCAGGACTGGAATGAAGCCATACCTCCTTCTGTAGAGGCATATCCTTCCAAAGGTTTCTTTCCCCAATAATGCTCCACCCTATCGCGGTAAATGTCCGCATCCATCCCGCCAACCATGACACCTTTCAGGTTCCAGATATCTTTCGGAAGCATTGCCCGACCCTGAAGCTTGGATTTTACTAAACCGCGTAATAGCCTGAAAAGGATTTTTGGCCTAAGCATACTGAGAGTGAACTTGGCTCCACCGCCCTGCTCAAACCGTTCGCCCATTTTCCCCAAAACACTGGCAAGCCCATAAAAATAATCGATGCCCGTTAACATCCCCTGACTGAAACCTGCGGCAATACGATCCGCGAATCCCATTTCTTCTGCTTCTTCAAGCGGGGGGACAAAGCGAATATCCAGCAAATCTTTCGTGGAATGACTAACATATCCTGAAGTATATGGCAATGGTGCAGTGCTCATCAAAATGACATCTTCAGGTTCAATGGTCACATCCCCCTTGTAGGCACAGGATGACA
>CAZBNE010000063.1:0-11712 GCA_964493155.1 uncultured Pelolinea sp.
TGTTGGTCGGTTATCCTTTTTATGATCTTTTTTTTCGGGCTGACGGTTATAAGCTATTTTATCCTTCCGGAGGGACTGCTGAAAAACAAGCATCCCATGCAGAACTGGGAAACCAACAGCAACACCATTGTCCTTACGCTCCAGATATTCTTTTATAATCTGCTGTCGGTTTTGGCTATTGTTCTCGGGAGTCTGATTGGTACTAAAGATGAAGGGGAGGTTAACTATTTTTCATACGGATACTTGGCCTTTTTCACATTGATTTGTATGAACGCCGTTGTACTTGGCACGTGGTCATTCTCCGTGGAAAGCGAGACCATTTCTTTGCCGGGAAGAATTCTCCGTACCTTTGATCTTGCGCATAGGGCGGGACTTTGGGAGATGACGGGACAACTGCTGATTGCTTGTTCCACCGCGCATATCGCCACAATACTTACTTGCGGAAAAAACACTGAAACGAAAAAAATTAGAGACATACGTCTTTCGAGATCTGAAAAGACTGTTTTTGTTACAGGAATTATTCTCATGCTGATTGGTGCCATGGTAGAAAGCATTGCTATAAACATGCATTAGGTCTGTAAAACCTGAGCCGATTAGGTTCTTCATTTCCGTTATTCAGGTAGTTTTTTGGATATTATGCTTAATTTGGTACTATTAAATAAACACAAGACTTGAACAGGATATCATATCGGTTACGATACAAGAAATGAAATAATGTTTTGGAGGGTAATCAATATTGAAAAGAGATAGCTGTAATCCTGTCAGTCTTGAACCCCACCAATTTCGTTAACTACCGCTCCTAAAGCGTGGATTATGCAAGTGGAGGAGTTACCGAATCTTTGGAGAACTCCCTCAAATTGATGCAAACATCGACGGAAGTGCGTCTGTTGAGTTCAACAACAATATTCACTCAACTCAAAAATCGTCATACGATTACCAACAGGCGAAGATAATAATTCAGGATGACACCAAGATCCAGGATCTTGACAGGATTATTCGTTGTTGATGGAATTTATCGCTGATCTTACATGCTTGATAAAATTTTTAAATATTTGGGAGGCGGTCTTTCGATGCAAAAAAAATGGATTTTTTCTGGTGTGACGATTTTTCTAAGTCTCCTTTTTTTATCATTCTTTATTTTTTGGAGTCCCGGACCAGTACATGCGGCTGCAGGCTCCATAGATGTTGATGATTATATTGCCGCTGCAATGAAACGTTACAACATCCCAGGAGTAGCATTGGCATATACACAAGGGGACAAAATAAAGTTTAGCGAGGGTTATGGCACATCCGGCGATGGACGAAGAGTAACACCAGATACACCATTTTATATCGGCTCACAAAGCAAATCTTTCACAGCGCTGGCGATAATGCAGTTATTCGAGAATGGAAAACTTGAATTGGACATGCCAGTCCAGACTTATCTTCCCTGGTTTCGAGTGGCTGATGAACAAGCATCAAAAATGATAACTGTTCGTCATTTATTGCAGCATACCAGTGGACTTTCTGAATCAAATTACATTTCAACTTTACCACCAGAGACAATGCCCGAATTGCTGGTTCATGATTTATCTCGCGCAAAACCCACTGCTCCTGTGGGCACGAAAATGCAATATTTCAATCCAGGTTACAGTACCCTGGGTCTACTAATTGAAACAGTTTCGGGGAAATCGTATGGTGATTATTTACAGGATAATATCTTCATTCCCCTAAGGATGGTGAACACCTTCACTAATCCCTTTCGCGCAAAAGAAGCAGGTCTTTCACAGGGCTTTGCTCAAGTGTTTATGATAGCTATACCACTCGATCAACCTTTTTATCAATATGATTTGCCAGCAGGCTACATCATGTCATCTGCCAACGACATGGCTCGGTATCTGATGGCACTCATCAATGGTGGAGAGTTGGATGGAATACGCATTCTTAACCCTGAAAGCGTTGAAATGATGTTCACTCCTAACGAGAACATACAGAGTAATTATGGTTTCGGGTGGTATATTTCGGAGATAGCTGGTGAAAAAAGAATTACCCATGGCGGCGACACGGAACGATTCCATACAAGCGTGCTGATATTACCAAAAAATAAAACAACCTTAGTAATATTGATAAATGAGAATCACCTGTTTAAGGATTTCAACGATTACAACACAATGTTTATGGTGCTGTCTGCTTTTCTTACAGGAAATCCTTTCCCAAAGGAGAGCTTGTCTTCAATCGTAATTGGATGGGGATTATTCCTGCTATGGATAATCATCCTCGCACTGGCTATACGGAAATTAGTGATATTACCTCAATGGCGTACCAGGATGAGCTCAAGGGACACACGCAACCGCTGGCTGAATATTCTTTCACACATCTTATCGATAGCAATTACCCTATTATTCGTGGCTGTCATTGTTCCCGCTTTTTTGAATCGCGGATTTTATTGGAGATGGTTCATAGGATTCCTCCCTGACGTTGCCATCATTATCGGAACGCTTATCCTAGACGACTTATTGCAGATCATATTGAAACTTTTGATAATGTCAAGGATAAAGACTGCCTGAACGAATTATTAATAAGGATGGAGTAATCTTTCAAATTGTCATTTTTTTTCTAAGAGCATGTAATCAAACAAGAGCTGGGAGTGACAAGGCATATGATTGGAATAATAATGATTTCTTTCGATTTACTCTTTCTTATTACATGACTTTTCGTCAGTTATTCGAGAGAGACATAAAAAATGATCCTTTCCTGCAAGATGTAATTGATACTTTAGAGATTTCCGGTTAATACCCTCAACTTGTTGATATGAAATCATTATTTCTTTTTTTATACTGGGTTTTAATTTAAGAAAATGAGGCTGCCTTTATAGACAGCCTCTTTGGGATCTGGCATATTCAGCCAAACAAAGATTTATTTTGGTAAATCAAATTGGACTTGCCATGGCCCATGAACGATCAGGTCATAAGCCATAATCTTGAGCTGATAAACATTATCCTCGGTTTTCAATAATCCGACGCCACTCATTATGCAATCTGTAAATAATTCCGTACAGGCTTCTTCATAACCGCCCCATCCCATTGGCCATTCTTTCTGCCTTGAAGCGGGAACGATCTGGCTTAAGGTAATCCCCTCAAATCCAGCGGCTTCGAGAAAATAAGTGCCATTAAAGACCGTGCTTTGCGGACCACTATACTTACCTTGGCTGTAATCATTAAATTCTGTGGCATCAAAATATTTCACCGTAAACGAGTGGTCAGGGATGAGGTCAATGGTTTGATCAATGTCCCACTTATTTTTACCCAGCGGAAAACTATCATCAAACTGAATTTCAAAAGATAATTCAGATTGCTCTGCCAGATTGACTACTTGAATCAAGTTTATCATTTCTAGTGTCAGCGGCCCTTGAGCTTTTTCTTGAAGAATACGAAAGGCGCGTGGATCAATTATTCCTTCACCCAACGGATTTTCCACAAATAAGTTTAATTCTCCTGGATCAACTTCTTCAAATTCCAAATCTGTGCCATTGACATCTAATATGCGAAAATCAACCTTGGCATGCTCATGAGGAAATTGATATCTTTCCGGAAATTGGAAATTGATCTCAGTATTGGGAGCATTAACAAATCCCAGCAGAAGCAAATACCCTTCTTTATCTTTGACCATTTTCCCCCTAAGAGATGAAAGCGGATCATCAATCAACTCAGGCATAACATCTGGAGTTACAACTTCCCCATTAAGTACTATTCCTTGAGAAGGAGTTACACTTTCGATTTGTTCGACATCCTGAACGTCCATTTGGTTTTTTGCATCCTCTATTTGTGTACAAGCTGACAATATCAATCCAATTAATAAAGATGTTCTTACGATTTTTCTTAACATTCGATTTCCTTTATGGTTATTGTTTTTCTGGATCTTTTTTCGAAACTGGAGCCACTGGAGTGAATTGCATTTCATATATATCCAGCGTAGTTCCCGGTGGAGGATAAATAAATTTAAGCGGAACTTCAATTTTTTGATCTTCATCTATACATCTGCAACTAAAACCTTCTGAACAACCCGGGACTTCTTTGTTTGTATAGATGATTAAGGTGGCATTATCAATGTTCGCTGGAATTGGTTGGTAACCACCATTAAAATCCCATTCCAATTCGCGGCCATCAGGCAAACGCAATTCTCCCAGCGAAATGTCCTGTATTGCGTGATGTGTTTCGGGTGAATAAACCAACCATTCATGACAAAGCCGAGTGTCTTGATCCTCAGGATAAGCGATAATGGTTTGGTCTTCAGTGGTGTAAGCCCAGCGAATTGTAACTTCGGCGTCCTCAATTTTTACGATTTTTGGCGTTTCCAGGATCCGCAATGTATTGGAATTTTCTACAAAACCAATTCCCGGAAGATATTGGCCAATCCACTGACGCACTGCAGCCAAAACATTCTGTGGCCCGGCTGCAAAAAAAATGATGGTCATTGTTAACACCAAAACATATGCAAACCTCCAAATAAGCGGACGGTGCCTATTGCTAGGTTTTGTTGAATTCAACACTTTTTGACGCAAAGACTGAACGAATTGGGGCGAGGCATCGCTCAACCCCATAGCTTCTTTCAGTTCCAATTCAAAAGAATCCGGAAATGAATTATTCATGCAAAACCTCCACTCTTTTTCTTAGCCGTTCCAATAAACGATAATAAGCTTTCTTCACATTGTTGCTGTTTTTATGCAAATAAACCCCCATCTCTGGAAAACTCATTTGCGCCGCTAAACGCAAATATAACAATTCACAATCTTTTCCTGTTAGTTCTACCAGAATCTGCTTAAGCGCATTATGGCGTTCATTTTGAATTACCTTTTCCGCTAAGTCCTTATGGTTTTCAGCCATATTTTCGCTTAATTCAACAAAGACTCGTCGATTTTTTTTGCGAAAATTATCAATCTGCTTATGACGAGCAATGCTAAACAGCCAAGCCATAAAGTGCCCATCGGAATGATATGATGGCAATTTTTGCATCGCAGTTAAAAATGTTTGTGAAGTTAAATCTTCAGCCTCAGCTACGTTTGAGGTTCGAGCCAACAAAAAACGATACACTTGTTGAACATAGCGATCATAAAGAACAGCAAACTGATTCAGATCTTTCTTCGCCCGCCTGACGAGTTCGTTTTCATCAGTTTGTTCGTTTACTTTGTTGTGTAAAATCAGCTTCTCAACCACGATTTCCATTAATCCTCCTTTCTATTGAGATTTCAATGAAATCCCAACTTGCTTTTAATTTATCCATTATGTTTATCGTTCAACACTCCGAAAAGGGACACGGGGAAAATTTAGATTATGAATATTTTGAAATTAATGAAAACAAGCTCCTATAACACACGATCTTTCTTCTTTATTGTGAAAGAATTCCCATTTCCTTGTTTTTGGATTTTGATTACATCATGACTGTCACAATTCCGGTGATACCTAGCCTTATTCGTTGAATAGAAGGTTTCTTATTGAAAAAAAGGTATTAACCTTGATTCTGTGATCCAGCAAGATATCAATAAGTTTCGGTTGCTTCAGGCAACATTAAATTCGGATAGCCGTATTGAAGTCACTCTTTGTTCAATGTGTATTAACAATATCGAAAAAGTCATTGCACCAAATATCAGTTTTCTTAGTAGATATAGATTACAAAATAATCGTTACAAACCCGTTGAAACATAATTACATACAACATGAATATTTCGAATTGATATCCATATAAAGGGAATAGAAAAGTATACGGTCATCCCATTGTGGCGGAATTTAATATTTACTAACCTTCTCCCGCCCAACCCACTCGGCGAACAGAAATTGGTTGCTTCAGCTGCTAATCGCTGGAAATCTAACCAGGATGTTGCCACTTGTATTGCAGAAGCAGGATTTTTCCATCATATCAATAAACATCCCAAATATGCAGGGAGACAAATCCCGGGTTTTTTTGTTACATTCCCTATCTAATCTACTGGCGGAATTTTTCTTATAACCTATCCTTAAAACCTATCTTTAGATAGATGACACAAATTGAGCCAAGTCATAAGATAAATAAGAAGAAAAGGAAAATATAGGAAGAAAATTTGGCGATGGCAATAACATAAATGGAAAACAACTTTCAAATTTAACTGAAATTAGAACCACGACTATGGATAAGACGTAAATAATAAATTCTATATACCAAATTTTGTCTGTCTCTTGTTAGTGATAATCGGTCTATGTGAGGAGGTTTGATATCATGAAAAAAAAGAAGTTCGTAAAAATTGCTTTTATTATTTTAATTTGTGTTGCGATTGACATTGCCCTTCATCTAGTAACAAGTGAATATAGCACTATGCCAAAAATTCCAATCTACAGCAAATTGGCGGAAAAGTTGGGAACAGAAGTTATAGCTATTATATGGGCATTGTTCGCATTCTCAATTGTGGCTTATGTTTTTCTTCGGTCACAGGATAGCATCCTTGGAGTTGGGATTAATAAAGGAATACGTTACGGGTCTGCAATCGCATTGCTTTGGCTATTTGCAATGATGGAGGGGGTTTCTATATTTGGAAATTCAATAATCAACGAATTTGTGGTAGGGCTAAGCGATGCGATACCTGTTCTTTTGATGTGTATTTTATTAAGCTTACTTGAAGCTAAGAAAGGAGCTGATGCTCGGTTAGAACCTTTAACTCTTAATCAAAAAATAACCTCCATTTTCATATTCTTGCTGATTTTTTCAAGTGTACGATATATGGCATATTTCACGCATGTGATTAAATCAGGATATCGAACAAGTCCATATAACACTTTTTTATGGACAATATTAATGGGTGTATGTATCGGGGAAGTCTGTATTTTATTGGGGAATGCTGGAAATAATTTGTCCTTAAAAAGGAGAGCCTTAAAATTCGGGGGTCTGTTTTTTGGATTCAATTGGGCTGCGTTTCTAATTTTTATGCCTCTTTTGTTTTCTGGATATTTTATTGATATCTTAATAAGAATTTTTTTAGATATCCTAATTGCCACTATTGGATATTATTTGACATTTAACATACGGATTGAATGCCTTAAAAAAAAGCGGATACTGATAATCAATCCAGATTAAAAATATAAGGTTTTGTTTGCGTGAAAATAGATAGATTAGTGATGTTTTTTTGACAATGAATCTATTTTTTATCTTAATGAGGTGCAACCCCTAAATAGACAGTTGGCAATGAAATCCTGTACGGTTGGGGACCAATAAGCGCCATGCTTATACGTCTTCTCTATTTTGTAACGGGGATTGAATTATAGTGCTGTGCGGGATCACAATTTTTGAAAATCATCCGCGAATGGGTATCAAAAAGCGCCGTTTATGGCGCTTTCTATATTCAGTAGCGGGGCTTGGATGCATGCTCCAACGGGGGTACCTGTACACTGTAATGGTGTCACTGACCGGGTTAGACTATACCAGGGAAAGCCGCCCGGTGTTTACCAGGGTTGATCGGGATCTGGTCCAGAAATTACCCGCGGACACCTATGCCGGAGACAGAGGCTATGATGATGGGGATAACCATTACTACTTATGGTTGAAAGGACTGCATTCGGGGATACGACTCAAACGAAACCAGACAATTAAAAAAGATTAGAACAAGGCAGTCTGGCTCACTTTAGAGAAAACACCCGAATATATCGTCGCGAGAAAAGAAAGATACAAGGTTGAGCGGAAATTTGGTGAGGCGAAACAGGGCCTTAGGTTTGGCCGCTGCCGGTAAATTGGATAGGGCAGGTTTGCTTTTCAGGCTTACCTGACAGTCATCATCTTGAACCTCAAACGGATGGTAAAGCTGTTGACAGGGACCAATTTCAAGGCGAGGGCTTTTGCAAATGAATGCCCCAGGGAGGATTGTCGTGGTGTCCAAAAACGGACACAATTCAGTCTGTTTTCCTCCTTTTAATGGGGTATACTGGTACTTCTTCTAATAAGAATTTTGACTTAGTTTTTGATTTATTATTCCAATGAGGGTGATACTGTTGATTTATTCGACACCCTCCGATATTTAGTTTTGTTTATGCAGGCAAACGGGGTCCGTTTGCCTTGGCTCTTAAAATAGCAAGGAGTAACTCATGGAAGCTATCGTCGGAAAAATTATTCGAACACTTGTCGCATTATTTTTCCTATTCTGCATGGTGGGAACGCAACCTGTATTTGCCCAGAATACCATTACCGAAACCCCTGAGCCTGAAGCCACACAGGTTAGTATACCCACTGAACTACTTCCGGATGCTCATTTAGAAGAACCTATCATTACCGAAACCCCTGAACCTGAAGCCACAGAAGAACCTGTCGTAACAGAAACTGCTTCAGCAATTGCACCCTCCATTGCGATGAATGGAACTGCCAGCCCAGAACCAACTCGTGGTGTCGGTATTCTTATGGAAACAGGTGCACCTGTGGGCACGGGCCAGGAGAACGTTTATTCCGATCAGGAAGACTATGAGCCGGGTAGCGTTGTTACGCTAAGTGGCGATGGGTATACCTTCGGTGAGACAGTCCACGTGGATGTAGCCGGACCAAACAGTTATACTGCTGATTGTGATGTGATCGTCAATGCGTTGGGGGGGGTGGTCTTGCCAGGTAACCCTCTGGTCAACCTGGCAGGCGATAGGCAGTTATTCATTTACAGCCACTTCGTCTTCCGGCAGTGTTAAAATCGGCAATTTTTCAGATAAACTCAACCAATATATATCTTTTCCTGAAATTCCCAATCAATACAGGAATGAAGGCAATTTTGAACCTGTGGCAATGTCTTTTTGGCTGATGAGCGGCACTGTCGAAACGAAGACACCTACCGGGTTGCCCGTTAGTTTCGAATCTTTGACACCAAATATTTGTCAACTATTTACTAGAACAGATGGGACCGTAATAGTAAAATTAGATTCTAGTGTATCTGGTCCGTGTTCGCTAAAGGCAACGCAAGCAGGTAACGATAGCTACAATGCTGCCGAACCGGTGGTCCAAACTTTTTGGTCGCTAGATGCACAAACGGTTACTATTGCACATATTCCAGACAAATATTTCGATGAGCCTCCTTTTGGCGTTTATGCCGTATCAAGTTCGGGATCACCGGTAACGTTATCCACCCAATCCTCTACTTGCGAAGTGATCGATAATGCTGTGTACACTCGTTCCCCCGGTGAATGCACGATAAAGGCCTATACAGACTGGAACACAGAGTTCCTGTCTGCTGAAGACTATGCTACGTTTGAGATCAAACCAGCCAGGGTCACAATAAGCAGCCAACTGGGCACGCCCAGCTACGGAACCAGTGGTCAAGCTTTTTATACTGTAACAATGCATCGATATATCAAAAATAATCTTCTTTACCCTGATATTACTACCTATTATGCGGATTGGATTTGGTGGCCAACAACTGTTAGCCGTTCGATCTCAGAACCGAAAATCGAGGAGAGTTATGAACCTTTTGGTTCTGTGGTCACATGGACTTTAACAATGAATACATATGCCAGTGCTGAACCGGGATCGTATAGGTTTCGATTTTTTGCCAATGTGACTGAAAACGACCTGGAATCAGTAACCGACGGTGTTGAAGCATATTTAACGATAGCAAAGGCAGATCCCGTTATTAACTGGGCAACCCCGGCGCCGGTTAAATTTTATTCAAAATTATCTGAAACTCAACTCAATGCCACTTCTCCAGTACCTTATGGAGGTACTTTTGTTTACGACCCCCCTGTTGGCAGGGTTATGTCAGACATTGCTCCGCAGACCTTAAAAACAACTTTTTATCCAACTGACAGTGATCATTACAACACGGTTACTGCCTATGTCACTCTGCAGGTGATTCCGGCAGACGACATTATCACCTTTAACAATTTACCTGATAAAACCTACGGCGATATAAATTTTAATGTGAGCGCCACAACATATTCCAATCACGAGGTAACTTTCACTGTAGGGGCAACCGATAACTGCATCATTTCCGGAAACACAATTGGGATCACCGGAGCGGGCAGCTGCACGGTTACGGCTCACACGGTTGGTGATGCATGGTTCAACGCTGCCCCAGAGGTGTCACGAACATTTAATATCGCGAAAGCGACACCCGTAATCTCATGGCCTAAACCGGCAGAGATCACTTATGGTACACCCTTGAGCAGTGCGCAGTTGAATGCCACCGCCTCGATCCCAGGGATTTTTAATTACACTTTTGGCGGAAATCCTCTGGCAATTGGTGATATCCTGCCTGCCGGAAACAATGTTCTGGAGGTTGTCTTTACGCCATCCGACACGGCCAATTACGAAACCAGAACAGCCCAAGTTGCGCTTCAAGTTAACCAACGAGCAATCACTGTCACGGCGGATTCTTTCAAAAAATTTAGATTCATGCCAGATCCTACATTTACCTATCGAATTACTACGGGGAGTCTGTTGAGCGGCGATTCATTTAGTGGAGAATTATCTCGTGACCCTGGTAATAAGGTTGGCTCTTACAGGATTACACAGGGGACAATCGACGCGGGTCCTAATTACACGCTTACTTTTATTGAAGGGGTGTTAAAAATCAAAAAAAGAAATAGCGTAATTGGGGAGTCAATCATCAATAAAATAAATTACGTAATTAGAGACAAGGACAACGATTCCATTATCGATTCATTTGATAATTGTCCCACCATTCCGAATACCAACCAGGCAGACGCTGATAAAGATGGTATCGGTGATGTCTGTGAAAATTTATTTACCATCCTTGGCATTCCTAATGTCCCGATTACTTTCAGTTGTGTCACAATGACAACACTGCAACTGCCAAACGGTGATTTTGTTACTTCAAATGATCAACTCTGCGGGTTCAGTGGTTTATTTACCGCTGAACATGAACTTGCCCTGCCAAAGGAAATTCCATCAAGCAGCTTTGGTGACGCTTTCGTCTTGACTGCTTATAAAGATCAAAAAATTATTGACTCCATCCCCTTAGATTCGCGCTTAACTTTTGCGTTCGATATCCCTTCAGATTTATTGGATAGATCCTACATCGTATATTACTGGGATAAGCAGGCGGATGAAGACAAGGGTGATTGGGTGGAGCTGCCAGTTTACGCGGAAGAAACAGACGGCAAACCGGTTAAAACTTCCTTATATCCGGACGAACCGACCGAAGAACGCATGATCATCAGCGGTGTTCAGGTGGACAAATCTGACTACCTTACTTTTGATACGAACTTCACCGGATTATTCATCTTTGTCGTCAAATGACATTGTATATCTGACAAAAACAGATCAGACGAATTTTGACCGGTTCATGTGGAAATATCATATTTCATTAATCTTACAGGAGCTCTGAAAACCATCGATTCCATATAGCAACAATTTCATTCCTTGAAAAACCAAGCTCTGCTTTTATTAGGAAATGGCTGCATACACTGGAAGTAGCGCACTTGAAACACTTCTTCTACCGTAACGCAGCCATTATTTTTGGTTTTTTACGAACAAATAAGGTTTTAAATAAAGCATATCAAAATTTCCGAGGAAAATACTTTCCTTAAACCTCTTCGGTGTCTTTTTCAACACACCCACCCCAATTTATTGACGAATTACTAAACATAATGACTCAAAAGAAAATTTTTCTTTAGGTGTAACGTTGCCTCAAATAAAAATGTTATCGAATGATTTTCCATAACAAAGCCACTTTCGAATCAATACTGGATCTCAAGGCGACAGGATTCAAGTGAAAGTACT
>CAZBNE010000064.1:0-11478 GCA_964493155.1 uncultured Pelolinea sp.
GGGAAACAAGGCATAAAATTCAACAGACTTTAAAACCTCAGCAAGACTTACACATTCATCTGGCGTATGGGCTGCTTTCTCATCACCAGGAGCAAATCCGATAGTGGGTATTTTTGCGATTCCAGCCCAATAGGTTGCATTGGTACTGAAGTCCCATTTACCCGTTTTACTTTCAGGTAATCCGATTAGTCTTCTGGTTTCCTGTCCGGCATCAACAACATAATGACCTTCATCCAAAGCCCAGGCAGGGAAAGTTTTCTCGACCTGCAATTGATAACCTGTGTACGAAGGAATGTCATAATTTAGAATTTCAATTTCAAACTGCCCATCCTTTTGTTCATTGACAATTTGATGCAATTGATTGAGCGCCGTTTCTTTTGTTTCGCTAAAAGTCAATCTGCGGTCAATAAAAATTTCTGCCCGATCAGGCACCGCATTGATGCTGGGCGTGGATACTTTCATATCTGATACAGTAATTCTCCCCTGCCCCAGGAAATCATCAGTCAATAAATTGGGTTCCAGTTTTTGAATCGACTGAATGATCGGTAAGATCTGATAAATTGCATTTTTCCCAAGGTAATTGCTTGCTGCATGAGCGCTCTTACCAAGCGAGACAATCTTTAGTTCAACCCGCCCTTTATGGCCGCGATATATGGACAAATTGGTAGGTTCACCAATAAGGACAACTTCTGGTTTTATTGCCGGATCAATTTCAGTAAACACTTTTGAAGAAATCCCATCACACCATTCTTCCATGTTTCCAAAATAATAGACCGTTGTTTGATCAAGCAAACCTAATTCTTTGGCATAAGCTAAACCATACACCATTCCGGGAGTACTTCCCTTTTCATCGCTGGTCCCTCGTCCGATCAAGTACTCATTTCTTATTTCACCTTTGAATGGATCACACGTCCACGATTGCTCATTGCCTATTCCGACCGTATCAATATGGGAATCATAGACGATCACTCGTGGACCCTGCCCGATTTTTCCTATCAAATTCCCCTGAACATCAAATCGGACTTCATCAAATCCAAGCTTATTTAATTCTTCTGCGATTCTTGTGCCAACCTGAAAAATCTGTGAATCAACACTTGGTATCGCAATTATTTCTCTTAAGAATTGAATAATGGATGACTCATCTCTTGAGATCATATTTCTCAAATTTTGCAGCAATTTTTTTTCAGTTTCCATTTTATTTTCCATTTTTGTCTACAAAATTTTTCCAATTCTTCGATTAACGGTGAAATGAAAATATCCTGGCAAAAACCATGAGTATGAATGGTCAATAATACCGGCGTCTTTGGTTATTAAATTTGCTTCAAACACCAGTAGCCCTTCTTCTCGCTGGATATCAAGTGCTCTTGCCACCTCAAAAGGGGCAGGGATTACTTTAATCTGCGTTATAGATCGTTCAGGTCTGGGATCAGCTCGCTTAATAAGCAGATCGAGGACAGATCCCGTGAACCCATCCTTAAGATCAACGGGAGAAAGAATATTAACTGGTAGTATGTCGCACAGAAATGCAGCAGGTTGGTTTTTTACTTTTATAACACGCGAGATCTTAACCAGAGGAGAATTTTTTCTTAATCCCAATTCCCGTGCCAGCAAATCATCTGCCTGCATCTGCTCTACCTGCAAATCACCCATGGAAATAATTAATCCACGCCTGGCAGCTATAGTCTCAAGCGATTCCAGCACCTCGAGACCAGTCTCAAAGATACTGGTCGCATCCGCTCTGTATGTACCTGATCCCTGCTTGCGGATCAATAAGCCTTGTGTTTCAAATGAACGCATTGCTTCACGCAAAGTTGAGCGCGATACGTGAAATTGCTTCGCCAGATCAGGTTCTGTTGGCAGTCTGTCTCCCGGTTTCGCGGCATTGATCAACTCCCCTAATTCACGCTGGAGCCTCTGAAATGGGCTTTCGCCCTGGCTGTTCTTTCCTTCTGTCATTTATCCTCCCATCAGTCGTTGAGCGGCTTTTTTATGTTTTTGTATATGGTTGGGCAAGTCGAGCGAGATTAATTCACCTTGTTTCACAATATATCGGCCACCAATAACGGTGTAATCCACTTTAACAGGAGCACAGAAAAAGGCTGCCGATAGCGGATCATGAAGCGCACCCGTATATTCCAGGCGATTTAAATTGATGGCGATGAAATCAGCACATTTACCAGCTTCCAAAGAGCCGATATCAGTACGGCCTAATACTCTCGCTCCGCCAATTGTGGCAATTTCAAGCACCTGGCGGGCGGTAAGAATCGGCTTAATCGACCCGGAAAGTGAAGCACCCTCAATCCCGGCGCGCAACCGTGCGAGAAGCATCGCCTGGCGGGCTTCAGCCAGCATGTGCGAGGAATCATTGGATGCTGAACCATCCACTCCCAAACCCAATTTGACACCTGCGGAAAGGAATTCCCAGACAGGTGCGATGCCTGACGCAAGACGCATATTGGATGAAGGGCAATGCGCCACTCCGCAGCCAGTTCTGGCGAAGACGTCAATCTCATCCTTATTGACCCATACTGAATGCGCGAACCATACATCCTGGCCCACCCAATCGAGTGATTGCATATAGGCCACAGGGCGGTGGCCGAACTGCTGCTCACAGAAAGCTTCTTCATCCTGGGTTTCAGCTAGGTGGGTATGCAGGTGCACACCATATTGGCGTGCCAGATGCGCAGATTGCTTCATTAACTCGCCAGTTACAGAAAATGGAGAGCAAGGTGCCAGAACGATCTGTGTCATTGAACCAGGAGATGGGTCATGGTATTGCTCAATCAGCCGTTGAGAATCCTTAAGTATAGCCTCTTCAGTATCAACCACAGAATCCGGCGGAAGTCCACCTTTGGATTCTCCCAGCGACATAGAGCCGCGAGACGCATGCAAGCGTAAACCCATTTCTTTTGCGGCAATGATTTCATCATCCAGTCGTGAGCTGTTGGGGAAAAGGTACAGATGGTCAGAAGCTGTTGTGCATCCAGATAGCGCCAATTCAGCTAATGCAGTTTTTGTGGAGGTAGTTATATCCGCGGGCGTCATACGCGCCCAAATAGGATACAAGGTTTTCAGCCAGTTAAAAAGATTGGCATTCTGTGCAGCTGGAACCGCACGGGTAAGCGTCTGGTAAAAATGGTGATGTGTATTGATCAATCCCGGTAAAACCAGGTAACCTGTAAGATCAAGCACTTCATCGGCTGTCTGGGGCAAACTGGAAGATAATCCCACCTGTTTTATGAAACCATTCTCACAATAAAGGCCCCCGTTTTCTATTTCCTGCCGCGCACCATCCATGGTTGCCAACAACTGGACATTTTTAACTAAAAGCGATGCCATATGCCGCTCCTGTAGTAGACAGCATGATTATATCTTAATTGTCAGACAAAGTTCTGTTTAGATAATTGTTGAAATATTCAGCAATCTTCAATCAATAAAAAAATGGAAACTCTTAACATTGTAGATTGTATTTAAAGAGTAATACTGTAGCTTAACCTCTAGCCAAGCCAGCTAATCTAATTGGTCTTAATTCTACAAATGACTTTCTCACTCAAGTAAGCAGTTAAAATATTCTCTAAGATTATAAATAGAGATGAAAATTTCCATCGATCATTTTTTTAATCACCCTGGGGTTCAGGTGATTTTTCTCGATATTTCTTTACAAAGGTTAGTGCCGTACCTGGATCGAATTTTTCCATACCGAGCATTCGTCCCCAAGAGGTGATGACTACCGGCATGTCTATTTTCGACCAGGGGTATGCAATCACTTTGTACATATTTGCTTTTTCCATCACACCCTGAATTTCATGTTTAAGCGATGAACACTCTTCAGCATTCATCAGTTCGCAGTTGTACCAGAAAATAGCATAGCCATGTTCAAGGTTATGAACGAGATAACCTTCGGGAAATTCATAAGAATTTTCATTAAAGAATTCCGAACTGAAGTGATTGGCATAATGGGCGCCGGAAGACGGTGGATTTGTATTATAAGGTCCCGGATCAGTTCCTTCGGGAACATGGCTGCGATCTGGCATTACATCTACTTCTATTCCGACTGGGTTAAAGTCAATATTAAAAGAAACAATCAATATAATTATTGCCAAAAGGGCGCCGCCAAAATACAAAGGTGTCGAAAATTTAAATGGCTTCCTGCTTCGGATTGGTCGATTTTTTAATTTCATTTTGCCCTCATTCCTTTTGATTTATTTAACACTTAAAACCAAGGGCACACTATTGGCGATTTATTAATAAAACCTCGATGGATGTTTACACATCAGGTAAACCATATGTTTCTTCACTTCCCCACAAGGACATTATTACAGTCAGACAATCTTTGATGAAAATGTTTTTCGAAAAAAAAGGAAGCATGAAAAATAGACCGAAAATCACAACCATTTCATCCCAGACTGTTTTTTCAGATGAAGGTGATCTAAAAATCCGCATGTGAAACGCATCAAAAGTATTTCCCCACGCATTTCTTACTATAATGGCACAGATATATGCCAAAATCACCTGAGATTTTTTCGCCAGAGGCATCTTTTGAAAATTGAACGGTATCTAAATGGTGATTTCCCACAGAATCAGCATAATGCTGCGCAAAGTAAAGAACAGCCAATCTTTCTTTGGGGGCTCCATTAAAATCTCCTACCAATGCTTTTTTTATCTCTTCTTTAATAAGGCCGGCTCTCAGGGAAACCTGTGTATGGAAATAAGAACAATAACGGCAATTGTTAACCCCGGAAACAGCCAAAATGATACACTCCATGAACTGCTTGCGAATTCTGTCTCTTTCAAGCAGATTTTTTGAGGCGACTGCAGAAGATAACAAGTCCGAAAGCAATCTGAAATAATCTTTGGATTTTTACATACGCTTCATAAACTTTTCTTTTGCCATAAGAATTTTCTCGATTCTTAAGAGAATTCAATTTTCTATTTAAAAAAAATCGCCGCTATATAAAAGCGGCGATATTGCGCATTACAAAGAAAGATTATTTCCTGCGTTTGAATTGATTGATGACCAGTAAAAGCAGAACAGCACCAATAAATGCAATAATGATTTCCCCAATTAAACCTGAACCCAGAGAAATGCCAAGAATAGAGAACACCCAGCTACCAATAAAGGAGCCCGCAATACCAATCAGGATATCGCCAAGTAAACCAAATGTATTTTTAACTACTTTATCTGCTAAAAAACCGGCAACAAGACCTACAACTAGAATAGCTAACCAATTCATTTGTTCCTCCTTATTTTTCTACAGTATAACAAGTAAAAGAATATTTATTTATATGTATCATATAAGAAATCTTAGAGCAAATATCGATTCAAGAGAACAGGTGCTTGCAGCATTGAATCACATTAAATCGGACATGATTCCTCTCAATGTAGACTCATATGAGAACATTAGTCCTTCGTTTTTCGGACTGTAAGACTTTCCTCTGCCTTATTTTAAGGATTATTGAATTGGATTATGGCTTTATCGATGAATATTCTCAAACAATTATTTGATATGATTGATCACCCTTTGGCATATAAACCAATCGAGTTACTTGACCATACCCTTTTACTGATCACACCACTGTAATTATTTTTTAAGTACGCATCATGATAAATTGGATCTTTCAGAACTATTACGTTTAATTAGGCATGGCAACCATTTGGGGGTCTGTTGACGGTAAGCTTCATATTGCTGACCAAACAATTTCAGCATACGCGCTTCTTCATCCTGAGCCAGCCAATCATATAGAAAAAAAACTGCAATAAACACTAACAACGCTAAAGGCGAAAGCAAGAAAGCGAGCAAACCAATATAGACAAGTAAAGCGCCCAGATAAACAGGATGCCGAACGAAAGAAAATAGTCCGGTTGAGATCATACGTGGCTGCTCTGTGTATTCACTAAATATCGTATGAATGCCTGAAAACGACAGGAATATACCAAAGGAGATAAAAAATAAAGCGATCGGAAGCCGTATACCAAATGGAACAAAACTTCGTAAATTCGCAGCCCAGCCAAGCAAATAATGGTCTATCAAAACTGCGAGAGAAAAAATAATAAATACATATTCCTGATATCGGTCACCGAGGGGATGTTCACCAGCCAAGTCTGGCCTTGATTTATGATCGACATAACTGGGATCATTTTTTAATGGATTGTTCATTTTCTCTCAAATCTTTTACATTCTGATATAGCCATTAGGTTCAATGTGCACATATGCTCGATCCACTTCTGGTATCTTTTCTAAAGCCGCAGTTACCCTTTCACAAATCGCATGTGACTTATTCAGCGAAATCTCGCCATCAGCGCTAATGTGCATCTCAACTACAAATTTAGGACCTGCGTAATCTGTGATGATTTGGTGGATATTCTCCACGCCATCAATAGCCTGGGCAGTAGTGACGAGTTTTTGGCGCATGCTCTCATCTGCACCACCGCCGGTCAAATAACGCATATTTTCCTTCACAGTTGTCCAAACGTTTCTAAAAATCCAAAGCGCAACAAACAAACCCGCAAGTGGATCAAGTAGTGGTGAAACAAAATTGGATCCCAGAATCCCCAAAAAAGCAGCAAGAGAAGTAAAAACATCACTCAAGTTATCACGCGCAGCTGCATCTAGACCTGGGCTGTCAATCGCTTTTCCAATTCTGCTCACACTGGTAAACATAAGCACTTTTATAAAAATACCGAGTATTAAAGCCAATGACGGCCAATCCAAGGCGATCGACGCGCCACCAGCAAAAAAACGAATAGCTGATGATCGGATGGCTTCAGCTCCAGCAACCGCCATTGAGATAATAACGATCAAAGAGGCAAAAGGCTCAATACGGCTATGTCCCTGTGGATGACTTAAGTCCGGTGGCTGCTGGGAAAGTAATAAGCCGATCACCAGAAGAACAGAATAAAGCACATCCGAAATTGAATTGATCGCATCAGCATAAATCGCTGATGAACCGCTCATGCGCGCAGCCATGCTTTTAACAATCGCCAGCAGGATATTGCCGGACAAGGTGATGATCAAAGCATGACGGAATTGCCTGCTTAGTTCACTTTTTGGTTCATAATCACGAATCAGACGCATTAACTATAATTTTTCTTTCATATTCTTGATAGTATTTACAATAAAAAAATCAATTCTGTCTTGAATTTACTTTCTAATTCCTGAATTAAGTTGCCTGACCTTTAAATTGGGAAATATAAAGGTTACTGTAAACACCTTTCTTAGCCATCAATTGGTCATGATTACCCTCTTCCACAATTTTTCCGTCATTGATCACCAACACATGGTCTGCATCACGGATCGTGCTGAGGCGGTGCGCGATGACAAAGCTTGTACGATTTTCCATCAGCCTTAGCAGCGCTTTTTGGATGCGCGCCTCAGTACGAGTATCAACACTACTGGTAGCTTCGTCCAGGATAAGAATGGCTGGATCCGCAAGAATAGCCCTGCTGATGGCAAGCATTTGGCGCTGACCCTGGCTTAGATTGCTGCCGCGTTCAGATAGTTTTGTCTGGTAACCGTCTGGCAACTGTCGGATAAAATGGTCTGCTTCCGCCATCTTTGCAGCCTTAATACATTCCTCATCAGTCGCCTCAAGCCGACCATAGCGAATATTTTCCATAACCGTATCCGAGAAAAGGAATGTATCCTGTAAAACAATACCCAAAAAACGCCTCAGCTCATTGATTTTTATTTTACGTATATCGTGCCCATCCACACTAATACTGCCGGAATCCACATCGTAAAAACGCGAAAGCAGATTGATCATAGTGGTTTTACCTGCACCTGTTGGGCCTACTAATGCAATTGTGTGACCAGGCCAAGCTTCAAGACTCATTCCCTTTAATACAGGTACATCTGGCAGATAACCAAATTTAACATTATCGAATTTAACCAAACCTTTAATATCTTTAAGTTCAATCGCATTTTCTGAATCCTGCAGGTCAGGTTGAGTATCCATGATCTCAAAAACACGTTCCGCACCTGCCAATGCTGATTGCAGAGAGTTATACATTTCTGAAAGCTGCCTGACAGGCTGCAAAAACTGACGGCTGTAACCAATAAATGCTGCAATCAAACCAACTGTAACCAAACCCCTGATCGCAAGAAAACCTCCCAGCCCTGCCAGTACAATGATAAAAAGGTTGCCCAGTTGGTTTGTCAGCGGCATTAAGAGGAATGCATAGGTGTGAGCATAGACGCCTGCTTCATAGGTTTCCTGATTGTCTTTACGAAAAACTTCGATAGCTGAATCACTGCGGCGAAAAGCTTTGACAACCTTCAATCCACTGATGTTTTCTTCAATTGTGCTGTTAAATTTACCAAGGGCTTTCTGCATCCTCTGGAATCCCTTACGCGTGTATTTCGCAACAAAAGTCGTAAACCAGAACATTAATGGCACAACCAGGATCGTAGCGAGTGAAAGCCATACATTTAGAACAAACATCGCAACCAAAATACCAATTAGTGACAATATATTCGCGACCAGCGAGGTGACATTCTGTGAAACAGCCTGATTAATAGCATTAATATCATTTGTCAGGCGGCTCATCAGATCACCAGCCTGATTTTTATCAAAGAAACTTAAGGACAATTCCTGCAAATGAGAAAAAAGTTCCTTCCGCAATAGTTTTAATGCTTTTTGCGAGATCCCGGCCATCAGCCATCCTGAGAATGCCTGAAGAACGGTATAAACAAAATAAGCTCCCAGCATAATTAGTGAAATTCGTCCCAAGCCTGCCAGGTCCTTTGGAATAATATATCTGTCAATTGCAACACCTGTGAGATAAGGGCCGAGCAATCCCGCAAAAGTAAATAATACAACCAGGATCAAAACAATAATCAAGGTCGTTTTATACGGCAACAAGTAACCAAGCAAGCGCTTTATCGTTCTTTGAAGGTTTTTTGGTTTTTCAAAATTCATACCCATCCCAGGACCGCGATGCTGGGGATTTCCGCGTAATTTTATTGGTTGCGATTGCTGTTCTGCCATATTATTTTTCTCCTGGTACTATCTGACGGTTGATACCGGCAGAATTAAAATAATCATCTTCGCCAAGCTGAGAATCAAAAATTTCTTTATATATCCTGCTCAATCGCATCAATTCTTTATGAGTCCCCTCAGCCGCAATCTTGCCTTTTTCAATGACAATAATCTTGTCCGCAGTTAGTACAGTACTGATCCGCTGCGCAACCATAAAAACAGTGGTATTTTTCAAAATATTTTTCAGTGCATCTTGAATCCTGACTTCGGTTTCGACATCAACTGAACTGGTGCTGTCATCCAGGATGAGAATCGAAGGTTTAAGGAGTATGGCACGTGCAATCGCGATTCTCTGTTTTTGACCTCCAGACAAGTTAACTCCACGCGCAGCAACAGAAGTTGAATATTTCTCAGGCAAACCTAAAATAAATTCATGAGCCTGGGCAGCTTTTGCCGCAATTTCTATTTCTTCATCAGTTGCATCCGGGCGGCCATAAGCAATGTTGTCCCTTATCGTGCCCGAAAACAGGACTGTCTCCTGAGGTGTAAGGGCAATATTCGCAAGAATGGAATCTTGTTCGACTTCGCGGATATCGACACCATCGATCAATATCCTCCCTTCCGAGACATCATAAAATCGCGGGATCAAATTCACAAGCGTTGATTTCCCTGATCCAGTAGCGCCTAAAATAGCCACTGTCTGGCCTGGATCAACCTTAAGGTTGATCCCATCTAAAACTTTTTCTTCACAATTGCCATTGTAAAAGAAACCGACGTTCTCAAATTCAACTTTCCCTTGAATTTTTTCGGGAAGTTTTGCCATTCCAGGTCTTTCCTTGATCTCGGGTACTTCTGTCATCACCTCGTCAACACGTTCCGCAGAAGCAATGCCACCAGCGATCACACTTGCCAGCATCCCCATGATCATTAAGGGCACAAGGGTTGTCGCCAGGTAGTTAGTAAAAGCGACAATTTGACCGACAGATAAAGAACCACTGATCACCTGCGCGCCGCCAAACCAGATCACGATGATTGTGCCCAGACTTACCAGTAGTGTCAAGCCAGGAAAAATCGTGGAAATGATCTGTAATATTTTTACATTAATCACAGTAAAGTCTTCGTTGACAATTTCAAAACGTCTTTCTTCATGGCTTTGACGTACGAATGCTTTAACAACCCGGATACCAGCAATATTTTCCTGAAGAACTGTATTTAGATTATCGAGTTTCTTTTGAATGACCATAAAAACAGGACCCATTTTTGCGATCATGATGCCAATTACCAAACCAGTAAGCAGTAATACCGGTAAAATTCGAAAGCTGAGGCTGGCATCTGTCAAAAACATTAGAATAATGCCTCCAATCATCATCAAGGGGGCGCGAATACCTATTCGCAAGCTCATCCGATAAGTCTGCTGGAGCATCATTATGTCGCTGGTAAGGCGCACAATCAGATTGCCGGTTTTAATTCGGTCAATATTGCCATATGAAAATCTTTGAATCTTCATAAAAAGATCAGCACGAAGATCACGGGCAAATCCTTCACCTGCTTTTACTGACAAGGTGTTATTTCCGATCGAAAACAAGGTGCTGAGAAATGAAATCCCCAACATGACAAGTGAGGTTGAAATTACCGCTTGCAAATCTGATTTTTCGATACCCATATCGATAATTCGCTGAATCAATCGCGGAATTGCCAGGTCCATAAAAACTGTTATGATCAGGAGGATTATTGAAAGAACAGATTCCTTCCAGTAAGGTTTTAAATAGGAGATAAATTTTATTAATTTTTTCATCATTTACCTGCTTCGCTCAATTTTTTTACAAATAATTTCTTTAACGCGGTCAAACCCTTTGATATTTCATCCAGATCACTTTCAGAAAGCTGGGAAAATTTTTCAATCATTTTTTTTCCATTGGATACAAGGAATGATTGAATCATATCTTTCCCTTTTTCTGTTAGAAGCAGATTTATATTTCTTCGATCCTGTAAATCCTGCTCACGTTTAACCAAACCCGATTTCACCAGATCATCAACTGATCGGCTAATATTGGACCTGTTGAGGTGCATACAATCTGCCAAATCGCTGACAGATGAATTTCCTTCCGCAATTCTTCGCAGCGTATGGAATTGGGAAGCTGTCATATGAAATTGATCAACAGCAGTTCGATGAGTGATAGCACGGGTTGCATGCCAAATCGGCGGAACTGTCTGCCAAAATAATTCAACTACTAATTGGGCTTTTTTTTGAATCCTCTCGGCATCTTCCATTTTTTTCTATTATTCGATTATTGTGGTAATTTACATTAGTTATTTTTTATAACTATTATAAAACAGGTTGTAAATTAGTTAAGAGTGCCAATGATAATCGTTTTTTTATTGATAATTGATCTTGAAAATAAATTGACGGCTCTTGACAAAAATGATATAAATATTGTGCTTGAAAGTTGACAAGTTCTGGCAAACAGATTGACTGTTTAGATTTGGAACTCTCGAGAT
>CAZBNE010000065.1:0-11465 GCA_964493155.1 uncultured Pelolinea sp.
CACAGCGGGATGCCGCGCTCGATGATCGGGCGCATGGTCTTGGGATGCAGCACCTTGGCGCCGAAATAAGCCAGTTCGCCCACTTCGCTGTAGGATAGCTCGGGGATGACGCGCGCATTGGGCACGACGCGCGGATCAGCCGTCAAGACCCCGTCTACATCCGTCCAGGTCCACACCTCGTCCGCGTCCAGGCAGCTGCTCAGGATGGCGGCGGTAAAGTCGCTGCCTCCGCGCCCCAGGGTGGTGGTGATACCGTTGGCGGTGGCGCCGATAAAACCGGTCACCACCGGGGTAAGCCCCTGCTGCATTAAAGGCAGGAGATTGGTCTGCACCTGCTCGCGCGTGAGGTCCATCAGCGGCGCGGCGTTGGTGAATTTGTTGTCGGTGACGATCAGACCGCTGGCATCCACAGCGCAGCTTTTGAGGCCCATCTGGCTGAGCAGCGCCGAAAAAATGCGGGCGTTCAGACGCTCGCCCAGCGGGGCAATGGTATCCATGCCGCGCGCGGTGACCTCGCCCATCACGCGGATGCTGTGGCAGTACGCGCGCAGTTCCTGGATGAAACCGTTAATATGCTCTTCGAGCATCGCGCGCGCAGGACCTTCGTCCAGGAGGGCGGCGGTCGTTTCAAGATGGCGGCGCAGGATGTTGTCTATGGATGCGTTATAGGCATCTTCGTCGCCTTTTTCGGCAGCGGCAGCCGACGCCAAAAGCGCGTCAGTAATGCCGGTCATGGCGGAAACCACCGCGACCACATGGCGCCATTCGTTTACACCTTGCGCAACGATCGCGGCGGACTGGCGCAGCGCGTCAGCACTGCCAACCGAGGTGCCGCCAAATTTCATCACCAAAATTCCAGATTTTTCCGTTGATTCCATAACACTTCCTCTTTAACGCGAAGCCGCGAGATGGTTGAGATCAGTGATCACGCCCGCGGCGGTCACGGCAATGCCGGCACCCGGCCCGGCGATGACCAGCGGCGAGGCATTGTAGCGGCGGGTGTGGAACGCGAAATGATTATCGGTGCCATGCAGGACGCCAAATGCACTGTCTGCGGGGAGCGGAACAAGCCCAACCGTGATCGATTGCGGTGTGACGCGCGCCAGATAACGCAGCACCTTGCCCTCCGCGCGCGCGGATGCTGCCCGCTGTTGATAACTGGCGTCCAGCTCGGGGAGAGCCTTAAAAAAATCCTGAACGCCAAGGTTTTCCTGTGAAGCCGGGTAAAGCGCTTCCAGGGCAATATCAGACATTTCCTGATTCATTCCGGCAGTCCGGGCCAGAATGAGCGCCTTGCGGGCCACATCCAGACCGCCCAGGTCCTGGCGTGGATCAGGTTCGGTGTAGCCGAGGCGGAAAGCGCCCATGAGCGCGTCGCTGAATTTGACACCCTCTTCCAGCTGGCTGGTGAGGTAGCCCAGCGTGCCGCTCATGCAGCCTTCGATGGCTGTGAGCTCGTCGCCGGCTGCCAGCAGATCACGCAGGGTAGCGATGACCGGCAGTCCGGCGCCAACTGTTGATTCATAGCGCAACCGCGGGTTGCCAAATAATGACGATGAAGCCTGCCAGGGTAGCGCCAGAGGCAGCTTGTTGGCGAGGGCGAGGGCGCAGCCTTTTTCAAGCGCCAGGTGCAAATTGGGTGCGGTGCCCGCAGAAGCGCTGGTATCAGCTATCAGAGTGCCGGGCGCGAAAAACTGCGGAAGCGCATCCAGCGGAAGCGCGCCGGGAAAGTCCTGTAAGGGCCGGCCTGCTTCCTTATGCGCCAGCATATTGATAAGAAGATCCTGATCCATCCCATCCCGGTTGCCAACCAGCGCGCGGCTGTCAGCCGCAGCAATGACGCTATACGTAACACCGGCCAGGCGCCGGATTTTTTCGCCATCGGTTATCAGCTGCCGCAGGACTTCCCTGCCGATATGCCCCAAACCCATAATGATCAGTGGAATGTTCTTATTTTTCTTCATATGTTGCGACCTTTGGTAATTAAAAAAATTCACCTGGGATAGGCGCTCAGGACTTAATGAAGGAATGGAAACGGCCTTTTGCGAGCCCGTAAAATCCCGGTTTTGGGAATTGATTGTACTTCAAAAAAAGACTATCCTGGAAGCCAGAACAAGGATTTGGAACTATTTTTTGGCGTACAACTCGATGATCTTGAGGATGACCTGTGAGGCTTTGCGCATGCTGCTAACCACCAGGAATTCGTAAGGCCCGTGGAAATTATGGCCGCCATTGAACAGGTTGGGGGTGGGCAGGCCTTTGAAAGACAGTCGCGCGCCGTCGGTACCGCCGCGAATGGGATTGGTGATGGGCATGATGCCCAGGTCGCGCATGGCCTGCTGGGCGGTTTCCACGATATGGATGACCGGTTCCAGCTGTTCGCGCATGTTGCGGTAGAGCTCCTCGATGCGGATCTCGACCGTACCGGCGCCGTATTTCCTGTTCATAAAGTCAGCGCAGTCCAGAATCATCTGCTTCTGCCGGTCGTATTTGGCGGCGTCGTGATCGCGCAGCAGGTAAATGCCTTCAACATGTTCGACTGAACCTTCGGACATCTTCCACAGGTGATAGAAGCCTTCGCGGCCTGCGGTGTATTCGGGGCGCTGCTCCACCGGCAGCAGGCTGTTGAACTCAAAGAACACCAGCATGGCGTTAACCATCACATTCTTGGCATAGCCGGGATGCACCGATTTACCGTTCACGATCACAAAAGCGCGCCCGGCGTTGAAATTTTCGAACTCCATTTCACCCAGCTCGCCGCCATCCACGGTATAAGCAAAATCGGCGGCAAAGCGCTGCACATCAAAATGCCCAATGCCATAGCTGGTTTCCTCATCGGGTGTAAAAGCCACCTTGACCGTCCCATGTTTGAAATCCGGGTTGGCGATCATATATTCAAGAGCGTTCATGATGGCGGCAATGCCGGCCTTGTCATCCGCGCCGAGAAGCGTGGTGCCGTCTGAGGTCACCAGTGTCTCACCTTTATACTTCAGCAGGGCGGGGAATTTTTTGGGTGAAAGCAGCATGCCCGGCTTGCCTTTCAGCGGGATGTCACCGCCATCGTAATTCTCGATGATCTGCGGATTGACGCTGTCTGCGCTAAAGTCCGGGCTGGTATCCATGTGCGCCAAAAAGCCGATGACGGGCAATTTCTTGTCGGTATTGGCCGGCAGTTCGGCAGTGAGGAAGCACTTTTCATTTAATAGCACATCCTGCATGCCCAGGTTTTTAAGTTCTTTTTCAAGCAAACGCGCCAGGTCCCACTGGTTCTCGGTAGAAGGCGTCCGGTCGGTGACACTTTCATCCGATCGGGTATTGATCTTCGCATAGCGTATGAAACGTTCCAGAATATCCTGCATAAAGGCTCCCACAAGAATAATTAAGTTGGCTTATATTATCCTCAAGCAGTTAATTCTGCAAGTAAGAACCTGGAAAAACCCGGAACAGCATGATTTCGGTGATATTGTTGTCAAAGCGGGGCGGATGGGCTACAATGGCAGGCATGGGTTGGGATCTGATCGGACATACTTGGGCAGCGGACATGCTGCGGCAGCACATCGCGGCGGACAGGCTGCGCCACGCCTACCTGTTCAGCGGCCCAACGGGTGTCGGGCGGCGCACGCTGGCGTTGAACTTTGCCCGGGCCATCAACTGCCCCACTCCAAGCGCACCCGGCGTGCCCTGCGGCAGCTGCCGCACCTGCACGCAGATCGTCCGCATGCAGCAGCCAGACCTGTTCTGCCTTTACCCAAAAGCGGATGCGGATGACCTTGAAGTAAAGGATGTGCGCGACCTTCAGTACCTGTTCTCGTTCTCCCTGCCGATCATCCCGGGCGGTTCACTCAAGGCAGACCAGGTGCAGAATCCCCAGGATGCCGTTTGCATGGCGATCGCCGAATCATTAAAGATCGAGCAGATCCGCGAAATCCAGCGCCCGCTGGCGCTGGCTCCCTATGAAAGCCCATATCGGCTGGCGCTGCTGATGCGCATGGAAAAAGCGACCGATTCCGCCCAAAACGCGCTGCTCAAAACATTGGAAGAACCGAATCCGCGCGTTATCCTGCTGTTAACAGCCGATGAGCCCGAGAACCTGCTGCCGACCATCGTTTCACGCTGTGAGGTGCTGCGGCTGAGGACACAGGCGCCAGACCAATTGGCTGATGCGCTCATCACAAAAAAAGGCCTTGACGCGGATAAGGCAAATCTGATCGCCCGCGTTTCCGGCGGAAAACCCGGCTATGCCATACGGCTGGCTGAAGATGACTATTTAATGGCAAAGCGCGGCGCATGGATGGCCGACTTCCTGGAATTGCTTTCAGGAAATAAAAGAATCCGCCTGGCTTATTACGATAAAAAATTTCCCAAATCCTATGGGCGCTATGAGGTCAAGTTCATCCTGCGGGATGGATTGACACACTGGCTTTCAATATGGCATGATGTGTGGCTGACCGCATCCGAAAACAACTCGGCGCTGTCGAATCCGGACTTTGCCGGACAGGTCAGGGCAATTGCCACAAGGGTAGATGAAAAGACCGCAGCCAGAGCGGTGGCCGCCCTGGAGCATGCCCTGCAGCGATTGACGGGAGCCAACCTGAAGTTAATGGTTGATAATCTGTTGCTGGATTGGCCGGTAGTACACTTAAGCATGTGAACACGGTTCAGTGGGCGTGCTTGCAGGCGCCCGGTACAGGTTTCACAGGGAGGCAACATGCCTTTTAAGTCTGTGCAGTTCTGGCTGGCCATCATCTCGGCAGCAGTCGGGCTGCTGATCGCCTTGTGGGTCATTTACCGCATCATCATTCGGCCGGTGCGCGACAGTGATTTCAGCGCCAGGCTGCCTGATAAACTCCCGACCGGTGGTTTTAATGTACCGCTCGTGGATGCTTACGGCGGTATCAGGAATGTTGACCAGGCGACCATCACCCAAAATGTCCAGAAGCCGAGGCTGATCCTGTTTGAAGACCATCTGGTCTACAAGCTCTTCTTCCGCCGCTCCGCCAGATACAGCGACATTCTGGAAGTCAACTGCGGTACGGAGCTTATGTTGTTTTTTCTGAGGTTCACGTTCAATGATCGAAATCTGGTTTTGAATGTGATCCTTGGAGATGAGCAGCTTTACAGGCAGATCAAGGAGTTCCTGAGCGCCAGGGGCGTGATGGTGATCGACCAGGTTTAATGAACAGTGCCGCTTCCCGAAGGGTTGAGATACAGCTGTCAAAGCCGGGTCGGCCAATTAACTCGATGTTCAGAACGGGATTCCAGCAAGGATCCCTGTTATTTACTATCCAATGATTTTTACTAGGTCACTTTAACAGAGACTGCTATTCCTGAAACTCAATGTGGTCTTCATCCATGCGGGTGATACAAACCAGTGCATGGACAGGCACATTCAACTCTTCCAGAACTTCACGCCCGCCCTCAAAGGTTTTTTCGATGAGAGCGCCGATGCCCACCAGGTTCGCGCCGGCGGCCTTGACCAGCCTGACCAGGCCCATGATGGTGGCGCCGCTGGCAAGGAAATCATCAATGATGAGGATATTCTCATTAGCGGGCAGGTAATCCGGCGAGACGATCAGCTCGGACATCACACCTTTGGTATGCGAAGGGGCAACCGTCAGATAGACCGTGTCGGGCATGGTGATAGGCTTGTTCTTGCGGGCATACACTACCGGCAGGTCCAGGTATTTGGCTGTCATGAGCGCTGGGGCAATGCCCGAGATCTCGGCGGTCAGGACGCGTGAGGCGCCTGAATCTTTAAAAAAAGAAGCCAGCTCCCTCCCGCAGGAATCCATCAGTTGGGGATCGACCTGGTGGTTGATAAACGAGTCAACCTTGAGAATACCATTGCCCAAATATTGACCCTGGGAGAGAATCCGTTCCTTTAATAGCCGCATGCCTTCACCTCGTTAAAAATTTCAGCTATTAAACCACACTTATGCCAAAGCGTCGCGCAATTGGCGGGAAAGTTCCTGGAAGCGGGGGGAGTAGCGGGTTTCTTCTGTGCGCGGGCGGGGCAAATTGATATCCAGATCAAGGGCGATCTCTGCAGGCAGACGACTGAGCACCAGCACCCGGTCAGCCAGCAGCAGCGCCTCGGAAATGGAATGTGTGACCATAACCACCGTCTTGCGGCGCGCCTGCCAGATGCGCAGCAGTTCGCTGCCCATTTTTTCGCGCGTCAGTGCGTCAAGCGCACCGAAAGGCTCATCCAGCAGAAGCAGGTCGGGGTCCTGGATGAGCGCCCGCGCGATAGCCACGCGCTGCGCCATGCCGCCCGACAGCGAAGCCGGCCAGACTTCCGTGAAATCCTGCAAGCCAACCAGTTCCACCAGTTCGGCTGCCTGCCGCCGTGCTTCTGCGGTATCCACACCGCGCAGTTCCAAAGGGAGCAGGATATTTTCCATCACGCTCCGCCAGGGCATAAGATTGCTTTCCTGAAAGACCAATCCCACTTTTGGCTGGGCGTTTGACTGAAAATCAACAGATCCTTTGGTGGGCAGGTCCAGGCCAGCCAGAAGGCGCAGCAGGGTGGTTTTACCGCTACCTGTCGGTCCCAGCACACACAGGAATTGCTCGGGCAGAACGGAGGTATGGATATCCCTGAGTGTCTCCAGGAAACCATTCTGGTCATCAAAGGTCTTGCCGACGTGATTCAGGCGGATGGCAGCGGATAGATCAGTCATGATCCTGAGGCAGGTAAGAATTACTGAAAGCCGCATTCACATCCAGCGGCTGTGTCAAGAGTTCCATCTGTAGAAGCAGGTCATGCATGTTCTGCCAGGCCTGCGGGTCAGAGAATCCCGGGTGGTCTGCTTTCCAGAGTTCAATGGAAGCGGCCAGCACCTGGCGCTGTACGTTTTTATCTTCAGCGGCCAGGTTTGCCAGGTTCTCCACATATTTCTCGCAGATAGTAAAGGCCTCATCGGGATGCTGTGCCGCATACTCGATACCTTTTAAAGTGGCAGCGACCATGGCGCGCACGACATCCGGTTGTTCAGCGATCATTTTTTCACTGGCGATCAGTCCATTGGCGACCAGGGACAGATAATCAGAAACCGCGATGACATCCACAGCAAAGCCTTCGGCGCGCAGCTTGACTGGTTCATTGGTAACGTACACAACCGCCGCATCTTCCAGGTCATCCGCCAGGGATTCCGCCTGGGTAAAGCCGATGGAATCCAGGGTCAGGTCGCTTTCCTGCAATCCGCCGGCATTAAGCAGGGCTTTAAAACCAATGTAACTGGCTCCGTAAAGCCCGGGGATGCCAACTTTTTTGCCGCGCAGGTCCGCGGGATTTTTAATGCCCTTTTCCGCCAGCGAAACCACTCCCACCGGGAACTGCTGATACCAGGCCATGACATAGGTCACTGGCAGTCCCTGTGCACGGCCCAGCAGCACCTGTTCGCCCGAAACCACCGCGAACGGCAGTTCGCCTGCCCCAACCAGCGCGACTGAATCCGTTTCCATGTTGTAATCCATCTCCACCTGCAGACCGGCATCGCGGTAAAAGCCCTTTTCAATGGCCACATACAGCGGCGCGAACTGTACGTTGGGGATGTACCCTACCGGCAGCCGGATGACATCCGTCTTTTTTGGCGAACAACCCGCTGCCAAACCCGCAAGCAGAAGAAGCGGCATAACCATTCGAAAGATCTTTGTCCTTAATTCCATATGACCCTCATTTAATTATCAGATTGCCAGAGAAGCAGGCGTTTTTCAAGCAGCACCACCATGCCATACAGCACCAATGTCAGCGCGATGAGTGTAAAAACACCCACAAAGACCAGCGCTGTGTCATACTGCCCGCGCCCGACATTGATCAGAAATCCCAGCCCGCGGTCCGCACCCACCAGCTCGCCCACCACCGCGCCGATGACCGAAAGTGTGGCGCCGATACGCAAGCCGCCCAATAGCACAGGCAGCGCAGCCGGAAGCTCAAGCAGGGTTAAGATCTGCACGCGGGAGGCGCGCAGCGAGCGCATCAGGTCGCGCAGATTATCCGGCACAGCACGCAGGCCAACAACCGTGTTCACTAGCACAGGAAAGAAAACCATCAATGAGCAAATAAGCACCTTTGACAGTATGCCCGGACCAAACCAGATTACCAGTAGCGGAGCGATGGCAACAGTGGGTACTGCCTGGCTGGCAACCAGATAAGGCTGGAGGAAATTTTCAAGCAGGCGGGACTTTGCCAGCAGATATCCCAGAAGCGTGGCAAAGAAAACACCGGCAACCAATCCGATCAGCACTTCAAGCAAGGTGGTGGCTGTATGGCGTAATAATGTGCCGTCTGAAAGCGCGCGCAACAAACGCGCCCCCACCTGTCCGGGGGCGGGCAGGATAAATGCAGGCAGCTTCATCAGCCGCACCAGGATCTCCCAGGCAGCCCAAAAGATGAGCGGGGCGAACACAATACTCCAGCGTTTAAGATCAAATCCTTTATTCTTCATTAAATAAAAATCCCAAAACAAATCAGTTTCGGGACAGAGTGTTTCAACATGCGTGCCTTCTTTTTTCCGGACTTTACCGTCGACCCCGGAATTGCACCGGATCTACGCTGGTCAGCGCTCGTGGGTTATCACCACCGATCGGGAATCGGGAGACCTGCTCCCTCACCCTGCCCCGAAGGAATCACACCATAATTGTAAGCATGCTTAATGAAGACGTCAAGGGAGGCTGCTGCCATCGCAGGTATAATGTTCGTCATCGTGTCTGAGAATATCCGCAAATATTTAATCGAGTCCGCCACATGGCGCGACCTTAAACCACTTGAGAAGCTCGAAAAGGTCTGCTTTGGGGCGGATTCCTGGCCTATGTTGGAACTGCTGGGCGTGCTGGTCTTCCCCGGCGTAGTGCGGTTGAAAGCCTCAGTCGATGGGGAGATGGTTGGATTTATCGCCGGAGATCCGCACCGCGCTGAACAAGCCGGCTGGATCATGACGCTGGGTGTACTGCCTGAATGGCGCCGGCACGGTATCGCAGAAGCATTGTTGAGTGATTGTGAACGGAAATTGGGAATGCCGCTGGTCAAGTTGACCGTACGGCGGGGAAATGAAGCGGCCATTGCCCTCTACCAGAAGCTTGGCTATACACAAACCGATATCTGGTCGCACTATTACCAGGGCGGTGAGGATGGTCTGGTACTTGAAAAAAAGGTTAGAACTGAATAATGGATATAGGAACTTCTCCTATCGGTCTGATCATTAAGGGACTTGTGCTGGGTTTTTCGATCGCAGCGCCGGTCGGCCCGATCGGTGTGCTGTGCATCCGGCGCACACTGGCCAACGGCTTTAAATCCGGACTGGCTAGCGGCCTGGGTGCTGCTTCAGCGGACGCGATTTACGGCAGCATTGCGGCTGCCGGTCTGACACTGGTGGCTGACTTCCTGGCCAGGCAGCAGTTATGGATGGGCTTTTTGGGCGGCGGATTCCTTATCTATCTTGGTATTAAAACTTTTCGAACTGCACCCCGACCTGAAGCACATGCTCTGGAAAAGGACAATGCAGGAGGAAATTACTTTTCCACACTGCTGCTGACCCTGAGCAATCCGATGACCATTTTTATGTTCGTGGCGATCTTCGGCGGGATGAGCGTTCAAACAGGCGTGATCTACCGTTTGAACGCATTTCTTTTGGTGCTGGGAGTATTCTGCGGTTCAGCCTTGTGGTGGCTGTCATTGAGCGCCGCAGTCAGCCTGCTGCGCGATAAAGTGAACTCGCGCCTGATGGTGTGGGTCAACCGCCTGGCGGGAACGGCGATCGCAGGCTTCGGTGCTTATGTTCTATATAAAACGATAACGGACCTGCTTTAAAGCGGATCAGGAGCGGAGCAAATATGCCGGGTAAAACCAGGAAATATACGACACTGAACGCCATGCTGGCTGGCATGGAGAGACTTTACTTGATGATAATGGTCGGGCTGGTGTTCCCGATCCTGCTTGGGCTGGCCGGCTGGTGGGGTAGCCTGCCTTTTGTACCTGAAGACACCATCCAGTATTTTGCCCTGGGGGGATTCATGCTGGGTGTGCTGGCGGACATCCTCTTGCTGCGGTCTTGGGTTCACAATGCCCTGCGTGTGCCCCTGATATGGCCGGTGCTGGTCTATCTCTTCTATTCGGTGGGCATGTTCGGCTTCTTTATGGGGGTTCCCGCTTTCAACGTGATCATGGGGCCACTCGGCGGGTATTATATGGGCATGCGACTGCGCGCAAAAAATTCTGATCAGCTTGAAGTTGAAAAAACGGCACGGCAGAGCGGCCTTTTTACGGCGCTGATCCTCGCGATAGCCTGCACCGCATCTTTAGTGATCGCCTGGCAGGACCCTTCACTGGAGGCTAACATCAGCGGAATGTTCGCCCTTGCCCAGCCCTTGAGCAAAACGACCATCCTCGCGCTCTCGGGCGCGGCTGGTTTGGGATTGGTCATGCTGGAATATACCATCACGCGCGCGGCAGTGAAGTTCGCCAGGTTCCTGGATTAACCATGCCCGTGCGGATTGATTTAAATCGCTGCTTTCGATCTTTTAGGAAATCTCTGGTTTATCCCTCTTCAGCCTTGCCGAACAACGCACGTTTGTCGAAGAAAGGCTTTAAGATAATATAGGCACCCAGAATGATTAGCAGAATGCCATCTTCAAGCTGGTGAAATCCCAGTAACTGAGCGATACCTCCCACCAGTGCTATAACCCCGATTACTGTGGTGAAGCCGCTCATCTTCACTTTGTTCAGGTAGCGCGCCAGGTTCAGACCGAGCATGATCAGCCCAAGGCCGATCGACCAGGCGCCTTTGGGAATTGTCTCTTCCGGCACAAAGGCAAAACCGCCCAGCATGATCAAGAATAATCCCCAGGCCATGGATTCCAGCCGCTTGTTCAAGGCCGCTTTTTCTTTATTGACGACCATCTCTTTTTTGTCCATATCACTCATTTTCATCTCCTGATCAAAACAACCAACGTGCTGTTTATGAGAGAAATCCGATTAATCAGATTATAGCGCTCTGAAATTGTAAAGAGCAGACAGGATATTATCTGCTCTCATATCCTAATTCACGCACTAACAGGCTGAATTCTTTGCCTCCCGGACCAAGCGGCGGATGATCTCGACACCCGTTCCAACCAAACTGAGGATGATGATCACTCTCAGGCCTGTGTTGACGCCTGTTTCAATCCGGGCAAAGTCCCAATTCGCAGGCAAGGGCAGCGTTCTGAAGCCTTCTGCCGTGATAAGCGGGAAGGCACGCAGCAGGAAAATAGAAAGAGCCATGTTCGCGCCATGCGTCAGGATGATCCACCAGTTGGTCAGGCTGGTCTGGCGCCCCTGGGCCAGCAGTGTTGCGCTGCGGGAAACCTCAAGTCCGGTGACAGCCATCATGAAGGGCATGAAGCGCAGGAAACTGTCAGTGAAAACAGGAATTAAGGAAACTTCTTCCATGGGGCGGATCCGGATCGGAAACAGCCCGTTATTGTTC
>CAZBNE010000066.1:0-7647 GCA_964493155.1 uncultured Pelolinea sp.
GTGAGTGATCACCTGGCTATTATCGACCATCTAAGTGAGCGAATCCGCTGTCTGGAAAAAGGGATCACACTCGATGAAGTGCAAACTCAGGTGATGAAGTTATTGATGAGCATGCCGGGTGTGGGTAAATTGATCGCAATGATCCTCCTGGCTGAAATTGGGGATATTAGTCGCTTCAACTCTCCCAAATCCCTGTGCAGTTGGGCCGGGCTGACACCCAAGGTTCACAACAGTGACGCGGTGGTGCAGCATGGACATATCACCAAAGAGGGCTCGCGCTATCTGCGCACAGCCATGGTGCGGGCAGCTACTGTAACTTGCCGGGTCAATCCAAAATGGTATATGGTACACGAACATCTGGCAGTACACTGCGGGCGTCGAGCGGCCAGGGTAGCTGTGGCAAGACGGTTATTGACAGTGATCTACTATATGTGGAAACGGGATCAACCTTATCAAGAGAACTACGGGCAAAACCAATCAAAAGCTCTGAGAGCCTGACCCAATTGCTGGTGGAAGGAGACCGATCGTGTGATGAGGTCTTGGAGCAGACCGGATCTTATAGTGTGCCTGGTCATGAAATGACCTGCCTGGGATTGTGTTATCCAAGCTGAGCACGGTTAGATGCATCGATTAAGGATTGCCCAATAAAAACAACCTTAATAAAGGAGCAAATTTATACGAAATACCTTGACAGACGCTTTCTTAGATGCAATTGGAATGAAACAGGGTAGAAACAGTAGACGCAATAGACGATTTTTGCCTTATTTTGTGCTCTATGTAGACACAATAGACGCTGTATCACGCAGTAGACTAGCTGAATACTGACTCTTAATCAGTAGGTTCGGGGTTCGATTCCACGGTGCGTCATAGTTTTGTTCATAGGCTGATTTTGCCATTTTGGCTTTTGTTTCTAAAATAATCCGTTACTCTGGCTGGGGTAATTTACGCTAATATGGTAACAAGAATTGACGCAACTAAAAAATGACTGTAACCGCCAAGCCGATAGTATCCCAAAATGTGAACTTACCGGACTTGTTCATTGCCCCATACTTGTCAAAAAACTTTTCCCCACCCTTGCTTATGGCGTAAATTATTATCCCTAATATTAATATGATTTATACTGTTGTCATTTACCCTCCATTTCTTATGACGCTTCACCTAACTTTTCGAGTATCTTTTTGCCTTCCGCAGATAGTTTTGAATTTTGGTGTATATAGTCGTTTTGAAATTTGAAGAAAAAATATCATAAAATTCTTTCTTGATTAGAAAGTAATTTTCCGATCAAGAATTATTAAATCCTACACAAAAATATATTTTAAATATCTACAGTGACAACTTCCACTAAATTTCTTAGTTGAGATAATGAATCCTTTTGGACATTTGAATCCGTAATTAATAAATCAATATCTGACCATGAAGCGAATTGAACAATAGCACTTGAAGAAAATTTTGAACTATCAGCTAGTACAATATTTTTTGCGGATTTTTCCACGACATGCTTCTTGAATTGAGCATCAGAGAAGTGTTTACAGGTTGGTCCTGAACAAGATTGGAATCCACTAGTACCTAAAAATGCGATGTCGATTTTTATCGTACCGAGTGTTTGTTCAGCCCATAAACCAAAAGTTGACATCGTATTATTAGATATCTCCCCTCCAATAAAATATATAATATTGTGTGAATCTACTAATAAATCCACCGCTCTAAATGAGTTGGTGATCACCGTTAGATTCAAATCTGAAGCCATGTATTTGGTGAAATAAAATAATGTACTACCAGCATCTACGAAAATAACATTATTTCCTGGAATTAAAGATTGAGCGTATCGTACAATAGATATCTTAGATTCAGGATTCTCTTTTTCTCGTTCATATACTGGACGCTCAACAACTTCGCTTGAAGCTGTTGCGCCACCAAACTCTTTAATTATCAATCCCCCATCATGTAAGAATTGCAAGTCTTTTCTTATTGTCTCTTTTGAGACGTTAAGGGTTTTAGCTAAATCGGTAACCCTCACACTACCCTGACTAATGATAATTTCTTGTATTTTATTTCTTCGATCATTCGTTAACATATTCGATTTTTTCCCATCCCTATATTTTTTTATAAAATATATTGTTTATATTTTACTGATTTTTATATATTTGGCAAGGGAGCATTAATAATAACAGTAAAAACTAAAAAGACCTAGCAAAACCAATAAAAAAACAAGTAAAGAAAGACTATTGACAAGCCAAAAAATAAGTAATATACTATATCAAAACCAAAAAAAAATTTAGTAAACAAGATAGAAACAGGGTAAATAATACCAACAAGGTTATAAAAACCAACAGATTGCATATAAAACGATAGCATAAAAATTTTTCTAGTAGTTATAAGATGTAGGATTAGGTCAAATGGAAAAAAAGCGCATCAAAAATATTCTGCCATCATTAATTTGTACGGATTTATGCAATATTGAAAAAAGTGTAAGCAGCATAAAAGACGCTGGTTTTAATATGATTCACATTGACATTCTTGATGGACACTTTAGCCCAAGCATGCCAATTGGGCTTGATAGCATATCTCAACTCAGAGCAAAAACCAAGTTAGGTTTTGATGTTCATCTTATGACTAATAGAAATGATTTTTTTATAGATGAAATGATAAAGATTGGTTGTGAAAGATTATGTTTTCATTATGAATCTGAAGATCATGTTGATTTATTAATAAGAAAAATAAAAGAAAATGGAATAAAGGTTGGTATTGCACTTAAACCTGCTACGAGCATTATGGTTTTAGATGAATTCTTGAATGAGTTAGATTTTATTTTATTAATGTTAATCAATCCTGGGTATGCATCATCAAAACATGAAGAACAAGTCCCATATGCTGAAAAAAAGATTCGGAGATGTAAAACTCAAATAGATTTATGTAAAAAACCAATTTCCATTGAGGTTGATGGTCGGATTGGTTTTGATAACTTAAACCAACTATTAGATGCAGGGGCAAATTATTTTGTTGCCGGAACCACCACGATCTTTAAAAATCGCACTTTGATTAATGAAAATGTTGAAAAAATGGAAAAAATCATTGGTAATTGGAATAAAAATCATGAATGATGATTTTGAAGTTATTTACAAAGATACATTTGAATCAATAGTTTCCGAATGTCATCTGGCATTATCAAGCATTGATTATACGCAGGTAAAAGCCTTAATAAAATTAATTCTTGACTCAAGGAAAGTCTTTTTTATTGGAGTAGGAAGGGTTATGTTGTCGCTCGAAGCAGTTGCTAAAAGGCTTGCGCACTGTGGAATTGATACCGTATGTGTTGGCCAGATAGTAGAGCCGGCGATTACATCTGATGATCTCCTTATTGCTGCTTCTGGTAGTGGGGAGTCATTGATTCCTGTAGCCATAGCCAAAAAAGCGAAAAAATTTAATGCGAAAGTTGTTATGTTAGGCTCAAATCCTCAAAGTACATTATGTCAATTATCAGATCTTTTTGTTAGGATACCCGTCAATACAAAACTAAACCTTGATGGGGAGATAAAGAGCAGTCAAATCATGACAAGTTTATTCGAACAATCCTTACTGCTTTTTGGTGATGCAGTATCAAAAATCATTGTTAATCAAAAACATATTGAACTCGAATCCTTGTGGAAATATCATGCAAACTTGGAATAAGGAAATTTAGAAAATGCTTCAATTATCCTTGGATTGGTTGACTATTGAAAGTGCAATTGAGACGATAAGGGAATTGGAGGATTTGGTTGATATTGCTGAAGTTGGAACACCAATGATATTTGATTATGGTTTAGATGCAGTAAAGATGATCAAGGATTCCTTTCCACAAATGACTGTTCTTGCAGATATGAAAATTATGGATGCCGGAAAATTAGAAACAAAAATGGCGGGTGAAAGAAAAGCCGATATTGTTACTGTGATGGCAGCGGCTAATAATATGACAATTTTATCTTCTATTGATGAGGCACATTCATTAGGAATAAAAGTGATGGTAGATTTGCTGGGTGTTTCCGATAATGTAAAACGTGCGATTGAATTGGATCGAATGGGCGCTGATTATATTTGCCTACATACGGCTTATGACATTAAATCAAATCCGAAAAGACCCGTTGAGGATCTTGTTGAGATAGGAAAGGTTCTTCAAAAAAGTAAAACTGCAATTGCGGGGGGAATCACTTTAAAAAATCTTGAATCTATAATGACCGGTTCTCCAGATATTGTGATTGTTGGAGGTGGAATTCTTGATTTTGAAAATAAACGTTCTATTGCAGAACATTTCAATAAATCTTGTGGATTAAAAAATATCAAATAAATTGTGGATTTATCAATGCATACTGTTATTGAAATTTTAGATGAACTTAAAAAAATTGCTTCTGATATTTGTATTGAGGATATCAAACGATTGTGCGAAAGGATTCTTCGTGCCAAAACCATTTTTACGGTTGGAAGGGGAAGATCAGGTCTAATTTCTCGAATGTTCGCTATGCGGCTTATGCAAATGGGAATAAATGCTTATGCAGTTGATGAGGTTGTAACACCTGCTATCACCGAAAAAGACATTTTACTCATTTGCTCAGGATCGGGAGAAACAGCCAGCTTAAGAGTAATGGCTGATAAGGCAAAAGAAAAAGGTGCAGAGGTAATTGTAATAACAGCAAATAAGGATTCATATATTAAGGAGAAGGCAGATGATTTTATTTTTATCCCTGGATATACTCCAAAAAATTTAAATAATTATCACAGATCTATCCAACCAATGGGTTCCCAGTTTGAGCAATTACTTTTTCTTGTTTTAGATTCAGCAGTTCTTCTTTTAAAAGAAGAGTTGAATATAACAGAAGAAGAAATGATGTCAAGACATGCGAATCTAGAGTAATTTATTAAAGAAAGGATCTAATAATGGCATCAAAAGCAGTATTTCAAAATCATCCGTATACGGAAGAACCAAGAAGTAAACCATTTCTTATTACGCGTAATGAGGTAGCTTCGTTCATATTTCCTGATCCACATTCATTTAAGATGGATTACAGTGACATCAGTTACATGTACTTAAGTACAAATGAAATTACATGCTCCGCATATGATATTGCTCCAGGTGGAAGGGTTGAACCGCCAGATTATCATCCGGGCGATGAAGTTTATATTGTTCTTGAAGGTACTTTGACTATGCTCAATACTGAAGCGGGTCAAGTTGTTCAAATTCATGAAGGGGAATCCCTTTTAATGCCAATGGGAGCAAAACACTCGGGATACAACTTTGAACAAAAGAAGGTTAGAACCATGGCATTTCTAGCACCAAAAATATTTCCCGATGAAGGATACCCCATTGATGAAGCTGGAAGATTGAAGATTCTGAACGGAAAAATGAAACCAGAAGATTTCCCAAAATATAATTTTTGCCCAACACAGAATCGTGCGGGAATATTAGATGATTTTGGGGCCTGGCCAGTTGATGGTCCGCTTTCAAGGAAATCGCCTTTATTTCATTACATTCCAGAATCAAAAAAGATGTTAGTCATTTTTGGTCAGGAAAATCCTATTCTTATGAAGGTATGTGTTAGTAATGATTTCTTGACAGTAGCCCAATTATTAATTCCTTCTGGTGGTAAAGGGGCTCGAATGTCAGATCCTGATTCGCATCCTAATGAAAGTGTTATTTACCTAGATAAAGGTAAATTGAGTGTACTGATTCATGATACTGGTGAAACATTTCAAATAAATGATCGTGAAGCACTCTATATTCCAAAAGGTTTTACATATCAACTCTTTAATTATGAAAACCATTCTTTGGAAGCTTTGATGTGTGCAAAAAAGTTTTAACAAGAATTGAATTAAGGAGAATTCGCCATGATATCAAAATGTGTTTTTCAAAATCATCCCTATGTTGAAGGTCCAAGGAATAAAGTTGTTCATATCACTCGCGATCTTGTTGCTCCTTTTATCTATCCAACACCTGAATTGGGAATGGATTACAGCGATATTAGTTATATCTATGTCAGTACTGAAGAATTTACTGCATCTTGGTATACAGTTGCTCCAGGAAGTTTTTTCAGTCCAGCTGATTACCATGCGGGTGATGAAGTCTATATCGTACTCGATGGAACGTTAACAATGCTAAATACAGAAGTTGGTCAAGTTGTTAATGTAAACAAGGGAGAAGGACTATTAATGCCAAAGGGTGTATCCCACATTGGCTACAATTTTGGAGATATTAAAACAAAAACTGCTGCTTTTCTAGCCCCTAAGATCTTCGCTGATCAAGCATTCCCAACCGACACTATTGGAAGAATGAAGATCTATAAAGGAGCCATGAACGACAAATTCAAGAAGTTTACTCCCACGACTCTCCCTGATCGTGCCGGTATTTTAGATGACTTGGGTTCTTGGCCAGTGGATGGACCAAAAGGGCGGAAAAGCAATATGTTTTATCATATTCCCGAGAACAGGAAATTACTTGCCATAAGTGGGCAAGAAAATCCCGTTCTCATGAAATTCATTGTTAGTAATGACTTTTTTAATGTTGCAGAGATGGTCATTCCGGCAGGAGGAAAGGGAGCTCGGATGACTGATCCCGATAAACATAAGGGGGATTGTGTAATATTTTTAGACAAAGGTTGCCTAAGTATATTGATTCATGATACTGGTGAGACTTTCCAGCTGTTGAACGATGAAGCATTGTTTATTCCAAAAAATACTACCTATCAACTTTTTAATTATGAAAACAGTACATTAAATCCATTAATCTGCACTGTAAAGCTCTGAATTTTGTGAAAACTGTGATGAAACAATTCTCTGAATAACCACTGAATTTTCTTGATTGTTTCCTTTTGTGTAGCAGAGACGACACAACATGATTAATCGCCAATTTAGTAGTAAAGGAGGCTTGATGAACAAATAAAATCTGAATTAATCGATGAAAAGGAACGTTGAAATAAATTTTAAGGAGAAAAAAATGAAAAAAGTATTAAGTATTGTTTTAGCATTAGCGATTCTAAGTTTAGCTGCATGCGGAACCCAGGAAATCCCTGCTCCAGCTCCTGCTGCGGAGGAACCTGCTGCAGCGGTAGAACCTGCAAAAGAGGAACCAGCCCCAGTAGCTGCTGGTGATGAAATACCTGCGGTATTTACAGATAAAGCTAACCCAGTAAAGATAGCAGCCATCAGAAATTTAAACGCTGATGACGGTACAAAGCTAGTTATGAAAGTTATAACCGACATTGGAGAGTCATGGGGTTGGCAAGTTGATACCTTTATTACCAACAGCAATGACACACAATTCATAGATACCGTTACTCAAGCTGGCCAAAAAGACTATGACGCTATGTGGATTTCGCATGGAAAAGCAGAATACTCATATGACCTATTAAAGCCATTGGTTGATAAGGGAATTAAGATTGTTACTTTTGATACTGTGGCCAATGACGCAGATGGGAATCCGATACCAGGAATTACTGCAACTTCTCAAGCCGATATGGAAATGGCAAAATTAACACTTGATCGTATTGTAGAGTTGGGAAATGGTAAAGATCCCGTCAAAGTACTAAAACTTTGGTTTGGACCTGGTGGAGCCCCTGCTTTGGATAGACGTAATGTCACTTATGAAGAGTATGAAAAAGCAGGTAAGATTGAGACAGTTGT
>CAZBNE010000066.1:7657-11153 GCA_964493155.1 uncultured Pelolinea sp.
ATGGGTGATGTGTATGCAAGAACTGCCGCAGCATTACAACTATATCCGGTAGGAACTATCGATGCAGCGTGGGGGTCCTGGGATGAGCTCGCTAAAGGTGGTCTTAAGGCTATCCTTGAGGCAGGTCGCAATGAAATTAAGGTAATCACTGTTGATGTTGGCGATGTAGACCTTAACTTAATGCGAGAAAATCCTGATGTATTCTTGGCAGCATGCGGCCCTGATCAAGCATTACCGGGTGTTGCAGCTGTACGATTGCTTGCATATAAACTGGCAGGACTGGATACACCTGCAACATATGAAATACCTGTAAGTCTGATTAGAGTCGAGGATCTTACGCCCACAACAACAATTGCATCATTAGCGGATGTTGTTGAAGGTTGGGGTGTGCTTCCAGATTATATTGCACCTTGGATGGATGAATTGGAAGCTTTGAACAAATAGTAATAAAGCAGAGAAATCTGGTTGAAAAGGCTGAAAAGCCTTTTCAACCAGATAATAAAAACAAGAAATATCATGAATCAAATTCATTTATCAACAAAAAATATTTCAGTTGAATTTCCTGGTGTTAAAGCCTTATCAAATGTTGATTTTTGTACTGATACTGGTGCTATACATGCAGTTGTAGGTGCAAATGGAGCGGGGAAGACAACATTAATGAAGGTTTTAACCGGTGTTGAGACCTCTTATACCGGAAGTATTTACTTGGATAATGAATCGATAAACATTAGGTCTCCGCATGATGCTCAAAAATTAGGTATTCAGATTGTTCACCAAGAAGTTGATTCGACTCTAATCCCTGCCTTTTCAGTAGCAGAAAATATAATGCTAAATGAGATGGTTAATATGATGGGGAAAAAGCAATTTATTGATTGGGATTATATATATAAAGAGGCTGGCAAGAAATTAAAACGATTAAATGTTCAAATCGATGTTCGAAAAAAAGCATCCGAATTATCTCTTGCACAAAAACAGATGGTGATTATTTCCCGCGCGATTATGTCTGAAATTAAGTTTTTGATTTTAGATGAACCAACTTCCGCGCTAAGTAATACCGAGACAAATGAACTCTTTCGAGTTATTAAAGAGCTTGCTGCACATAATGTAGGAATTATTTTTATTACACATCGACTACCAGAGGTATTTGAAATTTGCGATGAAATTACTATTATGCGTGATGGAAAGATTATTACCAATCAAAAAATTAATCAAATGAATTTCAAAAAAGTAGTTGAGATTATGCTTGGTAGAAAATTTGGAGATGCTTATCCTAAAGAAGAAAACAAATTTGGTAAGGTTGTTCTTGAAGTAAAAAACCTTACTTCAAGCAATAAAGAAATACAAGATATTAATCTATATGTGCGCTCTGGAGAAATAGTCGGAATTGCGGGATTAGTAGGGGCTGGAAAAAGTGAACTGTGTAGATCATTATTTGGAGATCTAAAAGTAGTTGAAGGGGAGATATTTTTAAATGGAAAGAAGATTATTTCCAGAACGCCTTCAAAAGCTGTTAAATCCGGACTAGCCTTAATACCTGAGGAACGACGAAAACAGGGGATTGTGTTAGACGAGCCTATTTTTTCTAATCTTTCTATTACTAGTCTTACAAAATTCTGCAATAGGATGGGATTTATATATAAAAAAAAGGAGCGAAACGCTGCTAAGAATTTAATAAAAAAACTTGGCATTGCTACTCCAAATGAAACAAGAAAAGTTGGATTTTTATCTGGAGGAAACCAGCAAAAGGTAAGTGTTGGTAAATGGCTCACTGCAAAAGCTGGTGTTTTTATCTTTGATGAGCCTACAAAGGGTGTTGACGTTGGTGCTAAACAGGATATTTATAGATTAATCGAGGCGCTTGCTTCAGAGGGGAAAGCAATCATTTATGCCACATGTGAACATTCTGAATTAATTGGAATTTCCGACAGAATATATGTAATGTATAAAAATAAAATTGTCGCTGAATTAGTTACTAAGAATACAAGTGAAAAAGAGATCCTTTTCTTATCTACAGGAGGTAATAAAGGTGAATGAGAGAGTAGAAACCCAGTTGGCAAATCTTACAAAAGATAAACGAATACAGACGAGAGATATTTTAGACTTTATCTCAAAGTGGGGAACTCTCATCGGTGTCATCTTTCTGTTTTTGTTCTTTACATTAGATATGTGGGGAGTTTTTCTGACACCAGAAAATATCATTGTTATTCTTCGATCTGTAAGTATTGGTGCAGTAATTGCGATTGGTATGACATTTGCTGTTTCGGTTAATGGTATGGATCTTTCAATTGGAGCAAATGCGGGTTTAGCAATGAATATTGTTGCTATGATGTTCTTTTGGTATGAAATGAACACATTTTATGCAATTATTATAGCAATTCTGGTATCGATGATATTTGGATTCTTAAATGCATTCTTAATTGTCAAGTTAAAAATACCGGACATGTTAGCTACATTAGCCACGCAATTTACGATTAGTGGTATATCAATTACTATCGCCGGAGGAGGATCGGTAACCGAAGGCATTAACCGATTAGATGGTAAACCTTCTTTAGGAAAGATGGAACCAATTTTTCGGGAATTGGGAAAAGCCCCATGGATTATCATAATTATGTTGGTGGTCGTTCTATTGGCTTTTGTGATATTTAATTATACAAAGCATGGTAGGTATCTTTATGTAGTGGGACAAAATATTGAAGCTGCTCGATTGTCCGGAATTCAAGTCAATAAATATCGCACCTTGGCATATGTGGTATCCGCTTTTTGCGCAGCTGTTGGTGGTATCCTTCTGGCCTCGAGATTAGGATCAGCCCAAATGGGTGCTGCGGATGGTTATTTGATGCCAGCAGTGGCTTCAACATTTATTAGTCTTTCAGTTGCCGGAGCTGGTAAAGCAAATCCTTTAGGTACATTGTTAGGCGCTCTTCTGATGGGAATCATGGAGAACGGACTTATCATGGAATCAGTACCCTATTATTCTATGAATATTTTCAAAGGTATTGTTCTCGCAATAGCTCTCGCAATTGCTTTCTTCAGAGATAAAAGCAAATCATAGTTGTAATTATCATCAATTGAAGGATTACATAAATAAAAATATTTATGGAGAGAATAATAAAAATATGGATATCGTGTGTATAGGTGAAGCCCTAATTGATTTTACACCATATGATGGAATAAACACTTTTATCCAAAATTTTGGCGGAGCACCCGCAAATGTAGCAATAACCTCTGCAAGATTAGGTGCAGAAACTGCTTTTATTGGAAAAATCGGTAATGATCAATTTGGAAAGTATGTTTATCAGACTTTCATTGATGAAAATGTGGATGTCTCTGGAATTATTTGGACAAATAATGCTTGTACTACATTGGCATTTGTTCATCTTAATGAAGAGGGTGAAAGAACATTTGAATTTGTTAGAAAACCTGGAGCTGATTTTTTATTGACTCCTGATGAAATACCTTCGAAATTAATCCAAAACGCAAAAATATTCCATTTTGG
>CAZBNE010000067.1:0-11003 GCA_964493155.1 uncultured Pelolinea sp.
GCCATTTTGATGAGGTTCTGGCTCATATTGACCTGATATTGTTCGATCTCAAATTTGCCAGCCGCGAGCTGCATCGCCAATACACAGGCAGAGAAAATGACCTTATCCTGGCCAACGCACAATTGCTGTCAGAGAAGGGTATTCCCCTGCATATCCGTCTGGTGATGGTCCCGGGCATCAACGACAGCCAAGCGGAGATCCGCGCGCGCATGGAGTTAATCAGCACATTGAAATCCGTGGAACAGATTGATATTCTGCCCTACCACCGCTATGGTGCCGGAAAGTACGCACGCCTGGGACTGGCGTATCCGCTGATCGATCTTGAAGAACAAGATCCTGACAAGATCACGGCGATACGCACACAAGTGGAAGGTTACGGAATAAAAACAACCATCGGGGGATAGGGAGTATCTGTGCGGAAATAATCAGGCGGGGAAAATCAAGAAATTTATTTCAGCCAAATACTAGCGTGCACAGCTTCATCGTATTTATCTCTTATAATTCAAGTTTTGAATACCCTTCAGGAAAATTTGATTGATGACCAGCCAACCTGTTAACACAAATACCAATCGCGGCTATCTGGCGGCATTCGGCAGTGCGCTTTTTCTGGCGACTACCGGCATTTTTATCCGCCATCTTTCCGTAAATTTCAAGCTGCCCGCGCTGGTGCTGACATTCTGGCGCGAGTGCTTTGTCGCGCTGACATTATTGCTCGTTTTCATTTTCTTTAAACCCGCCTTGTTTGGCAATATGCGTAAACACCTGCCTTACCTGGCCGCGTATGGTGTGGTGCTGGCGCTTTTCAACAGCGCCTGGACGCTCTCAGTTGCCTATAACGGGGCTGCAGTGGCAACCGTTCTGCTGTATGCTTCTGTGGCTTTCACAGCTGTTTTCGCCTGGCTGCTGTTCAAAGAAGACCTTGGCTGGATTAAAGTGATCGCGGTGATATTGAGCCTGGCAGGCTGCGCGTTGGTAGCCAATGCGCTGGATCCATCCTTGTGGTCGTTGAACGCGCTCGGCATAACGATGGGCCTGGCAGCCGCGCTGGGTAAGGCCGCCTACAGCCTGATGGGGCGCTCGGCATCCAACCGCGGACTGAATCCCTGGAGCACTTTGCTGGCGATCTTCACAGTGGCAAGCCTCATTTTGCTGGCTGCCAATCTGGGCATCGGGCATCTCCTTCCCGGCGGTGCTCAGAAACCAGCCGACATGTTCTGGCTGGGAAGTTCGGTTAAAGGCTGGGCAGTTCTTGTTGGGTTGGCCATCCTGCCCACTCTGATGGGTTACGGGCTGTTCAATACCAGCCTGAAATTCCTGCCTTCAAGTGTAGCCAATCTAATCGTTTCCATCGAACCCTTATTGACCGCCATTTTCGCCTATTTTCTCCTGGGTGAGGTGCTCACACCCATTCAGCTGATCGGGGGTGCGCTGGTTTTGGGAAGCGTGTTCCTGATCCGATTCAGCTGAAAATAAGAATTCATCAGTCAATTTCGACTTTCTGTCAGTAACCTTTTTTTTATTTTTTTCCGGTTTTGGGAATCACACATATAATCTTGTTGTTCAACTTTCAATTAACACCAAGAGAATTCTTTCATGACAGAACTTGTTGACAAATCGCACGCCAACCGCGGTTATCTGGCTGCCTTCGGCAGTACGCTTTTCCTTTCATTGACCGCCATTTTCATTCGTTACCTGACAGTCAATTATCAACTGCCCGCGTTGATCCTCACCTTCTGGCGCGAGTTCTTTGTCGCTTTCTTTTTACTGATTTTCTTTTTGCTTTTCCAGCCAGCCCTGCTCAAGGGCGCGCGCCTTCACCTGCCATATCTCACAGCATATGGATTGGTATTGGCAGTATTCAATGCGTTATGGACTCTTTCAGTGGCATTGAGCGGTGCGGCAGTGGCGACTGTTCTGGTTTATTCTTCAGCAGCTTTTACAGCGCTGCTTGGCTGGCTGATCCTGAAAGAAGATCTTGGTTTGGCCAAGATCGTCGCGGTAGTCCTCAGCCTGGTTGGGTGTGCTCTGGTTGCGAATGCGCTTGATGCGTCACTCTGGGCGCAGAACGCACTTGGTATCCTCACTGGACTATTATCCGGTCTGTGCTATGCAGTTTACAGCCTGATGGGGCGTTCAGCCTCGCAGTGCGGACTGAATCCATGGACTACCCTTTTCTATATTTTCGGTTTTGCGGCAATTTTCATTCTGATAGCCAATTTGGGGATCGGGCGCTTCCTGCCTGGCGGGGCTGTCCATACTTCTGAACTTCTTTGGCTGGGCAACTCTCTCTCCGGGTGGGGTGTGCTCCTTACTCTGGCATTAATTCCAACTCTGTTTGGCTATGGACTGTACAACGTCAGCCTGAAGCATCTGCCTTCCAGTGTGGCCAACCTGATCATGACCAGCGAGCCGGTTTTCACTGCCATCGTTGCTTATTTCATGTTCGAAGAGATGCTCACTCCCATTCAGATAATTGGCGCTGTATTAATACTTTCTGGCGTGGTCATTATCCGGCTGACAGGAAAATAAAATTCTCCATCCCCCTATCAACCTGACAGGCAAAGCCCGGGAGAATCTCACGCAATCCTGCGTTATTGTATTAAATTAACGAGATGCTTCACCCTGGCAGAGTTTAGCATGACATGCTTTAGAGTAAAAAATTAAAGGATAGCTTGCATTTTTGTTGGCAAACTTCCAGCCTTATTTGCTGAAAAATTTTTATTTCCAGATCTCTTTCAAGATCGCTTTGGCTTGATCCAGATCTTTCACAAGATGGTTAAGCATCATGGCGCGCAGCGCCTTGCTGTAATCTTTTTCCACAACCGCTTCCACCCACAGCATTTCAAAGGCAGCGTTTAAGCGCACCATTGCCTGCAGGTCAGGCGGGGCTGAGATCGGGGATAGGGGTGTGAATCCGTGCGCGCTGACCAGTGTGGGAGTTTCAACAATGGCTTCTTCCGGCATCCATCCGACCGTTGTGCCATTGACCACATTGAGTGTATAGACTTCATGTGCGTTATTGGCATGCGCCAGCATCACCGGTGCCACGATCGCGCCATACCAATGCGCGCCGCGCTGTAATAGCCCTTCAGGCAATCCTTCAGAGCTGGTATCGAAGTCTTTCATTACTTGCGCCTCAAGTTCCATCAACTGCTCTGCGCGCACCTTCGGCTGGTCCCTTTGTTTTTCAAAAACGCGGTTGGCATGGTAATAATATTTAAAATACGAGGTTGGGATGCCGCCCACAGCAAGGGCAATATCTGCATCTACGGGCAGCCCGGACACCTGTTCCAGTTTTGAGAGAATCTCCGGCATCATATTCTTGCCCTGGTAAGTAACATTCATTACCCAGCCAAAGTGATGCATGCCGACATATTCGACCCACAGTTCTTTATAAGCAACACCCAGCATGGCTGCAATATTTTCGCCGATCCCCACCGGAGAATCACATACTCCGATAATGTTGACCTTTGAATAATGCGTAGCAGCGTACTGAATATAGGAATTGGGATTGGTCAGGTTCAGCACAAGCGCTTGAGGTGCGACAGATTCGATCTCGCGGCAGTACTCCAATACCACCGGGATGGTGCGCAGCGCGTTGCTCATCCCGCCTGGCCCATAGGTCTCTTCACCCAGAATACCGAACTGCTTGGGAAAGCGCTCATCGTAAGCGCGCGCCGAATAACCGCCCACCCGAATCTGGTTAAGCACATAATCCGCGCCTTCCAATCCTCTGCAGGTATCCGTTTCAAAGCCGACCTTCAGGGGTATTTTTGCCTGCTTTGCTATCTTGCTGCTGGCTGCAGCCACCTTTTCAAGCTTTTCCCGCGTACGTCCCACCAGGCAGACCTCAAAGGCCGGCCGGTCAAGCCGTTTGGCAAGTTCCTGAATCAATAAGGGCGTGGCAATGCTGCTGCCGCCCAGAACAGTCAGTTTTTTTTGTTCAGGCATGCTTTCCTCCCGGAAAAGTCAGTTAGACCTGATCGTAGTAAGCCAGGATCGTTTTGGCGACTTCGCGGGCTTCATCCTCACGTAAGGTTTCGAACATAGGCAGGTTGAACACCCGATTGGCATATTCCGAACCGACCGGGAAATCTGATTCCTTATAGCCCAGATCTTCGTAAGCCCGCTGCATGGGAACCATTATTGGGTACATGGCAAAAGCGCCGATCTCATGGTCATTCATATACTGCAGCATTTTCGTGCGCTCTTCTTCACTGGGGGTAATGGTCGCGTAAGAATAATAGACATGATGGCAATAATCAGCCACATAAGGCAGTTGCAGCGGAGTGTCTTTCAGCATTTCGTCATAGATGGCAGCAATCTTGCGCCTGCGATTATTCCAGTTGTCCAGGTTCTTAAGCTTAATGCTCATCATGGCCGCCTGCAGTTCGTCCAGACGGTCCTGGAAACCAATCACCTCATGAATGAACTTCACGCGCTGACCCACATAACGCAGCATCCTGATCTTTTCATTGAGTTCCGTATTGCTGGTAGTGATGATGCCCCCGTCACCATAAGCTCCCATATTCTTGCCAGGATAAAAAGAAAAAGCGGCGGCATCACCCAGCGAACCCACCCGGCGGCCCTTGTAATAACCACCATGGGCGTGTGAAGCATCTTCCAGCACCCACAGGTTGTGTTTTTTGGCGAGCTCCATGATCGGATCCATATCCACCACATGTCCGTAAAGGTGCACAGGGATGATGGCTTTGGTCCTTGGCGTAATCTTGGCTTCCACCAATTCAGCGGTCATGTTATAGGTCTTGGGATCGACATCCACAAAAACCGGGGTGGCGCCGCAATATGAAACCGCAAACGCGGTTGCCACATAGGTATTGCATACCGTGATGGCTTCATCTCCGGCCCCAAGCTCCATGGCTTCCAACGCGATGTGTAACGCCTTGGTACCGCTGGAAATCCCGATCGCAAATTTGCTGTCGCTGTAAGCGGCGAAATCTTCTTCAAATTTCTTCAGGTGTGGGCCAAGGGTATATTTTCCGGTCGGCAGAACTTCCTTCACTTTCTGCATTACCTCATCACCGATCTCCTGCCATTGGCGCTCGAGATGTCCCTCACCAATACGGGAGGGTTTGGTCAACCCATGCACCCATTCAGGTACATCAATCTTGCGGGTCAGGTCAATTTTTGTCATTTTTTATTCACCTATTGATTATTACTTTTAAAGAATTGCGGCAAATAAGCTTTATGGGCTTCCAACATTTCATCCACCAGTTTTACGGCGGAGGGGTAATCCGGCACCAACGGGTTCTGCAGCATGGCCAGAACCGCATCCCTGCGGGAACCGCTGACAGCCGCTTTCACCACGGCAGATTCCCAGGCTTTTGCCTGAATGGCGAGTGCGCGGATAGACTCGGGGAAATGCCCCATTGTAAGCGGGGTTACTCCATGCGCGCCCACAACACAGGGCACCTCCACGGATACATCCTCGGGAAAGTCGGCAATGCTGCTGCCATTGCGCGCCACCACGATCTGCACATCCCTGCGGTCAAGCATCAGCGACAGGATCAGGTTAACTGCCGCTTCGGAATAACGCGCCCCGCCGCGTAGCATCAGCTCGGGTGGCTTGACCAGGATTTTCGGATCTGCATATTTTTTAAGCAGGTCCTTTTCAACCTCCAGCACAACCTCACCGCGAGTTTTACCAGCTTCTTTTTCTTCACGCACCCGGTCCGGGTGGTAATAGTAGTACTGCAGGTAATAGGTGGGCAGGACACCCAAAGTTCGGATCAATTCCGCATCAAACTTCGGCATCTCCTCTATCTTCATCATGTCCTCCAGCTTGTCAAAGAGGATCTGCGTGACATCCTGTCCCTTGATATAGACCTTGCGCACCCAGTTGACGTGGTTCATGCCCATCCATTCCAGGAAAACATCCCCTGGCTCGACATGGAAAGCTTCCGCCATCGCAGCAATGGTATTGATGGGATTGTTGCATAGACCGACAACATTAAGATTGGTGTGTTTGAGCAGTGCTTCAGTCATAATGCCGGAGGGATTGGTAAAATTGATATACCAGGCTTTTGGCGCGTATTTTTCCATATCTCTGGCAATATCCAGGCTGACCGGAATGGTGCGCCAGGCTTTTAGCGTGCCACCGGGGCCGGTTGTTTCCTGCCCGATCACCCCGTATTTCAGGGGGATTTTTTCATCCAGAATACGCGCTGCCATATGCCCAACCCGCATGGAAGAAAGCACAAACTTGGCACCCTCGATCGCGCGCGGTCGGTCATAATTTAAGGTAACCTTGGTATCCAGCTCGGCATAGCGTACCTGCCGCTGCGCCATGCCGCCAACAATGTTGAGGCGTTCCTCATCAACATCATAAAGAGCGATCTCGCCCACGGTTAAATTCGGCTCGTTTTGGATAAAACCATCAATTAATTCAGGAGTGTATGAGCTTCCCCCGCCGACTACAGTAATTTTTTCTATTTCTGTTCGCGACATTCCTTTATCTCCGTTTCTAATGCGCTAATGCGCCTGGCCATACGGATATATTGTTCAGTGTTATCGATCTCAGCCCAGGCAAGCATGAGAAGGTCCAGCGCGTGCACCAGAAGAACCGAGAATTCAATATTCTCCCCACGGGCAGCTTTGGTGATGATAGAGGTGTTGATTTTGTGCGCCCGGGTTTGTTCCTCATTCGCCTGCTGCAAAGCAGCTTCAGCCTCATCCCACAATCCCTGTTCGGCGTAATCTGTAGCTTCTTTGGCACAACTGCGGGCGCTCCCGCCATGCAGGATCAATTGAAAGAGAGTTTGCTCCCAGGTAGTATCCATAGCCATATTATTATTTCCCTTATTTATTCATATTATAAGTGGCTGTGATCGTTCAAACGGAGGATCTGCCATCCTGAGCCGTTCTTATGTATCTCTGAAATCCCGCAAGGGGTCCATGGACCAACACCCTGCCAGCCATTCATATCTTCATATCTGAAATAGCGTGTCAAGATGCTTAAGATGCCCCAATGAACAACCAGCATAATGCGCTGCCCCATGTGGCGTTGGTAGATCTCGTTGAAAGTGTTTAATACACGCCTGGGAAATTCTTCATCGCTTTCTCCGCTGGTGCGCAATGCAAATTTAATGATGGGGTGCATAAATGCGGGACCGGTAAGGTCAGGTTCGAATAACCCGATCGGCTTTCCTTCCAGCCAGCCATAATTGCGTTCTCTCAATCCATCAACAGGTATCGGCAGCAATTGGATAGCGTCGCCAATGATTTCAGCCGTTTTCATGGCTCGCCCAAGGGAACTGGAATAGAAAGCGTCAAATTTTTGCCCGCGGAAATTTTCAGCGGTTCGCCTGGCCGCTGTTAATCCAGGTTCGGTCAGGGGGGCGTCCGTTTGTCCATGGATGCGGTTATTTGAGATAATTGTGGTTTCGGCGTGCCGCACCAGCACGATTTCAGTAGATATCGTCATGTAAAAGAAAATGCCTTTCGGATTATTTTAATGGTTCAGCTGTGTCAGCCACGCAACGGAAACCCACAAAAGGATTTTTGCGGTGCGGGGTATGCATGCGAATATGGAAAGTTTTTGCTTCTTCAGGTCCATCCAGCCAGTCGCCGCCGCGCAGCGGGGCTCGCAGCTGCGATGGATTTCCGCCGCCGATCCATTCCCATACATTACCAGCCATATCCGCGCAGCCATAAGGGCTGTCACCGGCTGGCGAATATTGTCCGACGGGTGTAGTATCGCCAGAGAACACATTGGCCTTCTTAATATCCCAGTCATCACCCCAAGGCCAGGTGCGCCCATCTGTTCCGCGTGCGGCTTTTTCCCATTCTTCATTGGTAGGCAAACGTTTACCTGCCCAGGCTGCATAGGCTGCAGCGCTGGCCCAGTTTACTTCGACCACCGGATGGTTTTCCTTGCCTTTTGGCCAGGTATGGTCACGCCAGCTGGCCGGCTCAGCATAGTGAGTCTCGTCAACGAACTTCTTGAAATCTGCATTTGTTACCGGGTACTGGTCAATATAGAATTCTTTCGTTTCAGTTTCTTCCTTATCCTCGCCATAAAGGAATTTTCCGGCGGGCACTTTGACCATTGGTCGTCCATCTTTTCCGCTTGTGAATAAAGGAACTCTTTTTTCGGTCATATTAACTCCTTGCTCTTAAGCCTTTTTTTGGCTAAACTCAATTCTCTGCTTAACCATCGATTAACCAAAATGAATATACCCAGATAATAAGCAGCCGAGATTACTGCGGTGAACATTGAGGTCAGCCCAAGTGAAACCTGTCCAGGGTTTTCCTCACCTAAAAGCATTTGCACGAAGAAAATAATCCAGGTAAAGGCACTGTATCCCAGAAGGGCGAACCAGAAATTCAATTTCTTTCCGAGCACGGAACCGGCCACCAGATATCCCTGGGCTGCACTGACAGTGAGAAGCGCAACACGGAAGAGGATCAATGATAATAATGCTGCGATCAAAGCAAACAGCGATTCTTTTGAAAGCAATTCCAGGGTTGCGGCCTGGATATTGCCGAATGGCAGTGTAATGCCAAAACCCTGCAGCAGCACGCCTGCCCCGGCTGTGATCAGGATCATACCGGTGAAAACCTGCGCGATCAGCCCAATCCCGAATCCTAAAGCCAAACCCCCGCTGATCACATCTTCATCCTTCCTGCGGTATCTCTTTAAAAAGATCAACATGCCGATCTGTACAAAAAGCGTTGTGAAAACCGCCCCTAACAAAAAAGGCCATGGGCTTTCAACCGGTGGATTATTTACACCGCCGGAAACTACTTGACGGATCAGGTTCTGCAAAAAAGTGCTGATAAAAAAGCCCAAGATCCAGATGATCACCCCCCAATAAATTCCCTCCCTTTTATAATCCGGCCGGAAACGCGCGATAAGCCGCATGGGGATGCCGGACGCAAAAATGAACAAAAAACCACTGACCACAATAAGCAGACCTTTAAATACCATCAATACCCTACTTTTCCGGCTCGAATTTTTTGAAGATCAATGCCAGCCAAAGATTATTTGCCCGCGTCACGCTCCCGGATCGCTTCCATGACCTGCTCGAAGATCATGTCCCCGTCAACCATGCCATAAGCAATGGTATCGATATTCAGGACGATGCTTCCATACGGACCGGCAGAATCCTCAATGCTTTTCTTTTTGAAGCGAACCTGCGGCGCAATCAGCACCACATCCATCGGATTTTCAGCGAAATCCCAACGCGAAATTTCGGCTGTTTCGATCGCTTTTAATTCAAAAGGCACACCCGCCTTGGCAGCCGCAACGGCTGTTTTGGATTCGATCAAGCTTGAGGACATGCCCATTGCACAGACCATTAAGACGCGAATTTTTTTCTCTTCTGCCATCGCTGCTCCTAATCAATTTCATACATTTTTAGGTTCCATTACTGCTAATCGATTTTAGTATATCGTAGTTTGGGAAAGTAATCCCCATGCTGAGCTAGGTAATCATCCAGTATCTTTTTCGCAACGTCATACCCCGGCACCAGCGGGTGAAGTGTCAATGCCTTTAATGCCAGCGGATAAGAATCCTTTACCGCCGCATCGATCGTCATGCGTTCATACGCCTTGACAGATTTCATTAATCCCAGATCTGCATCCGGCAGCATTCCCATCGCAAACGGACGGATCACACCATTGCCCACCAGAACAGTCGTTTCGACGACATCAGCATCTGCCATACCAGGTAATGCGCCTTTATTGGGCACATTCAGGATCATCACCTTGGGTTTCGAAGTTAACGCTTCGATGATATTCAAAGCCACCGCAGAATAACCCTCCGCAGATTCATCCATTACTTTTGCAGCTTCTTGTACGTCTTCTTTTTCCCTTTCAGAAACCAACTGGGTTTGCTGTCCGGTTTCTAGGGTCATATATGTACCGTGGCGCTGTGCCAGGTAATGAAGATAGACTGATTGTATCTTTTTCGGATCTTCTTCTTCATCCCGGATACGCTTCAGACTGGCATACAGTTCCTGATTAAATGGCAGGATTTGCATTGCGCGGCTCTGGCCAGATTTCAACAGGTTATCAACCGATTTTCTGGGGTAATAGTAAAAATACACATACTCATTAGGGATTGTGCCTAATGCCTCGATCTCGTTAATATCAAAAGGAAGATGCTCCAAAAATTCGCCGTTTTCTTTAATTGCGCGAATCATTTCGGGAATCATATCCTGCCCATTCAGGTAAAGCGCGCGCATCCAGCCCAGGTGATTGATGCCGTAATATTCCGGAAAGAGCTGCTCGGGACTTAATTTCAAGAAACCCGCCGCTGCCCGCAGCATGGCTGAGGGATTATCACAAATACCAACTGCGTGTTCAAAACCGGCAATGCGAGTGATGGCTTCTGTCAGGATCCCGGCCGGGTTGGTGAAGTTAAGCAGCCAGGCATTTGGTGACCATTTTCGGATCATTTCGACATATTTCAGGATGACCGGTACTGTCCTCAAGGCCATGGCAAAGCCTCCAGGTCCGGTGGTTTCTTGTCCTAGAACACCATATTTCAAAGGCACCTGTTCGTCGATCACACGTGATTCAAGACTACCCTCGCGGAAAGTTGTCACAATATAGTCGGCCCCGCTGATCGCTTGCTTGGCGTCGGTCGTCCATTCGATATTGAATTTCGTGTCCTTTGCCAGCCTGGGTTTACAAGCTAACTTAATTAATTCCAGACGGTCAGCATCAATATCCATCATGCAGACAGTATCCAACGGCAGGCGATTCTGGAAAGCCAGTATGCTTTGAATTACCAACGGAGTGCGTACTCCACCAGCGCCAATAAAAGTAAGTTTCATAAGTTCAATTCCTGCGAATTAAAGGGGGATGTGAACAAGCCACATCCCCCGCAACTACCAACAGATACCGCCAGATTACTTCCCGGCAGCTTTTTCTGTCTTTAAGACTTCCTTTTCCCAGGCTTTGAAAGCGGGGTACCAGATGATGCCCGGGATGACAAACTCGGTCAAGATAGCCACAATGATGGCTCTCCAGTCATA
>CAZBNE010000068.1:0-10989 GCA_964493155.1 uncultured Pelolinea sp.
ACGATAAACTCGATCAAACTCAAAATAGAATTGCTCATTTAATAATCCTTTACGGCAATGGATTATAACCGGAAGAGGGTAAGGTAGTTGTAGGAGGAATATAAAAAAGAATTTGATATTACGCGATGATCTGGACTCCAGATCCGACACCGGACGATAGCACCCGGATTATCCCCTGGATCCTTCCCAGACGGGCTTGAATTTGGCTGGCATGCGTTTTGGGACAAATCACATGCACGTTCGATCCTGCATCGAGAGTATAAGCTGCCGGGATGCCATTTTTTCGCCAAGAGGTAACCTCAAGCATGATCTCTAAAGACTTTGGCGTCCAATACTTTAATGGCGACCGCGAGGTCATCATCACTGCATGCATCATGTCGCTGTCCAGTTCGATGATCTCAGCCAACGAATCAAAATCTTTTTCCAGGATCGCCTTTCTGCAGATCTCCAGTCGCCGGGGTGTATCCTTTACCCGAGCGGCCTGCAATGGACTTGAAGCCGCCAGTTGATGCCCTTCGGTTGAACCGGTTTTTTTTGGCTGCTGGTTTACTACAGCCACGCAATCCCATAATTCCCAGTGTTCTGCAGGCGCGATCGTTTCTGCGAATGAACTGACATTATTTTTGCCCGCGTGCCATTCCACAAATCCTCCCGGGATCGAGCGGGAGGCGGAACCAGATCCGCGCCGGGCGAGGATTGTAAGCTCTTTTTCAGAGAGTTCCAATCCAAATGCTTTGCTGCCGGCTGCGGCCAGCGCCGCAAATGCTGAAGCAGAAGACGCTATGCCTGCGGATGCGGGAAAATTATTCTCACTCCTGACATGCGCGTAGGTATTCTTTCCGCTAATTTCCCTTAACAGGTCAAGGAAAGCTTTAACGCGCTCCAGCGCAGTGCCGGTCTCATTTCGACCGTTAAGTGTCAGACCATCAGATTGAAATTCAGGGCTGGTTTCCACTGTGGTTCGTGTTTCAAGTGACGCCAGGTTCATGGAAATGGATCCGTTGGATGGTATGCGTAAAGTTTGATCACGATTCCCCCAGTATTTAATAAAGGCAATGTTTGGATGTGATAAAGCTGAAAATGAATTCATATTCGATCAATAAAATCTTTTATTACAAAAATAATTAATGTGAGGAAGAAATTCTTAATCCGCTACCATCTTTATCCGAGATGACTCTCAATGCTATTGGCATTGAATGACCATCAGCTGTGCTTGCGGTGCCTTTGTATACTAATAAAAACTGTCCATTTTCCATCGCTGTGACTTCCGGCTCAATACCCCGTAGATAGGGGAATCGCATGTAAACTGATTGGTTGACGTTCTCTAAAGCTTCTTTTTCCATCTTACCTGAATGCATGCACAACCTGATTATAGCCCCGGCGGATAAATGCTGGAACTTCCAGATCGTCTGGAGAAGCTTCGGCGGGAGTATAACCAGCGTTTACTGGTTCAACGGCTGGTGCAGGAGCTGCGGTCTTGATTTCCTCAGTTTTCTCATGACTGAAAACAACCTGATCCTGGACTGGAATGGCGCCTATACCGGTCACCAAAACCATCACCTGAACCTGGTCTTCAAGCAGGTCATTCTCTTCCAGGGCAGTGATCACTTCCGCGTCGGGCGATACATTTTCTTTAAAACCCTTGATTGCATCCTGTACTTCAGCAAGGCTCAACATGCCGCTGAATTTTACAATTACACCTTTGGCGTTCTGTATTGGTATCTCTTCCAGTAACGGATGCCTCAGGGCATTGCGCAATGCTGCATCTACTTTATCTGCACCGCTGCCAGTTCCACTTGAAATATAACAACCACCATCCTGCCGTATCAACCGCAAGACATGCGAGAAATCAATATTTAGTAGACCTGAAGAATGGAGCATACCCGAGATGCTCTGTATACTTCTTATAAGCAGGTCATCAGAAAGCGCAAAAGCGCTTCTGAGAGAAGTTTCGCGCGATGTGATCCTGTTAAGACGGTCATTTGGGATAGTAATGAGCGTATCCACAAACGCGCGCAGCTGGGCTGTTGATTCACATGCTGTCTGTGTCCGCAGACCGGATTCAAATGAGAAGGGAGTGGTAACTATCGCAATGGTTACAACACCCAGTGATTTGGCGATTCGGGCGGCAATTTGTATGGCGCCTGAACCCGTACCACCGCCCATGCCCGCTGTCAGGAAGAGTAATCCGGAATCCTTTATGACTGCGATCAGTTCCCGAAAACTCTCTTCAGCAGCCTGGCTGCCGACTGTCTGGTCCCCCCCGGATCCCAATCCACGGGTCAGGTTTTTGCCCAACAAAATTCGCTCATCGGCCAAACAGGCATTCAGTGCTAATGCGTCAGTATTAGCAGCCACCAGGCGTATGCCTGGTAAATGTAAACTGAACAAACGGTTGATGGTGTTGCAGCCTCCTCCCCCCAAACCAAGTACAGTGATGCGGGGAAGATCGGATTGAGAATTATTGGCTTGATCATAAGCAAACATTATCGTACTCCTTAAGGTAGGCGGGAATGTCGCGCGACCGAATGACATTAACAAGACTGCCATCGTTCCTGATCTGCTCAAAATCAAGAGGTTCTGGTCCGAAAGATGGTGCGATGGCAAGGATCATGGCTGATTTTTTTGCTTCAGCAATTGAAAAACCGATTATTGGTCGATATTTTTCGATATACGGATGCAGTAGCTCTAAAAGAGCGTGTTTTTCTGACTGCAGTTCATTTGCTAACAGGATATAACGGTTATGCCTGAATTTCGGCTTGGGTTGAGTTTCTATGGATTCTTGAATTACCTTGTTTTCATTGCCTTGCTGCTCACCGATAAAGATCGCTTGAGCCGGTGGTTGGCGGACTCCATCCACTGAAAACCATTGAACAGTTTTATGAGCAGGGTGATCTGAGGAAAGCAGATAAAAACAGCAGCCGATGACATCTGATGATATCGGTGCCAAAAGCCTGGATTCATCCATTGTTTCATACACATTTTCACCATTAATCAAGTGAAAAATCTTTAACAACTTTTCAAGTCCTGATGATTGCACAGGGATATCAGAATCCTCCGGATTATTGGAAATCCCCACCTGTAGAAGCAATACGGGTATGCTTTTTCCAAACACTTCTCTGGCGATGTTCGCATACCATTCGAAAGTTCGAAATCCGAGTTGATTCTGGCTTTCCTGGGGAATTTGATAGGGCCTGACCTTTGGCCAACTTGTCTGACCGCCCGCACCCCAGTCCAGCGACCTGTTCCAGTCCCAGGCAGCCGCCGACAAAATAAAATTATTTTGAATTGCCAGAGATGCATCATTCTTTAGTTTCTGAAGAGCGGTTTGAAGAAAAGCCAGATCCCAATAATCGCCGCCCGGAGTTAATAATGGAAAAATCGGCCTGATGCTATTTTCAAGGCATATTGAGGCAAATCGAATGAAATCGCTGATCACCAAATCGATCAATTGAGAATCACCCCATTGGCTTTTCTTCCATGCTTTTTTCAGATTCGGGTGCTTGTTGAGCAGGGCGTATTTGACACCCCACTTTCCATACAAAGCCATGAGCAATTCAATGTCATGCCAATCAGGCTGGTCAGTAAAGGGTGCATTGAAGTCGATCACCAGGTTAATGCCGCTTTCAGAAAATTTTCGAATGAAGTCTTCAGGGACCGCACGTGTCATAGGAGTCTGGATGACCAGCCATTGGGCTTTTATTCCTTTTACCACCGGTAACCAGAGTTGGATATCCTTTTCCGTGTAATGCGTGGAATCAGGATAATAATGAAAACCAAACCGGTTCGGCAGATGATAGTTTTTTGTCGGCTTATGATCCATAATTAAATTGAAAATTAAATGTCAATGATTCTGTTACAAGATGTATGCCATAACATAAATACAAGAATGCTATAATCGCCTGCATGATTCTGGTTACGGGTGGGACGGGTTTTATAGGCAGCAGGGTGGTAGAAAAGCTGATCCAGTCACGCGAGCCTATTCGTATTTTGCTCCGTCCAAATCGCAAGTCACCCAATCTCCCCAGGAAGATTTCGCTGGATATAGCAGTATGCAATTTGGATGATGAGCGTGGGCTGAGGGCGGCTTTAAAAAATGTGGATACAATTCTTCATTTTGCGACTGCCGAACACCAAGGCCAGGAAGCTGATTTGAATCGTGTCGATGTTCTGGGAACACAGAGCCTGATATCCGCTGCAAGGGAAATTAATGTCAAACGCATCCTTTTTCTTGGCAGGGTGGGCGCAGACAAGAGCTCTTCATACCCTGTATTACGGTCAAAAGCCCTTGCGGATGATGAGATCAGGAAAAGCGGGATTCCTTACTGCATTCTTCGTTTGACAGATGTTTTTGGTCCAAATGACCATTTCACAACTGAAGTTGCTTCAGCCATCCGGCAGGCGCCTTTTATTTTGCCTTATCCGGGTGGTGGAAAAGCGATCGTTCAGCCACTTTGGATTGAAGACCTGCTTTCAGTGATCATGCTTATCCTTGACACACAGCGGTTTAATAATAGTGTATTTGATATTGGTGGTGGCGAATTTTTTGAATTCGTCGACATAGCAAAAAAAGTTATGCAGACCATTAACAAGAAAAAGCTTTTACTTCAGCTTTCACCAGCTTACCTGAGAATCATAAATCTCTGGTTTAAATCCTATCGTGGAAGTTTTCCATTATCTACGCGCTGGTTAGATCTTCTGGCAATGGACAGGACCTGCCCATTGGATTCGCTCTCGAGGAATTTTTCAATCTTGCCTGGACGGTTTCAGAATCACCTGGAATTTCTTAGGCAATATTCGGATTAACTTATATCAAAAACAAAAAAATCAAAGGGCTTCAAGTCAAATTCCAATCCATTTGATCTAATTAGGTCAGAAGGAATTTTCATTTCATTACCTAATCTGATTTCTTTAAGTGTAATTAAAGACTGGTTTTTTATTTCCAGGACATTGGATAGATCAGATAATTTTGTTTTTGGCAATTGCGTGGAACTTTTTATTTTTCCGAACACCTCTTTATCCTGATTATTAAAAATAATAAGTGACTTGGTTGTTTGTACCTTGTTAAAAAAAACGTGAATATTTTCATTAATTTTTCCCGAAGGATCAATAAAATCGAACATCATAAAGTTATCAGGATCTGAGAAGCGAAAGCGTTGCTTTAGTAAAGGCGCAATAAGCTTTTTGTGTTCATCAATAAACTCCAAATCATAAGGTTCATCCTTGAATGGGTGGGAAAAATCCATACCATATTGCTCTGTTAATCCTTCAAACTGACCATGTCCAAATAGCGGAAATCCCGGTAGGACTGCCATTAATCCGCAAACACCGAAATAGTGTTTACCCTTGCCGAATTCTTCGGCTGCCGGGATTTCGTCAGGAGTGGTCAGATAATTCACAAATCTACCGAGAGTTCTTGGATCATTTGCTAGAATGTCGCAAAAATCTTCCCGCAATTGCTTGTTTTCATTACTACGTAGACGGTTTAAGAATGCGCTGTTATATACAGCATGCATACCTAGTGATTGTACAAAGTATTTTTCCATCAACCAGAACGCCTCAGCGATAATAAATGTATCTGGCGCTTCATTTGATAGATCGTGCAACACCTCACTCCAGAATTCATCAGGCATTAACGCGTCAAATTCAGCTTGAGTCAGGTAATATGTATTCCTTGGCAGGATACCAACATCTTTTTCAGCGTCTGGAAACCAGAGGCGTTTATAATGAGTTCTTATCAAGGTCATCGCAGCATCCATGCGTACAACCTTGAATTTTTTGGCAACATTGATAATTAACGCTCTCATTGCTTTCCTGGTTTCCGGATTCAAATAATTCAACTGCGCTGTATCATTCCAGGGCATGCTTGTTCCATCATTACCATGAAAAATGTAAAACGGTTGTTCATTTTTCTTAGATTGATATCGAAAAACCTCGGCTGCATTGGTCTGTGTGTAATAACCTTCCTCCAAGTGAATGGAGACTTCCGGGTTTTGGGATAAATCAGGGGTTTCAAATTTCCATGAGGATATCGGTTTAACAGTGGTGTTCATATACCAATCGGGGTGTTTTATCAACCATGGGGAATCAATTGCGGTGTGATTAGGTACCATGTCGCATGCCAAGTAGATCCCCTTTTTCTCTGCTTTTATTTTAAATTTGTTGAATGCGTGGTCTCCACCAAGACTATCCGATATCCTGTAATCCTGGATAGAATAAGCTGAAGCGATTAGGTGGTGGTGGCCGTAAAGGTGTTTTATTTTTTTGGATGCAGGGCTGCGCTGCCAAACACCAACCAGCCATAAACCGGTAATTCCCAGACTTTCCAGTTTTTCCAGTTCTTCATCCGGTATCTGATCCAGCCTGTTTATCTCGCGCTGATATTCCTTGCTTAGCTGAGCTAGCCACACAGGTGTGTTCTTGGCGATCAGAACCAGATTGCGCTGCCAATTTGGCAGGATTGACGATGTTGTTTTTTGTGAAGGATTTATTAAGCGGTTCATGATCAGGAAAATAAGATACAAAAGTCAGTCAATTAATTCTTTTATTGTAAACCAATCGCCTGCCCTTTCTGTGATTTGTACTCCCTCAATTATTAAACCTATCTCAATAAGATCTCTGATTGACTTGTCTATATTGAAATCAGGCCACTGAAAAAGTTTCTTAATATCACATTTTGTACCTGCACCAACAGAAAGAAAAAAGGAGGTCAGTATATTCTGCCGAGCCTCAGATTCGCTGATGTTATGTGCTTCGTCCTTAAGCAGAGGAAAATGACGATGAACTGCATCGTAAATGAACGCATAATGCCATGCGCCGCTCTCGGCAATTCCCACCGGGAGAATTCGAAAATCACGTTGAAGGAGCAAAAGAGCGCGATTGAACCTTGAAGTGTTCTCGGGTGAAGCCAGATTGGCTGCTTTGCGCAGCTGGAGCGTATCCATTGCTCCGTACTTAAGCAGCGCCTCATACACGAGTTTTTCCTCGCTGCTAAGTACTCCTTCCTCATAACTGATCATATAATCTTCTTCTGGATCCCCATAATTTGGCGAAAGCACATAAAAATTAGGGACCAGTCCAAGTGAAAGGATGGTGCTCTTTTGCCTGAGAACTTTGGCGTAAAACCAGGCTTTCTTACCAAGCAGGTCGTCTTTCCATCTCCAGGTTACATGGGCGGGATCATCATGATTGTTTGGTACATCCCTGTTACCTGCGGTACCACCCCAAAGGCTTGGAAAATCGATTCCTTTGATTGGCCAAAAGAATACTATTCCGCGGGAATTCACAAAATCAATCGCATCCTGCTTGCTGCACAGGCGGTTGTGAGGTAAAAAGCAAAAGGTCTTGTTACGATACTTTTGTAAAATTTCCAGCTTTATGCTGATTTCAGCTGTCATTGGTCAAAATATGTGTAATGATATTCGATCCGCTGCCGCCGATGTTCTGTGCCATCCCCCAGCGGGCATCTTCTATTTGTGCTTCACCTGCCTGACCGCGCAACTGGGTAACCACCTCCACGATCTGATAAATACCGGTTGCACCGACCGGATGTCCGCGGGCTTTTAATCCCCCAAGTGTCGCCACCGGAATCTTCCCAAATTTCGTGATCTCATTTTCAAGTGCCAGACGTGGTCCCTGGCCTCTTTCAGTAAATCCACTGGATTCCAGGGAGAGGGCGGCCATGATGGTGAAGGCATCATGATACTCAAAAAAATCGATGTCATTTTGATTGATCCCGGCCTGTTGATAAGCATCTTTAGCTGACCGTTCTGCAGCTGTCAGCCACAAAGGATCTTTCCGCGCATGGGCGGCAATGCTATCACTGGCAGCACCTGAACCGGCAACTCGAATAATCGGTTTTTCGAGTGAGGAATTCAACTTCTCAACAGGTACGATTAATACTGCAGCGGCGCCATCGCCAATAGGTGATGCATCCAATAAGGTGATCGGATCGCAAATCACACCTGCTTTCTCAAATTGTTCTTGGGTAATAAGCATATGAAAGCGCGCATAAGGATTATGCATGGCGTTGGCATGTGCATTAATTGAAAAATTGGCGAAATCACTGCGCTTCCAACCATATTCATGCAGATAACGCTGCATGATTAAGGCATTCAGAGCGACAAAAGATACTCCCTGGCTGACTTCCCAATCGGCGTCCGCTGCTGTGGCAAGGCTTGCTGTGATTTCGGTCGAAGGGGAATCGGTCATTTTTTCCACCCCGACTGCAACCGCCACATCGATGTCGCCTGAGGCGACAGCGATTAAAGCGGAACGGAAAGCAGCGGCGCCGGAGCTGCAGGCGGATTCAAGGCGATAAGCTTCTCTGCCGCGCTGCCCAACCCAATCTGCGATATATGCACCCAAATGCTGCTGGTTGTTGGCGGAAGCCGACATCATATTGCCAACATAAAGTCCATCAAAGTAATCCAATCCCGCATCTTGCATGGCTTTGAGTACTGCATCTCCTGCCAGCTCGCGGAGCGATTTGTCCCATTGTTCACTGATCTCGGTTTGTCCGATTCCAAGTACTGCGACTTTGCGCATATCATTCTCCTGCTTAATCTGGATTCTATTATAAATAATTGCCCTCTCATAATCTATCCGGTTGAGTTTCAGGTAAAATTTTTTCCAAGGAGCCAAGAATAATGAAGATTTTCGATATAACATTACCCCTGACAAACCAAACGCTTGTATGGGAAGGTGATGAAAGAATCATGATAGAACAGATTGCCTTTACCAACAAGGGATCGGATTTCAATGTTTCACGCGTCGAATTGGGTGTACACGCAGGGACGCATATTGATGCACCTTTTCATCTGGATGAGCGTGGATATTCAGTGGATAAGATACCACTAGAGAATCTCATTGGCAAAATTCAGGTTCTTCAAATTGATGAATCCTTGAATGTGATCACTCGTGATGTTCTCTTAAGTTCAGGTTATATAAAAGGGACTGAACGGCTCTTACTAAAAACAAGGAATACCAAAAAATGGATCAATAATCCTTCCCATTTCGATTGTGAATACACTGCAATTGATGCGAATGCAGCAGCCTTTCTGGTTAACGAAGGAATAAAATTTGTCGGGATAGATTATTTTTCAATCTCCCCATATACTGATCTGAAAACACCCCATCAGATCCTGCTAGCTGCGGGGGTTGTGATCCTTGAGAACGCTTTTCTGGTCAATGTTGAACCTGGAGAGTACAACCTGTTCTGCCTGCCATTAAACCTGATCGGTACAGATGGGGCACCTGTGCGTGCTATTCTGACCATCGACTAGTATTATCCGGGCACTGGCAGCGTAAAACCGCCATCTACAGTGATGATTTGGCCGCGGATCATATGTGCCGAAGGGCTGCAAAGAAAAGCAGCGACTTCTGCAATATCCCTCGGGGTAACCAGGCGACCAGCCGGTGTATTTCTAACAGCCTGGGATAGAATATTTTTATCATCCATAAAAGCAAAGTGATCTAAAGCGCTTGTTTCTACTAATCCGGGGGCAATCCCATTGACAGCGATATTTTTGGGTGCAAGTTCCACAGCAAGGTACCTAACCAGCGCGTTCAAAGCCGCCTTACTGGCACCAACAGCTACATAATCTGGTAAAACACGATCGGCACCGGGACTGGTTATCGCAATAATTTTCCCGCCTTCGGTACTTTCCATCATTTTTGCCGCAAGTTGGGAGCCAAATAAGAAAGCTTTGGCATTTACATTTATTGTATGCTCCCAACCTGATTCTTTCTGCTCCATCGCCGGTCGATTGAAACCAGACGCTGCATTGGAAATATTGAAATCCAGTTTTCCAAACTTGCTTTTTGCCTCGCTGAACAATTTTTCCAATCCTTCTTTTTTCCCAATATTGGCTCGTACTACAATCACTTTTCTCCCGATCAGACTGATCTTTTCAGCTGTCTTTTCGGCAGGTTGTTGGTTATGGATATAATTAATGACAATATCAGCACCCAGCTCTGCAAAATATATAGCAATGGCACTCCCGATCCCACGCCCAGAACCAGTGATCAATGCGGTTTTTCCTTCAAATGGGTTCACTTTTCCATCCTTTTTTCATTAAGAATCTATAATATTTGATATGTGAAATTTATCATTGTTTAGATAAATGATATATTATTTTAGAGATACTTGACAACATATCTACGTTAACGCCAACAAGGAATATTAATGACAAAAGAAAAAACATTGGAAGAGATCATCATTTTGGGGACCGGACCCGCAGGGCTTGCTGCAGCTTTATATGCGGCGCGGGCTGATCTCAGACCGCTTGTATTAACCGGTACAGAAATTGGCGGGCAGGCAGCATTGACTGATCGGATCGAGAATTATCCAGGTTTTCCGGAAGGTGTTGGTGGAAATGAATTGGCGGAGTTGTTCCAGAAAAATGCCGAAAGATTTGGAACACGGTTGGAATACGACGCTGCCACCGACGTGGAGCTTACACAACATCCCTTTTTGGTTAAAACATATAGTAAGGAGTATTTCGCAAAGGCTCTTCTGATAACTACCGGGGCAAGATCTAATAAGTTGAATATTCCGGGCGAAAACGAATTCAGGGGAAAAGGGGTTTCTTATTGTGCGACCTGTGATGGTTGGTTTTTTAAGGATAAGAAGGTGGCAGTTGTTGGCGGTGGAGATAGCGCACTCGAGGAGGCGATCTTTCTGACGCGTTATGCTTCTTCAGTAACAGTAATTCATCGGCGCGATGTTTTACGAGCGGGGGCGATCCTTCAAAAAAGAGCGACCGAAAATCCAAGGATCCAATTTGTTTGGGATACAGTAATTACCAGGATTGAAGGTAATGATGGGGTTGAAAAGATCCAGCTGAAAAATGTGAAGGACCAAAAAGAATCTGATATGGTTGTCAATGGAGTATTTGTTTTTATTGGTCATACACCCAATACTGAATTATTCAAAGGGCAGATTGAACTGGATGATAAGGGCTATATTGTTGTTGACAATCGCCTGCG
>CAZBNE010000069.1:0-10978 GCA_964493155.1 uncultured Pelolinea sp.
GATCCCTTGGTCAATCCAACGGCAAGGCCTGTAAAAAGCCCCATTGTCGCCAGCGTGGCCAGGATAGGGGGAGCGCCTACATAAGCAACCAGAAAGCCATTGATTACTCCTGTAATCAGACCGGTTAGTAAGCCAATCAGAATGGTCACACCAATAAATACTGCTGGATTGGGATTAGGTATTATCATCGGCATTACTTTAAGGAGGAAGAGGCCCGCTAAAACTGCCGACAGGTTTGCGGTCGCGTTTATGGAAAGATTAATTCCTCCAATCATGACGGGTACCATCATCGCGATACTAAGGATGCCGATCTCGGGTAATTGAACCGCCATTGAGGAAATGCTGCGAGAATTTAAAAATTTTTCTTCAATAACTCCAAAAAAAGCAACCAGCAAAATAAATATGATCACCAGGATCAGGGTTTGCTTTTCAATGGGCGACTTTTTAAGAATATGGGCTGATTTATTCATTTATCATCCGTGGAGATCTTCATGGTGAGGTTCTTCTTTTTCACTAAGAGTACGGTCTGCATGGGTTTCCGTTTGATTTTTAATAAAATTCTTAATAAAAGGAACTGAGATGAAAAGGACCAAAAGTACCCCTACCATCAGGTCCTGCCATTCAGTGGGTATACCAGTCAAGATCATCGAGCGGTGGATCAATTGGACCAAAATAACACCCATAAAAGTTCCTGGAATCGAACCTCGACCTCCCGTGATGGAAGCACCTCCAATGATAACCGCTGAGATAACATCCAGGTTCTGAGACAAGAACATGGTGGGATCAAAAAAGCGACTTAAGAAACTATGGGTGATGCCTGCAAAAGCTGACAATCCACCCATGATCATTAGAATGATCATCATGATCGATTTAACATTAAAGCCTGATCTTACAGCAACTTCCCGGTTCCCCCCCATGGCATAAATTCCCCGGCCAAGTGTCGTGTATTTCAAAAGTATATGCGTCAATATTCCAATCACCAATACAAACAGGACTGAAAAGTGCAGCCCTGAATCACCTACAAAAGGATCTTTGACCTTAACCAGAAACTGATTGTAAAAATTCGCAGCGCCGTCTGGCAACGTAAAACTTCTTTTGGAACCGATAAAGAAACGAATGAAGCCATACCAAAATGTATAAGTTGCCAGGGAAACATTAAAGGCTGGCAAATTAAAGCGGGTAACCAGGAAACCATTCAGCAAACCCGCTGCCATACCAATTGGACAGGCAATCAGAAAATATAACCAAGCCCCGCCCTGATAACCTTGGCTTAATAAGAACGTATGAGTTCCATAAGAGGCTAAAGCAGCCATAGCCACGAAAGAAACATCAACATTGCCCGAAATTATGACAAGCAAGACTCCGAAAGCCATAAGACTTATGACGATAGAGCCCCGCAGAATGTCGAAAACTGTGGCAAGTGAAAAGAACGCCGGATTACGCGACCCAATCACCGCAGACAGCAGGACGATCACAGAAAAAGTGATGAATTCATTGGATTTTAGGATTTTTTTAATCATTCAAGCCTATTCTGCAATCAATTTTTACATCGTTGTTTTAATCATTGCTTCATTTAATTGGTCTTCATGAATATCATCATGCGAAAATTCTTCCGAGAATTTGCCGTTACGCATAAGGATGATTCTGTCGCAAGTTCGCATCAGTTCAGGAATATCATCTGAAATCATTAATATCCCAATTCCCTGACCCGCCAAATCCCGAATCAATTGATGGATATCAGCCTTGGAACCAACATCCACCCCTACAGTAGGGCTGTTTAAGATCAGGATTCGCGGTCTGCTCGCCAGCCATTTTGCCAGTACAACCCGTTGCTGGTTTCCGCCTGATAAACTCTTTGCCGGATTTTCACCCGTAGGAGTCTTTATATTCAAGCGCTTGATCCATGTATTAGCATGCTCCAAGATCGCTTTGCCGTTAATCAGGTGCATCCGAGTCAGAAATTTTCGAATGGTAGGAACTGCTATGTTCTCAGTGATAGTTCGATCCATAAACAGCCCCTCCCTGACCCGGTCTTCGGGAACATATCCGATCTTCAGGTCGACAGCATCCTGAATCTGCCGTATTTTTACCTCTTTCCCTTCGATCTTAATGCTGCCGGAATCTGCCGGCATCTCGCCAAATAGCGATAGCGCCAGTTCAGTTCGCCCGCATCCCAATAAACCCGTTATACCCAGCACTTCGCCAGAGAAAAGTTCAAAGCTGACATCTTTAAACTTATTTCTTAATGTCAGGTTATTGACAGCTAGAACAGGATTATTCTTAACCAATCCGATTTGTGTCTGGATCTCATTCCTGTCCAGTTTTCTTCCAGTCATGTAGAATTCCATACTTTTAATGTCAATATGCTTGGAATCCAGCTCTACAACTTTTTTACCATTGCGCAGTATGGCAACCCGGTCGGAAATTTCTGAAATTTCATTCAGTTTATGGCTTACAAAAAGGATGGAAATTCCCCGATTTTTCAGATCCCGAATGATCTTAAATAATGACTCGATTTCATTTCGCGTAAGGGCTGTGGTCGGTTCATCCATAATGATGATCCTGGCATCTGCTTGAATCGCTTTGGTAATGGCGATCAATTGGCGATCGGCCGTAGAGAGCGAGCCCGCCACTTCATCCAAAGGAATTGAAACACCAATCTCCGACAACCCTTTGGCTGCAATTCGGTCAATTTCTTTCCAGTTTACAAAATGCTTTCCGCTGGATAATTGTTCATTAATGGCGAGATTTTCGGCAACTGATAAATTAGGAAAGAGAGAAAAATCCTGGTAAATGACCTGCACCCCTTCCCTTATGGATTCAATTGGCGTAAGTTTTTTATAATGATTCTGGTTTAAAAAAATATCGCCTTCATCCTGCGAATAAACGCCTGAAATGATCTTGATCAGTGTTGATTTTCCGGATCCATTTTCACCTACCAGACACAGGACTTCACTTTTCTTAACCATCAAACTGACCTGATCCAAAGCAGCGACCCCTGAAAATGATTTACAGATATTTTCAACCCGCAGGATTTCTTCTGACATATTTCTCTGGCTCTTGTCTTGTAAACTTTAATAAAATTGGGTGGTTTATATAAACCACCCAATTTTGTTATTATCTTTTGTTTAGAAATTCATTTCGTCCATGTTATCTTTATTGATCTTGGCCCAGGCACTGCCAACTATGACTTTTGCCCCATTAGCTCCATCGCGGAGTGTGACATTTTCGTACCCTTTTACGCCAAGGTCCATTCCAGAAGCAATTTCTTCACCATTCAAGACCTTCTGGCCAACAACCAGGGAGGCATAAGCGGCATCAGCAGGATCCCAAAGCATACAGTAATCTACCGCACCGGTCTGCAGCAGGTCGCCAACATCACCGACGATGCAAGTTCCGACAAGGAAGATCTGATCCTGCAAGCCTGCTTCATCAATCGCGCGGCCAATACCCTGCACTTCAATTGAATCAGTGCTTTGAACACCTTTGATATTCGGGTAGGTTTTAAGGAGGTCCTTCATCATTGAATATCCGTTTTCGGCACTTTCTTTAGACTCTTGCTTGCCAACCCATTCCATATTGGGATAATTGGCTTCCTGATACGCCTTGCCGCAATCTGTCTGGATATTATGAGAGGCATTGGTCAGCGAGCCAACAAACTGGGCGTATTGCCCTTCCTCGCCCATTGCTGCTGCCAGGTCGCGCATTTCTTCCTCACCGGCACCGCAGACTTCGTATGCTTCCAGATCATAATCCAGAGAATCCCCGCTTGCAGTCTCAGCCTCATGACCAATGACTACAATCCCCGCTTCCATCGCCTTTTTCTGGACAGCCTCATGCTCTGGAACCCCATAGGGTACATTTACGAGCACTTTTACGCCCTGGGCGATCAAATCTTCAATAACCGCCACCTGGGCAGCTGCATCAACATCTGAAGGGCCTTCCATAAATGAGGTCACGCCAAAATCTTCTCCGAATTTTAAAGCTCCTTCTTCAAATCTCACGAACCAGGTATCGCCAATCGATTTTACGACTGAGGCAAAAACAGGCTTTTCCTCAGCTTCGGCAGGTTTTTCGGCTTCAGGTTCCTCAGCTGCCTCGGCAGGCGCTGCCTCTGCAGGTTTTTCTTCCGCAGGGGCTTCAACTGGGGCTGGCGTACAAGAACCTATCAGAACGGCTATCAACAGCATTGAAATTACAATCAGGCTAGTCTTTTTCATTTTTTCTCCTTTTTTTTTGGAAATATTTTTCGATTTAAGGATTATTGTTTTTTGAGTTCACCTCCCTTAATAAAAATGAATCCAAACATTTTTGAATTAATAATCCAAAATGTTCTAGCATCATAAATCATCCTGGTTTACAGAAAAAAGTTGAAAACTCAGATGGATTTGCCAATGAGGCGATTATAGCATATTCAAAAAATATGATGAATTGTGAAAAATCATCAATCAATTGAATAACTGTAATAATCCAATTTTTCACATAAATGCAAATCTTTTTCTAACTAATTAGGCATCTTATTCTGAATAAATTATTCATAATTTCTTTCCTCCTGCTCCACCTGGATGGCAATTCAGATAACCCTGCTCAGAAAAGTCCTGATCAACAGCAATCGCCATAATCATCGCGTTACACAACGCCATTGCATTCAGCGCGGAGCTTGAACCTGCGAATTTAATAGCCCAGCCTTCTCAGGGGCGTCGTGCGGTAACGCTTTATCACATGCCTATGCCAAGCTCGATTTGGTATTGCCGACTATCGCGACAGTTATTACACCCAATCGCATGAGCTGCGGTAAGATCGCCAGCCCTGCTGCTGTTTCGCCACTGTTCGAGATCAGGATAGCCACATCTTGTTTACGCACCAGACTTAAATCTCCATGGCTGGCATCACCTGCATGCAGAAAATAAGCCGGCATGTTCAGGCTGGACATATTCGCGGAGATTTCTTTACCATATGACCGGAGTGCCAATAACTGTAAATATCACCCTACCCTGGCACTTTATTACCAAATGGCAGGTTTTTTCAAATTGTTCATCGAAAATACCATTAAGATTCTTAAACGAACTTGTTTAATCCTCCAAAACCTGGGGGATAATTTTCATCAAAAGGTCTTTCTTGTTTGACATCAATTCTTTACCTTTTTAATTGGTATCATATCAAATTTACATCGTATTCTGGATTTTGTTTCCCAGAATATCAGAGGTTGTTTTTCTTAATACAGGCTCTCAATGTTAGAATTGTCCAACCCAATACAAATTTTTTCCAGAGGTCTAATGGAAGCAGACAAGAATTTTAAAGTCACAATCCCCTTTATCGCGGGTGATGGAATCGGTCCCGAGGTCATGTCAGCAGCGCGATGGGTCATTAATCATGCGGTTCAAGCAGCTTACAATGGAGAAAAAAAGATCATCTGGCAGGAAAAAACTGCAGGAAAAACCGCTTTTAAAGAAACGGGCGAATGGCTGCCAGCAGAAACATTGGCAGCATTAAAAAAATTCAAGATCAGTTTTAAAGGCCCCCTGACTACTCCGGTTGGAGAGGGGATCCGTTCATTGAATGTGCACTTGCGCCAGGAACTGGATTTATATGTTTGCCTGCGCCAATCCCGCTGGTTTGAAGGCCTGCCATCTCCTCACCGCAGTCCGCAAGGCATTGACATCACCACTTTTCGTGAGAATACCGAGGATATCTATATCGGCATTGAATATCAGGCTGGCTCTCCTGAAAACCACCAGTGGCTTGAAAGTTTTAAGCAGAACCAACCGAGCGACTATGCAAAGCTGCCAAATCCCGAAGAATGCGGCATTGGCATTAAGCCAATATCCAAAAAGGGAAGCCAGCGCCTTATTAAAGCTGCAATGCAATGGGCGCTCGCCAATAACAAGCAGCGGCTGACAATCACCCATAAAGGCAATATCATGAAATACACGGAAGGAGCTTTTCGTAACTGGGGATATGAATTAACCGAGAGTGAATTCGCGGCAGAATCATTTACCAGGCGCCAGTATCAGGAGATTACCAAATCGCTTGGCATTGACGCAGCCGAGATGGCAAAGAAGCAGGCTTTAGCCGATGGAAAATTGTGGGTGGACGACGTCATTGCCGATGTCGTTTTCGAGCAGCTCATCACCACACCTCAGCAGTTTGATGTGATCGCGACTACAAACCTTAATGGCGATTACATATCGGACGCTGTCGCGTCATTGTCAGGCGGTGTGGGAATTTCTCCAAGTGCAAATATAAACTATGAAACCGGAACAGCTGTCTTTGAAGCCAACCATGGTTCTGCTGAAGAACTGGCCGGCAGGAATATAGCCAATCCCAGTTCGCTGATCCTCTCGGGAGAAATGATGCTGCGTTTCCTCGGCTGGCATGAATCCGCTGACTTAGTGCGTCAGGGTATTGAAGCAGCCATTCGCGCACGAAAACTTACATTCGACCTTGCCAAACAGGTTGAAGGCGCGGTGACGCTGGGGACATATGAATTTGCTCAAGCTGTCATTGAAAATATTTAACAGGGAACTGGAGAAGGCATGAGAAATCAATTTGCAGGTTTAGAAGCCACGTTAAAGGTAAACAGTAATGATTATTCTTATTTCAGCCTTCCCCGGCTGGCTGAAAGTTCAGGTGTCGATCTATCCCGATTGCCATTTTCACTGCGAATATTGCTGGAAGGCTGCCTCCGCCAGCAGGAACAAGGCGGATTCTCCGGTGAAGCAATTGAAGCATTCTTAAATTGGAAAGCCTTTGATGCCAGCGAACGTCCTGCGGTGCCTTTTATGCCCGCGCGCGTACTTTTGCAGGATTTTACGGGACTGCCCGTATTGAATGACCTCACAGCACTGCGTGCGGCGCTCAAGCGGCAGGGAAAAGATCCGGGAGCGATCAATTCATCCATCCCATGCGACCTGGTCATTGACCATTCGCTTACTGTTGAAGCCTATGGCTGCCCGGAAGCGCAGCAAATGAACGAAAAACGTGAATTTGACCTTAACCTGGAACGCTATACGTTTTTAAAGTGGGCCCAATCTGCTTATAAAAACCTCACTGTGCTTCCGCCCGGATTGGGCATTTGCCATCAGGTCAATCTGGAATATCTGGCTAACATTGCCGCAATAAAATATGATAAGAATCGGTCGATCATAATTCCGGACAGCGTATTGGGAACGGATTCCCATACGACCATGGTAAACGGGCTGGGTGTACTGGGCTGGGGCGTTGGCGGTATTGAAGCCTTGGCTGCCATGCTCGGTTATCCAAGCGAATTTACGCTTCCGGATGTGGTGGGTGTTGAACTCTCCGGCCATTTGCCGGAAGACGTTACACCGACTGATCTGACGCTTACACTCACCAACCGGCTGCGTACATCTGGAGTTGTGAATAAATTCGTGGAGGTTTTCGGGCCTGGCCTTGATGAATTGCCCGTTGAAACCCGCGCCATGGTCGCCAATATGTCGCCTGAATCAGGCGCAACCGCGACTTATTTCCCGGTGGACAATCAGACTCTTGATTATCTCAGGCGTACAGGTCGACCTGAAAACCAGATAGAGCTGGTTGAAGCATATTTCCGGGCACAAGATTTGTTCAGAGAAAATACCGGTGCATTTCCACAATATTCACAGGTAATGCATGTGGACCTGGGTGAAATTCAACAGGTGATGGCTGGCCCCAAACGTCCTCAGGATATTTTTCCATTTTCGAACGCCGGGCAAGCATTTAAGGATGCCATCAAGACAGAAAAAGGATTCAAAGGTTTTGGTCTGAGTGATGTGCAAGCCAATCAAAAGGTGAAGCTCACTTTCAATGGCCAGGAAATCGAACTCTCTCATGGTTCTGTTCTGATCGCGGCGATCACATCCTGTACCAACACATCAGATCCCGGTGTTTTGATCACCGCTGCGCTGCTTGCAAAGAATGCCACCGCAAAGGGACTTCGTTCCAAGCCCTGGGTAAAGACCAGTTTCGCGCCCGGTTCACGGGCAGTAAGATCCTATCTTGCTTCGGCTGGTTTATTTGACGGTCTGGAAACTCTCGGCTTTCACATTGTGGGCTATGGCTGTACCACCTGCATCGGCAACTCAGGACCGCTTGATATAAATATCAGCCGCGCTGTCAGGGAAAACAACCTGGTCGGTGCTGCTGTGCTTTCAGGCAATCGCAATTTCGAGGGGCGTATCCATCCCGACGCCCGAGCCAGTTTCCTGGCTGCGCCTGCTCTGGTTGTTGCCTACGCTCTGGCTGGAAACATTGATTTTGATTTTGAGAGAACGCCGCTTGGCAAAGATATATCAGGCAGCCCGGTATACCTAAAAGACATTTATCCTCAGTGGGATGAGATCCAGAGCGTAATCAACAGCCATGTTAAATCCGAGATCTATACCAAGAATTACAGGAACCTTTATCAGGGAAATGAACGCTGGAATGCATTACCTGTTTCCAGTGACGCAATTTATCCCTGGCAAGCGGACTCCAGCCTGATTCGTGAACCAGGTTTTTTACTGGGTGAAAATTCCACAACAGGTTCCTTACCTCAGATAAAAAATGCCCGCGTTCTGGCAATGCTGGGAGATTCGATCACGACCGACCATATATCACCAGCTGGTCGTATCGCGCCTGAACTGACCGCGGGGAAATACCTGCAGTCACTGGGTGTCAAACCTGCTGATTTCATCTCCTTCGGCGGGCGCCGAGGCAACCATGAGGTAATGGCGCGCGGCACCTTCAGCAATCCCCGCCTCCGTAATCAGCTTGTCCCGGATGTGGAAGGCGGATTCACACGTTATCTGCCGGATAATGAAATATTGGCCATCTATGATGCTTCCATGCGGTATCAGGCTGAAGGCACACCGCTCATCATCCTGGCCGGCAAACTTTATGGAAGCGGATCAAGCCGCGATTGGGCAGCCAAGGGTACCTATCTATTGGGTGTGCGTGCTGTGATCGCCGAATCCTTTGAACGCATCCACCGCACCAATCTGGCCTGCATGGGCATTCTGCCCCTGCAATTTAAGCAAGGCGAGAATGCACAATCATTGGGCCTGAAAGGTGATGAAAAATTCACATTCGCCGAGATCCCTGATAAGAGTACACTCAAGCCAACTCTTGCAGTGACAGCTGTCCGGGCTGATGGCAGCCAGTTCGAATTTCAAGTGACAACGCGCATCGATACACCTTTGGAAATGGCCTATTTTAAAGCCGGCGGCTTAATGCGCAAGGTGATGGCCGATCAAAATAATTAGCAAATTTTCGGCACATCGCAGGCAGGCATCATCCGGACCAGTTACCAAAGAGTGCGGAAGCGTACAACAGTAGAGACATATGCTGCCGACTATACTTCGATTTCAAAATCTCCCATAAAGGTTTAATGAGTTTGCTGTTTGCCGCCTGCAGAATAGAGAATTTATTTTTCTTCGGTTTAAATATGAAGTGAGAATTTATGCCAGGCCTTAGACAGGATTTTTGGAAATTCGCGTGAGATAGATTTTTTTATTTCAATCAACTTGTCAAAAGGAACTTTTTTTCAGATTTTTCGTTTATATAGTACGACAATCTAGTCGAACTTTGTCAATGCTTCCGGCTTCGAAAAGAAAGCCGGGAGGAGGATGAATGAAACGAAACAATTTGATTATCGCTGTTTTAGCTTTGACCGCGATTGGCGCAGCCTGTGTGTTCCCCTTTACGATTCAAACAGTGGATAATCAGGTCGCCACCTATGCGGCGCAGACCGTTCAAGCCTGGCAAGTCCTGAACGCAGTCGCTCAAACGCAACAGGCCACTTGGACACCTCAGGCTACGCTCATGCCGCTAGCAACACAGACTCCCTATCCAACCTATACGCCGGCAGCAACTGCCATACCCATAAATCCGCCAACTGCCACACCGCAGCCCTGCAATCTGGCTGCCTTCGTCAGCGAGACTGTAGCCGATAATACCAAATTCAATCCAGACACGGAATTCACAAAATCCTGGCGACTTAAGAATATCGGCACCTGCACCTGGAATCCGAACTACAAATTGGTGTTTGTCAGCGGCGATCAAATGAGCGGTCCTGATTCCGTCAAGCTGGATGATTATGTTGCTCCCGGAGAAAAAACAGATATCCTGGTGGATCTAAAATCACCTTCAAAAACCGGGACCTATACCGGCTACTGGAAGCTGCAGGCAAACGATGGTTTCAAGTTCGCGCAGGTCTATGTACAGATCAAGGTACCGTCTGCTTCATTTGCGGTTACGAGCGTCGACCTGTCCTCTTCACCCGCCTCTTATGACGGTGTCTGTCCTAAAACCATCTCAATTGAAGCGGAGATTACCACCAGCGCAGCGGGAAAAGTCACTTACCAATGGAAACGCAGCGACGGCGTGACGACTGATCACAAGTCAGTCACTTTTGACAAAAAAGGCACCAAGACCGTCCATCTTGATTGGGAGCTTAACAGTACTGATACGCACTGGGTGAAAATCTATATTGACGCACCAAACCACCAGTGGTTCGGACCGATCGATATACCCGTTACTTGCTCATAAGCATGTGTGTATACACAACCCCTCTCATATTTATCGAGAGGGATTTTTTTAATAGTATCGAATTCTGATATAAACTAATAATAAATTGTTTATTAAGGATAACGCAATGGCAGAAAAACCGATAAGAGTTCTTCTTGTATGTGCAGCAGGTATGTCCTCCAGCATGCTTGAAGAAAAGATCCAGAAAGCCGCCAAAGCTGCGGGACGGGAAATTGAGTTGAAAGCCATCGACAGCTTACGGATGAGCCTTTGGGATTTTGAGAAAGACCCCATGGATGTCGTTCTGGTCGCGCCTCAGGTGCGCTTTAAAAAACGCAGCATCACTGAGAAAGCCGAACCGCATGGCAGTGTGGTTCAGGATATTGATACTGTTGCTTACGGCATGGTGGATGGAGAAAAGATCTTCACCCAGGTACTTGACGCTGTAAAAAAGTAGTAGCCAACAAATATC
>CAZBNE010000070.1:0-10974 GCA_964493155.1 uncultured Pelolinea sp.
CTGTGCGCGTTCGGTAAATCGGTCAAATCGCATCATGATATTTTTCCCATATTTAACACTGATTTTATCATTCGAGGTTTTGCGAAAGGTCAACGCGATATAAAAATTTTGTAATAATTGTGTTTGAAATAACAGGATTTTGACAATGATTGTAATTAATCAACGTTAAATACCATAATTACATTCATTGCCGCGTCACTCACCCACAAATTTCCCTGTTGATCAAAATCCAATCCATAAGGCCGGCTGATCAATTCAGATGTAACTGAAAAGTCCTGCCAACCTTGAATAAGCTCTCCGGAAAGAGAGAATTCAAGAATGCGCCCTCCTTCGGGATCGGTTATAAAAAGGGTGTCTTTTGGGCTGAACGCCAGATAAGGCTTGTTGTCGAGGCTTTGTCCGTACCAGGCATCCACATCAAATTCTCCTGTTTGGGTATAAACCAAACCACTTTCATCAGGACTGAAAAGTTGAACCCGCCGGTTCCAGGTGTCTGCGACTGCAACTACTCCTTTGTCAGACACATCAATGCCAACAGGCTCGTCGAAATAGCCTGCCTCAAAACCTGTACCTCCAAACTGGGTTATGTAGTTCAAATCTTTATCATAAATAACCACTCGTTTGTTGCCTGTGTCAGCGATGAACACGTTACTTTTTTGATCCAATGCGATCGCTCTTGGTCCCCAGAGTGTATCAGAGCTGGTTCCCTGTGCAAATATACCTACAGTTTTTATGAATTCACCATTTGATGATAATTTTTGGATGCGATGGTTGAATGTATCTGCGATATACAGCGAATTATCTTTTCCGGTCACAACATCCCAGGGCTGATGCAGAGTACCTCCGGGCGCTTCCCCATCAAGTATGCTGGCATAAGTACCCCACGAATTCAATAATTCTCCGGATGGCGAAAACTGTTGAATACGATTGTTGTTTGAATCAGCGACGAAGATTGTTCCATCCTGAGCGATATGAATGCCCCTGGGTTCATTGAGGTCTCCTGTAGCTGAACCGCTTCTGCTAATAAAATAATCCGGCTGTTTTGAGATCATTTTTTCTGCATAGGGATCTGTAGAAGTTATTTTCTCCAAGGGAGCTCCGGAACTAAGCTGCCACATCTGCGCAGCGATATCCTTGCGAATATAAAACCTCATCCGCTCACTTGGCAGCCAGTTTTCCAAGGTCAGGAATTGATTTCCTGTTGTTTTTGCGTAAAGAGTGTAATCTCGATTTAGCCAGATATCCATTAACGATTGGCGCATTTCTGGATTAAGAAGTGCTGACTTGATGCGCTCAAAACTTAGGTCCCAATAATCCTGCATTGGCCACCACAGGCGCATATACTCATAGGCATAATAATTATCGCGTACGATCGCGTCGATCTTTGCATACTTATCTGAACCCGCAATAATAAGTGGAGCTTCTTCAAGCGTGCGGGTTGGATTCTCCAGATAAGCGATCTTGTTGGGATAGTTTCTCAGATACCACCAATAAGGGTAAAGACCATGGTTATCATAGGCGACTTTAATATTCAATCCCATCGTCGTTCTTTTGGAAATCTCTTCAATTTGTTTCAGAACAATTTTTGGACCATCCGCGGCATGCGCATAGACAAGATATTCATAGGGATAATCGTAATTGATAAATGAAGCTCGATAAGAGGCGCGAGTGGTCAGAATGCCAAGTAAAAGAAAAAATGAAAGTATGATGCTTGAAAAAATTTTCTTAATTGAAAAGTTTTCGTATTGCTTATAGAGAAAATAACCAATAGTTAGCGTAAGGGTGGTTATGAATAGAAAATAATTGGTGTCCTGCAATTGAATTTGTGTTTTTCCCTGAAAGGGCGCGTGGTTTCCCCAAACCTGTGTCAATAAGAGTGAAACAAAAACAATCAAAGTGAAGACAATAAAGAATCTCTTCCATCTTTTATCAGTATCGTTTTCCTGAACGAGAAAATGTTGAAAAGCCTGTTCGAAAGACCATCCTGCGGTCAATAATAAAGGAAATGTTATATGAACAGTCAGCCAGGGCATTTTCTCGCCTGCCAAGGTATAGGCAATGAGACTGGAAATCGTAAAAAAGATAAAGATGGCGGGAACAGGCAGGCTGGTGTAGAAATCTGATTGCAGCAGAGTGTCGTCTTTTTTTGAGAACACATTTTTTGTTTTACTCCAAAAAGAACGTCGCTTAATGCCAAAATAAAACGCCAAAAAAGTGCCAAATGCTCCCAGGAATTCATATATCGGTATCAGGAAAAAAGCAAAATAATAGGATGGTTGGCCACCTCGGGCAACATCTTGTTGTGAAAGCCAGTGGCCAAGCGAGCCGATTATACCTGTCAGGATACCGGAAGTGTTTGTGAAAAAGGTTGAGAATAAAGTAAGGTAAATAACAAAAAAAACGAGAGCATATTTCCACCAGTTTTTTGCATCCCAAGTTGTCCCTATAATAGCTGACAATCCAAAAAAGTAAACAATATAAATGTAATCGATCAAAATGGGGAAGGGCTCAGTATATGCTACAGGATTTTGGCCGGAAAAAATAACGAGAAAAGGAACTAATAAAGGAAGAACAAAGGTCAGAAGCAATATAAAGACGGCAAATGCCCTTGAATTTATTAATAATTCCCAGTTTAAATAAGGTTTAATATATACAAAAAAACCTAAAGAAAAAAATAGAGGAATCAGGATCGGAAAAGCAAGTTTTAATACTGTAATCGTAATATTTATTAAGTTTGTGAAATTGTAAGGCTGTCCGGCATAACCGGGATTTAAAACAACCTGACCAGACTGAATAAGCTCGCCGGCGTTTTTAATGAAGAATACAGATAAGGCGATACATCCTGCAAGCACACCCACCAGTATTACATTTATTAAAAGAAATTTTTGGCGTATTTTTTTTTCCCATGATGCTCTGAAAAGTTCCATGAGTACCACGATAAAAACAAAGATCATTAATTGCGCAGTAAATATATAAGCTGTCTCTTTAGTTGAAAAATTCAGGCTTAGAAGCACCGCAAGCAAGAAGAGATATTCTGATAAACCAGTTTCAAAAAACCGTAAAAGAACATAAAAGGTTGCCACTCCCCAAAACGCACAGATCGCATCATTACGGGCATAGCGACCGTAAAAAAGCATAAAGGGAGAGATCATAAAAAAAACGGATGCCGCTATCACGCCGTATTTTCCAAGATACTTTTTATAAAATATTAAGATGAATACCACTGTTGCTATACTGAAGAGTGCGTGCGGAAGTCGTGAGGTGAAATCATTATCACCGAAAAGGAAATATGAAAGCGCCATGAGTGGAAATTGGAAAGGACCATGCGTGACGGGATCATGCCGGTAACCTCTGCCTGAAAAAAGGTCAAATGCGGGGACGACATGGTTCACTTCATCGTGGCTCATAACCCTAACACCAAGGTTGGTCAGCCTGGAAACAATCGTCAAAATGATGATCAATATAACCAAAACATGATACAAGTTGATCTTTTTAAGATTATCCATTAGCGGTTTTTCAAGGTCAATATGCATTCATTTCCTCATAAAACACTTATAATTGCTCGAACATGCGAAAATTCGCACCGGCTTTTTCTGAGATTATTTTAGCAGGGGTTTGGTTTTTGGAGAAATCCAACTTGTTTTTGAAAAAATACAATCTTGACCAATCTTGGCTTGATTGTTACAATATCTGTTTGCCAAATGCACGCTTTTATTAATCAGCTTTTAAATTCAGGAGATGTAAATGAACTCTGAGATGTCGGTGAAATCATACGCGCAGATAAAATCTGTTTTAGAAATTCCAAATTTGATTGAAATTCAGAAAAAATCCTTCCTTAGATTAAAAAATGAAATCCTCCCTGATCTTTTTACCGAGATCTCACCCATAGAATCCTATAACAAAGGCATTAAATTATATTTTCCAAGCACCACATCAGAAGTAAAAGATTTCGAATTGAAATACTGGTTTGAAAAACCAAAATATTCAATTGAAGAATGCGTTGAACGTGATTTGACTTACGCTTCCCCTCTGTATGTTTCTGTTCTACTGGCAGGCCCTGAGATCCCCGAACCAATCAAGCAGGACATCTTTATGGGGGACTTCCCTGAGATGACTGAAAATGGGACCTTCATCATTAACGGAACAGAGCGTGTTGTTGTTTCACAGCTTATCCGTTCACCTGGCGTATATTTCGATGAAGAGGTAAACCGTGCCACTGGCAAGAAATTGGCTAATGCCAAGCTGATCCCAGATCGCGGCGCCTGGATGGAATTTGAAACCAGAAAAAATGATTACCTGATCTTAAAATTTAACCGCAAGCGCTCCATACCGATCACCGTTTTCATGCGGGCTTTAGCTACACTGGATGATGGCTATTCAGATGCTCCTTTAAAAACTGGATCTGATGAAGAGCTAATTGAACTATTCCAGGATATTGATAACGATTCGGATAGGCTTTTTATTGCCAACACTATACGCCAGGAACCTGAATGGGATCTTTCCTCAGGTATAACCATTGCTGAGGCAGCCCTGCTCGAATTCTTTAAAAAGATGCGTCCGGGCGATCCTGCAACGCTGGAAAATGCGCGTGAATTTCTCCAGGAGCAGGTGTTCGATCAACGTCATTATGATCTGAGAAGTGTTGGAAGATACAAACTTAATCAAAAATTCAACCTGACTGCTAAAGTACCGATCAGTCATCGCACTTTGACAAAGTGGGATATCGTTCATCTTGTGCGCCGTATGATCATGATCAACAACGAGCTTGAAGTAAAAGATGACATTGATCACTTGGGAAACCGCAGGATAAAAACTGTTGGCGAATTAATTCAAAACAAGCTTCGCATTGGTATGCGCCGGATGGAGCGCGTCATTAAAGAGCGCATGTCTATTCGCGATCAAGACCAAATTTCACCAATATCTCTGATTAATATTCGGCCGCTGGTTGCTTCCTTAAGAGAATTCTTTGGATCGTCACAGTTATCCCAATTCATGGATCAGACCAATCCATTAGCCGAACTGCGCCACAAGCGCACACTTTCCGCTCTTGGCCCTGGCGGTTTACGCCGGGATAGAGCTGGTTTTGATGTTCGGGATGTTCACAATTCTCACTATGGCCGTATTTGCCCGATTGAGACTCCTGAAGGTCCGAACATTGGACTTATCGGACGCCTAGCTTCCTTTGCCAAGGTCAATGATTACGGCTTCCTGGAAACACCTTATCGTAAGGTTTGCCGTGAATTACCTGCAGATGATGAAAGATTGATCGGCCGAGCGTTACGTGAAACTTTAATCACATCATCAGGAGAAGAGATCGCAAAGGAGGGCGAGCGAATTACACCCTCCATGTTTAAGGAAATTAAAAAATTGCGAAAAGAGAAAGAGGTAATCTCGATTATCCCTTTCATAACCGATGAGGTTAAATATCTTTCGGCAGATGATGAAGATAGGTTAACGATTGCTCAGGCGAATACACCAGTAAATGAATATGATGAATTTGATACCGACCGGATTTCTTCTCGTGCTCATTCGGATTTCATCACGAGCACCGCTGACAGGATAGAGTATATGGATGTTGCGCCGCATCAAATCGTGGGAATCAGCGCATCCTTGATCCCATTCCTCGAGCATGATGACGCTAACCGCGCATTAATGGGCTCCAACATGATGGCTCAGGCTGTGCCTTTGATCGCTCCGGAATTGCCATTGGTCTCGACTGGCATGGAAAACTACGCAGCCATGGATTCAGGTCAGGTTGTGACAGCAGATGAAGAAGGTGAAGTCCTGTCCGTGACCGGAAAACAGATCACGGTTAGAAGTGAAAGCGGTATCAAGAGCTATAACCTGAGAAAATATCAGCGTTCAAACCAAAGTACTTGTATTGACCAGCGTCCGACGGTTAGCAAGGGCCAAAGAGTTCACAAGGGAATGGTGATTGCGGATTCATCCTCAACCGTGAATGGTGAACTAGCCATTGGTCAAAATGCGACCATTGCTTTTCTCTCATGGGAAGGCGGCAATTTTGAAGATGCGATCTTGATCTCGGAACGTCTCGTTCAGAAGGACTATTTCACCTCGGTGCATATCGAAAAATATGAACTGGAGGCGCGTGATACAAAATTAGGACCTGAGGAAATCACTCGCGATATTCCAAATGTCGGTGAGGATGCGATTAAAGATCTTGATGAATTTGGCATTATTCGTATTGGAGCAGAAGTCAATCCCAACGATATTTTGGTTGGAAAAATAACACCAAAAGGCGAAAAAGAACTGACTCCGGAAGAGCGGCTTTTACGTGCGATTTTTGGTGAGAAATCACGAGATGTAAAAGATACCTCATTACGCATGCCGCATGGAGACCGAGGAAAAGTTGTAGATGTAAAAGTCTTTACACGGGAAGAAAATGCTGACCTGTCTGCGGGCGTTGAAAAGATGGTGCGTGTATCCGTGGCGCAATTGCGCAAGCTCACTGAAGGCGACAAAATGGCAGGTCGCCATGGCAACAAAGGTGTCGTTTCCCGTGTTGTCCCTGTTGAGGATATGCCTATGCTTGATGATGGAACACCAGTAGATATTATCCTGAATCCGCTGGGCGTTCCGGGTCGTATGAATATCGGCCAAATGCTTGAAACCCACTTGGGCTGGGCAGCATCGCGCTTGGGTTTTAGGGCGATTACCCCAGTATTTGATGGTGCCGATGAAAATGAGATTGAAGCTGAACTCGCGCGTGCCTGGCTTATCGATGAAGCCTGGGATGACATTGGCGAGCGTGCCTGGACTTGGCTAAAAGAACAGGAATACGATCCCGAGACGATTCGAGACGATGATGAAATTCGATTAATGTATCTAGAACAATGGCTGGGTGATAAAGGTTATGAAGTTCTACGATTCAATTCAGACCACAATTATGCCCGGAGATCAACCTTAATTGAATGGCTGAGAGAAAAAGGGTACAACCCTGATGAAGTTCTCACATTCGAAAGCATGCGAGGCAGAAAAGCCGAATCGCTTAATCATGATGAAAAAGCGATTCTGGTATGCCTGAGAATCTGGATGGAAAAGCACGGACTTAAGGTTGCTAACATTAAAGATGACAATGTCCGATCAAAAGCCAATGAGTTAATGAATGAAAAACAAATACCGATGCCCATACTTGGTAAAATGACACTCAGAGATGGCAAGACGGGTTTGCCCTTCGATCAACCTGTTGCAGTTGGCGTTATGACTATCCTTAAGCTTCACCACCTGGTCGAAGATAAGGTCCATGCTCGCTCAACCGGGCCTTACAGTCTGGTTACTCAGCAGCCTCTGGGTGGTAAGGCGCAATTCGGTGGACAGCGTTTTGGCGAGATGGAAGTCTGGGCATTGGAAGCTTATGGCGCAGCATATACCCTTCAGGAAATGTTGACAGTGAAATCAGACGATGTGCAAGGGCGCGTCTCCTCATATGAAGCGATTGTGAAAGGTGAGTCAATTGAAGAGCCGAGCCTTCCCGCATCTTTCAGAGTATTAGTTAAAGAACTACAAAGTCTGGGTCTTTCAGTTGAAGCCGAGATGGATAGTGGTGATGTGATCAAATTCGGAAAAGACGAAGCAAAATTGAAACCACCTAAACTTGAGACAGGACTTTTAGGTCTTGGGAAGAATATTGATAATCTCTTCAACTAAAGTTGACGATGAAATATCTGTATGATATACTCAACCCTCGTGTCTGAAACAAGTAATTATTATATTTGGAGGCTCAGAAGTGCCAACGATTAACCAATTGATTAAAAAAGGTCGACAAGGAAAACGCACAAAAAGCAAAGCGCCTGCATTGCTTTATACCTTTAATACCAATAAATTGCGAAGAGTAAAACAGGCTAAGGGCGCACCTCAAAAGCGCGGCGTTTGCACTATTGTTAGAACGATGACCCCCAAGAAGCCAAACTCGGCTTTAAGAAAAATTGCTCGCGTACGATTGACCAACAACATTGAGGTTACCGCTTATATCCCTGGCGAAGGCCATCAATTACAGGAACACTCAGTAGTGATGGTTCGAGGCGGCCGCGTAAAGGATTTGCCTGGCGTTCGATATCATATAGTCCGTGGTACGCTTGACTCAACAGGCGTTGCAGATAGAAATTCAAGCCGTTCAAAGTACGGATCCAAAAAACCAAAATAATCGGTTGTTAAATAAATTACGGAGTAGTAAATGCGAAGGACAAAACCAGAAAAAAGACTTATAGAACCAGATGTTCGATTTAACAACCTGAACATTCAGGTCCTCATCCATCATGTTTTGAAGAAGGGTAAAAAAAGCACCGCAACCCGAATTGTTTATGATGCGATGGATATCATTGAAGATAAACTCAAAAAGAATCCAATCGAAGTGATGGAATTGGCATTAAAAAATGTTGGACCTGTCATGGAAGTTCGCCCTCGCCGGGTTGGCGGAGCCACTTATCAAGTACCCATGGAAGTAGATCCGCAGCGCAGGTTAACCCTGGCTATTCGCTGGTTGATGTCCGCTACGCGTAGTCGCACTGGAAAATCGTTCGCAGAAAAATTAGCCGCAGAATTAATGGAAGCGGCTGAAAATCAGGGTTCTGCTATTCGAAAGAAAGAAGAAACTCACAAGATGGCGGAAGCCAACCGGGCTTTTTCGCATTTCCGCTTCTAATCATTTTTTTGTTGATCATTTAAAATACAGGCATCGGTATGACCCGCGAATATCCTCTTGAAAAATTACGAAATATCGGGATTATCGCTCATATCGATGCTGGTAAGACAACGACTACTGAACGCATCCTTTACTACACAGGAAAAACTTACAAGATGGGTTCTGTTGATGACGGAACTACTGTAACGGACTGGATGGAGCAGGAACGGGAACGGGGGATTACGATTGTATCGGCAGCCATATCCACAAAATGGAAAGATTATCATATCAATCTGATCGATACACCCGGACATATTGACTTTACTGCCGAAGTGCAGCGATCCTTGCGTGTCCTGGATGGTGGTGTAGTTGTTTTTGACGGAGTACAAGGAGTCGAACCGCAAAGTGAAACTGTATGGCGTCAGGCTGACCGATACAGTGTGCCCAGGATTTGTTTCGTAAATAAACTTGATCGTACCGGCGCCTCACTTAGTTATTCAATAAAAACCATTCGCGAAAAGTTGGGCGCTAATCCGATTCAGATGCAGCTGCCAATAGGCAAAGAAATGGACTTCAAGGGTGTAGTCGACCTTATGACTATGACAGCGACATACTGGGAAGATGATAAGGGCACTGAGTCAGTAGTGCAAAAAATCCCGGATGAATTGCTAGAAAAAGCGAAAATACGACGCTTTCAGATGGTTGAAAAGATTGCCGAACTTGATGATGCACTTACCAATAAATTCCTGGAAAATCAGGAGATCAGCATTGAGGAATTAAAAGCTGCTCTCAGAAATGCTGTCATTACCAATCAAGCATCACCAGTTTTTTGTGGCTCATCGCTTAAAAATAAAGGCATTCAGTTACTTTTAGATGCGGTTGTTGATTATTTACCTTCCCCACTTGATATCCCATCGGTTGAAGGAATTGACACAAGAACACAGAAAGAAGTTACTCGCAAGACTTCTGATGATGAACCGCTTTGCGCCTTGATCTTCAAAATTGTTTCTGATCCATATGCTGGTCGCATGGCTTACTTCCGCGTTTACTCGGGAAAAATGGTCCAGGGAGTTATGGCTTATAACGTTTCCAATGGCAAAAAAGAGCGCATCGGACGCTTATTGAGAGTGTATGCGGACCATCGCGAGGACGTTCAGGAGATTGGCGCCGGTGATATTGGCGCAGTCCTTGGCCTCAAAGAAGCCTCTACAGGTGATACGATTTGCGGCCCTAATAATCAGATACTTTTAGAGCGTATTAAATTTCCGGAACCTGTTATTTCAGTGGCGATCGAACCAAAAACAGTCGTTGATCAGGATAGATTAGATAAAGCGTTGACAAGCCTTTCTGAAGAAGATCCGACTTTTAAAGTGAAGGTCGATGAAAATACCGGGCAAACATTGATCTCCGGTATGGGTGAGCTTCATCTTGAAATCCTTGTTGACCGCATGATGCGTGAATTCAATGTTCAGGCCAATGTTGGCAAGCCGTTGGTTTCTTATCGCGAAACAATCTCAAATACGGTTCCCAAGGTTGATTATAAATATGTCAAACAATCTGGCGGACATGGCCAGTATGGACATGTTGTTTTCTCATTTGAACCTGTCGACAGGGGAACAGGAATTACCTTTGTAAATAAGATAACAAATGGGGCTGTTCCGCGAGAGTACTTTAAAGCAGTTGAGACTGGCGTTAACGAAGCAGCGGAGGCTGGTGTTGCTGCTGGTTTTCCGGTAACGGATATTAAAGTCACATTTTATGACGGCTCTTTCCATGAAGTGGATTCAAGCGAAATGGCATTTAAGATGGCTGCAACTTTTGCATTTCGCGAAGGTGTCACCAAAGGCAAACCAATACTGCTTGAACCGATCATGAAAGTTGAGGCTTTGGTTCCGGAAGAATACCTGGGAGATATTTTAGCGCAGCTCAATGGCCGGCGTGCTGATATTACCGGGATGGAGCCAAGACCTGGAAGGGCGCATGCTGTGCATGCTAATGTGCCACTTTCTAATATGTTTGGTTATGCAACTGACTTAAGGTCAGCCTCACAGGGAAGGGGGGTTTTTACGATGGAGTTTTCGCATTACGCACCTGCTTCTAAGGAAGTTATGGAAAAATATATCTAAGTAAAACCAGTTATTATAAGGAGACAAAAAAAATGGCAAAGGAAGTATACGAACGAAGTAAGTCGCACATGAACGTGGGCACCATGGGTCACATTGACCATGGCAAGACCACGCTGACGGCGGCCATCACAAAATTTGCGCACCTGCGCGGTATGGCGGAATACCGCGAGTTTGCGACCATCGACAACGCGCCGGAAGAAAAAGCGC
>CAZBNE010000071.1:0-10625 GCA_964493155.1 uncultured Pelolinea sp.
CAGAATCCGATTCCCTTATATTTTCAGCTTAAAAGTATTATTGAAAACCAGATCATTTCGGGTGAATTGAAACCAGGAGAAAGAATTCCTTCTGAGAATACTCTTTGCGAACAATACCAGATCAGCCGCACAACCGCTCGCCAGGCGATTACCGAATTGGTCAATTCTGGAAAAGTTGTGCGCGCACAGGGACGAGGTAGTTATGTCGCTGAATATCCCAATAATAAGTTACTCTATCGATTGACGGGTTTTTCAGCCGATATGAAAAAACAGGGTTTTCTCCCGAGTTCAACAATGCTTGAATTCAAAGTGATGCTGCCCACGCCGGATATCGCCAGGATGCTGCGCATCAACCCTTCAGACGCAATAATTTATATAAATCGATTGAGGCTTATTGACGGGCATCCGATGGGAGTTGAATATACTCATATGCCATTTAATCGTTTCCCGGGGCTGATGGATGAAGATCTTGAAAAGAATTCACTCTATGAAACGCTCATCAATAAGTTTAATACTGTACCATCCAGAATTACTATCAATCTCGAAGCAGTGGTTAACGATCAAAAATTATGCAACCTCTTGCGAATCAAAAAAGAAATTCCCTTACTGCGAATTACTGATATTACCTTTGACCAAAATGAACGGTTAATTGAATACTCAACATCAATCTATCGGGGAGATCGTTATTCCTTTCAGGTTGAAATCAATAAATACGAGAATGAGAATATGATGTTTATTAATAAAGACTCATAAAAATACAATTCGAATGACATTTCCAAAAAAGAATAATAGATTTCTCATACCATTCACCAAGACGCTGTGTTACTATCTACAGTATGACGCTTCAATCAATTATTAATAGCCGGATTGGCATTGGTTTGATACTTGCCATTGGCAAGTTAATTCCACCCAAGTTGGGATTCAGGCTGGCGGATTGGGTTGCCAAACAAATTGCATCCCGCAAAGAATCCCAAATGGTTCGCGCACTGCGTGCAAACCAATGGATTGTAACCGGAGAAAAACTCACATCAAAAGAACTGGATGATCAGGTCCTGAATACTTTTCGCCAAATTGCCCGGGTACAGTACGATCTTTACCACAATCTGGATAACCACCAGGCAACGCTGGAACGGATGATCCTGAGCCCAAAGCTCGTTGGAATTCTGAATTCACGCAGAATCGGCTCTGAAGGTACATTGATCCTCGCACCTCATCTCAGCAATTTCGATCTTGCTGGTCGTGCAATGGCATTAAATGGCTTTGATATTCAGGTATTATCCTACCCTCAACCGCATGGCGGTTACCAGTGGCAGAATCGATTGCGTAAAGAGGTAGGCCTGGATATTTCACCGATGTCAACAGAAAGTCTGCGCCGCGCAAAAGCAAGGTTAAATGCTGGTGGCCTGGTGATCAGCGGGCTTGAACGCCCTTTACCCGCAACGAATTATCATCCCAGGTTTTTCGGCTATCCCGCACCTGTGCCGGTTTTCTATGTTCGCCTTGCGCTGCAAACGAAATCTGCCATGATGATCGTTGCCTGCGTTGGAACACCGGAAGAAGACTATATTCTGGAGAGTTCTGACCTTTTTTATCTCAAACCATTTATAGATCCTGTCAAGGAAATCGAAAGGAACGCGGAAAAAGTGCTCAAGGCAGCTGAACCTTTCATTCGCGCCCATCCTGAACAGTGGGCGATGAATTACCCGGTCTGGCCATTTGCTCTGGAACAAATGCCCTGAAATTCTAACAAAGTTACAATATACTTAAACTATGGCAAAAAATAATAAAGAACTTAAAAAGATCGAGAAACACCGCCGGGTTAATGATATTTTCCTTGGACCATTGGAGCGGCCAGCCATTGCATGGTTGGTAAAACATTTACCATATTGGGTCACTCCTGACCATCTCACCTTTTTCGGCTTCGCATCCGCATTACTGATCGGCGTTAGCTATTATTTGACCAGTTTCGACAAGAACTTTCTGTGGCTGGCCAATCTGGGATTCTTGTTTAACTGGTTTGGGGATAGTCTGGATGGCAATTTGGCACGCCATCGAAAAATTGAAAGGCCTGCCTATGGATTCTTCATTGACCACACTATTGACACGATCAGCGAGGTAAGCATTTTTATCGGTCTCGGCCTTTCACCTTATGTTGATTTGAACCTTGCCTTCCTTGCTCTTGTTGGATATCTTTGCATGGCCAATCTTGTCTATATAACCACTTCGGTCAAAGGAGTTTTTAGAATTTCTTACGGGACACTTGGTCCTACCGAAGTCCGCGTGATCGCTATCCTTTCAAATATTGCAGTTTATATTCTCGGCAATCCCCAGATCAAATTGCCAGGATTCTCATTTTCTCTGTATAACCTGATCCTGGTCTGCATAATCACAATACTCTTCTTTTTCTTCTTTTATACGGTTATAACTGAAGGTATCCAGCTCGAGCGCCAGGACCGTAAAGAATGGTTGAAGAAACTGGATAGTAGTGATTCTGCAGATAAATAGGTTTTGTTTTTGAATTGATTTGGTTTTTCCTACATTGCGGTTCAATCCGTTATATAATAATCCCCGAAAATCCAGTAATTATTTATTTATAAGGAGAATAAGATGATTGTAACAACCAAAAGACTATTTGAAGCCGCGTATGGCAAGTACGCTATCGGTGCATACAACATAAATAATATGGAACAGGCCATGGGTTTATTTCAGGGCTGCCTCGACAGTCAGGCGCCATTTATTATTCAGATCAGCAAAGGCGCGAGGGACTACACCAACAAACTGATGCTTGAAGGGATGATCCGGGCAGCAAATGATGTTTTTCCGGAAGCCATTTTCGCCGTGCACCTTGATCACGGGGATGAGGAAGCCTGCTTTGATTGCATTGCCAGCGGATTTTATAGCTCAATCATGATCGACGCCAGCCACGAACCTTATGAAAAGAACATCGAGATCACAAAGAAAATTGTTGATGCCGCGCATGCCAAGGGAATTGTGGTTGAAGCAGAACTGGGACAGCTTGGCGGTGTAGAAGAGCATGTCAATGTTTCAGAAGAAAAAGCCAAATTGACCAATCCGGATCAAGCTAGAGATTTTGTGGATCGAACTGGTTGTGATTCATTAGCCATTGCCATTGGCACCAGCCATGGCGCGTTTAAATTCAGCGGTTCCCAATCACTTCATTTTGATGTTTTGGAGCAAATCCAGAAGAAACTGCCCGGTTTTCCCCTGGTCATGCATGGTTCAAGTTCAGTTCCCCAGGAAGAAGTTGAACGCATCAATAACGCTGGCGGTAAGATCCTGGGCGCCAAAGGTGTTGACGCGACCCAGTTTAAAAGAGCTGCCCTGCTTGGGGTAACCAAAATTAATATTGACACTGACGGCCGCCTGGTTTGGACTCGCGTTCACCGCGAATTCTTCCGCGACCACCCCGAAGGATTTGACTTGCGCAAACCTGGCCAGATCTTTATGAAAGAATACGCCAAATTTATTGGCGAAAAGAACAATTACCTGGGCAGCGCAGGTCAGCTTGGTGTTGTCCGCAAATTGGTCGCCTAATTTCAGCAATTCTGTTCGAACAACAGGACCTGGCTGATAAAATTTGCCAGGTCTTTTTTTCAAATGGATTGGGGGAATAAGCAATTTATAATACAGGATGCAAACAAAAACAGAAAGAATAAAGTAATATGCAAAAGAAAAGTTATTTAATCGATATGGATGGCGTTTTGGTTAGCGGGAAGAAAATTATTCCCGGTGCCGACACATTTATTGAATCACTTAAGAGCAATGGGAATAAATTTCTTGTGCTCACCAATAATTCAATCTACACACCAGTTGATCTGGCTCACCGCCTGAAAATAACAGGATTGGATATTGAATCTGATCAAATATTCACATCAGCAATGGCGACTGCCGCATTTATGAAATCCCAGAAAGAATCCGGAAATGCATTTGTAATCGGAGAAAGCGGCCTGAATGTTGCAATTCATAATGCCGGTTTTATCCTTACGCCAGATGAGCCGGACTTTGTGGTGCTGGGTGAAACCTTTGATTACAATTTTCATCAGGTGACCAAAGCAGTTCGTTTAATCATTGGCGGCGCGTCTTTTCTAGCAACCAATCCCGATCCCACCGGCCCATCAGAAGCCGGTATTACACCTGCCTGTGGTGCCATGGCAGCTTTGATAGAAAAAGCCAGCGGCCGATCACCTTTCTACTGCGGTAAGCCGAATCCCTTTATGATGCGCTCCGCTCTAAACTTTTTAGGTGTTCACTCAGAGAATACTGTTATGGTTGGCGATCGGATGGATACCGACGTGATCGCGGGACTGCAAAGTGGTATGGAAACCATTCTGGTCCTCAGCGGTGTTACCACACTCAAAGCGATCGAAGAATTTCCCTACCGGCCAACTCATGTTTTAAAATCAGTAGCCGAAATCGAAGTCTGAAATGTATTTAGTTATAAACACGAATCAGCAATATTCATTTGCTGATTCTTTTTTTTAAATCTTGAGACAATCCTGTATATAATCAAAAAATACCTTTTCTGTTTAGGAAAACCTGTTGAGCTTCACCATTGAATTTCAACCGATGGGGATACGCCTTCTTTGCGGTGATCCGCTTACTCTGCTGGATGCATCCCACCAGGCAGGCATTGGCCTTCATTCAGATTGCGGTGGTGCGGGAATCTGCGGCAAATGCATCATCCAGATCATTCAGGCATCTCAAGAATTTCCTCCGACCGAGATTGAAAAATCATTTCTTTCAGATTCGCAACTTATCGGTGGCTTTCACCTGGCCTGTGAAACAATCATTAATAGCAATATTAAATTACATGTTCCCTCTGAATCATTGACAACAAGTCAGGTGCTACAAGTTGAGGGAAGCAGAAAAAATATTCTTCCTGATCCCATATTAGGACAAAAAATGGTCAGGTTGAATACTCCTTCGTTAAATGATCCTGCGTCGGATTTTTCCCGGCTTCAGCAAGCTGCAAATATTGTCCCACTGGATGCAAGCATGGATGTCATCCGCAATCTCACGCGTATCTTGCGTGAAAATGATTGGCAAGCGAACCTCCTAATCAGGGAAAATGAGCTGCTGAATGCGACATCTCATTCCTATCAAAGTCTTCTTGGAATTGCAGTCGATGTAGGCAGCACAAAGCTGGCCTGTTATTTGATGGACCTTGAAACAGGCGAAGTTCTGGCTGCTAAAGGCGTTGTCAACCCCCAGATCGCCTATGGAGAGGACATCATGGCACGCCTTTCCTATGCGATCAAAGAAAAGGATGGCGCTTCTAAACTTCACGCATTATTAATGCAGTCGATCAATGGAGCTGTTGAGGATTTGTGCGCTCAAATTGGACGATCGTCTGCAGATATCATGGATGCCTGCCTGGTCGGCAACACAGCCATGCATCACTTTTTCCTGGATCTGCCCATCGAATCATTGTCTTTCTCTCCCTTTGTTCCTGTCCTGACTGATGCGGTTAGTCCCATATCTTCTGAGATCGGATTTGCATCCATGCCAGGCGGGCAGATTTATGCACCCCCGGTCATTGCAGGTTTTGTCGGTTCAGACCACCTTGCCTTTTTGCTTGCAGAGGGATTCGGCAAGGATGAGCGGGTGCGCCTGGGCATTGACATCGGCACCAATACCGAGATCGCGCTGGAAAAAGGCGGCAGGATTGTCAGTGTCTCTGCAGCCTCCGGACCTGCCTTTGAAGGGGCGCATATCCGATTTGGGATGCGCGCGGCGCCTGGCGCAATTGAACATGTCAGAATTGATAAAAACGGTCAGGCTCAGATCCAGGTCATTGGTGGTCAACCGCCAGTCGGAATTTGCGGTTCGGGGATTTTAGACGCGGTTTCTGAGTTACGCAGACAGGGTTTGCTCAATTCACGTGGGCGGTTGGATAGGTCTGCTCAAGGAATTGGTTTAGATGAACAGGGCAAGCCAGTTTTCTTATTATCCGATTCTATTACCATATCTCAGAATGATATTGACCAGATATTATTGGCAAAAGGCGCTATTCGAGCTGGGATCGATGTTCTGATGGATTATCTAAAAGTTGTTCCATCTGAAATCGAAGAGATACTGATTGCGGGCGCTTTTGGATCATATATGCACCCGGAAAAAGCGATGCATATTGGCATGCTTCCCGAGATTCCAATATCCCGTATCAGCGCGGTGGGTAATGCCGCCGGAACAGGTGCGCGCACGATGCTGATTTCGAAATCAGCCCGCTTGAGAGCGGCTGCATTGGCAAAACGCATAGAGTATTTGGAATTATCCGTTTACCCGGAATTTCCCCTTTTTTATGCTCGTGGGATCCAGGCATAATCAATCGTCTTTTCTGATCCATTCAAATTCCTGCTATATAATTCCAGATAATAACGACCTAAAAGGGTGTTATATGTCATTTAATAGGGGAGTATAGGATGAGAGATATGACGAAAAATAACCTTGAAGCCGCTTTCGCTGGCGAAAGTCAGGCGCACATAAAATATCTCATCTTCGCCGATCAGGCGGAAAAAGATGGATTTACCAATGTCGCTCGACTTTTCAGGGCAAACGCATTCGTCGAGCAAGTGTATGCTGCCAGTCATTTCAAAGTTCAAAAAAAATTGGCTGATACTTCTGCGAATCTTCAAGTCGGAATTGGCGGCGAGACATATGAAATAGAAGAGATGTACCCGGCCTTTACAGAAGTTGCCGAACATCAGGATGAGCTCGGAGCTGTTCGATCCACAAAATGGGCGCCTGAAGCAGAAAAGATCCATGCCGAAATGTACACCAAAGCCAAATTGGCTGTGGATACAACCGAGGATCCGACTATCGGAAAAATGTATGTTTGCTCAGTCTGCGGTTGGACAGGATAGAGAGAGCCGCCGGATAATTGTCCTTTGCGTAATGCCAAGAAAGAATTATTCAGGACTTTGTAGAAAAAAAACGACTTCAGTATAACGGCAGTAAAAAAATACTGCCATTGTTTTTTATGAACCTAAAATTGAAGAAATAGTAGTGCCAGGCTGATGGTGCCAATTACAGCTGTTAGAAATATCGAGAGCACATTTTGATATCGCTTGTTTACCCAAACACCCATGATCTCTTTATCGTTGGCCAAAATCAGGATTAATATTAGCAGAACGGGCAGAATTACGGCATTCATCGTTTGGGAAAGCAGCATAATTCTAAAAAGTGGTAATCCAGGAATCAAAACAAAAAGCGAACTAACGCCGATCACTGCAAGTAAAAGGCTGTAAAAAACAGGTGCGTCACGCCGTTTTTGGTCCAATCCTCTTTCCCAACCGAATGCTTCGGTAATCGCGTAAACTGTTGATAGCGGTAGGACTAAAGCAGCCAGAACTGAAGCACCGATAAGTCCGGAAGCAAATAACAATTTTGACCAGCTTCCCGCCAAAGGCTCTAAGGCAAGCGCAGCCTGCTTTGCCTCATCAACATGAATCCCTTGTATAAAAAGAGTCGCTCCTGTTGTGATGATGATAAAAGCTGAGATAAGGTTGCCCCAGAGTGCACCGAAAATAACATCTGCCTTCGTGAGACCATAATTTCCAGCTTCAACGCCTTTATCTACGACTGACGCCTGCATATAAAAGATTCCCCAGGTTGTTATGGTTGTTCCGATTGTAGCCAGAACCGCGATTATATAATCTGACTCTAAAATTACGCGGGGTGAAATCGCGGCTTTTATTACTTCTCCCCAGTCTGGCTTGATAATAAACGCGGATATTACATAAGCGATCGCTGAAAAGCACAGAACCAAAAGTAATTTTTCAACAATCTTATAAGAGCCTCGCACTGCCAGAAGAGCGATGGTAATAGAAGCTATTGGTACAACAATATAATGATTCATGCCAAGTAATTCAGCCCCGGCAGCTATTCCCGCAAATTCGGCAATTGTTGTTCCCAGATTCGCGATGAGAAGGCAGCCCATCGCTACCAGGGTCATCTTAACTCCGAATTTTTCACGAATCAGATCAGCTGTACCTTTACCTGTTACCGCACCCAGGCGGGCAGCTGTTTCCTGAATGAAAATTCCCCCAATTGTTACCAAAACAATCAACCAGAGAAAATTAAATCCATATCGCGAACCTGCCATGGAATATGTTGCTATACCTGGAGCGTCATTACCTGCAGATGCAGTGATCAATCCAGGACCGATAACAGCTAAAACGAGCCATACTTTTTTAAAGAAAGAAGGATTATTTTCCTTGATATTCATTTGTCAGATATCTTAAAAGAATCGTGGGAGACGTTTTTTATATGCGGTTGGCAGGACTGTATCCAATGCATCATCCAGCGTAACAATCCCAAGCATTTTATGAGTCGCCTCATCCACAACCGGGATTGACAGCAGGTTGTATTTGGCAACCAGATAAGCAGCATCATTTTGATCAGCAAGAGGAGAAAGTGAAACCGGGTTGTTATCCATGAGTGATTCAACCAGTTGATCCGGCTTGGCCATCACCAGATCACGCAGGTAGATGACTCCTTTAAGTTGCTCTTCTTTATCCAGCACATAGATGTAATACATATCTTCAACATCCTGTGCTTCCTTTGACGATCGCAAAAATTCGATTGCCTGGCTGACTGAAAAACCTTCATAGATCCAACCGTAATCCGTGGTCATGATTCCACCGGCTGAATCAGGAGGATAATGCAAAAGTGTTCGTATCTCCTGTGCCTCATCTTCTTCCATTAATTGCAGCAGTTCATGGCTGGTTTCCCGCGGCATATCAGCGAGCAAGTCTGCTGCTTCATCCGGCTCCATTTCTTCCAAAATATCTGCGGCATGTCTTGAATCCAGATGTGTCAGCACATCTATTTGAGTCTTGGTTGGGCTCTCCTCGAGAGTATCCGCCAGGATTTCGATATCCATATTGGACATCAGAGACTGGCCTGAAATCCGGTCCAGATCACTTAATATCTGGGCAATATCTGCAGGAGGAAGTTTGCTGATCTTTTCCTTGGACTTCCTGAGCCTTAATGGATTCTTCTCCTCAAGATAGGCCACATCCTGCCAGGTGATCACGCTTCGTGATATGGGCTTATTGATCAGCTTAAACAAAACCAATACCAGTTTTTCAAATCCCAACCTTCGCGCCAGCCCTAAATTGCCGACGTCCACTCCAGTAACCACATAGATGTTTTGTGAGTAAGCAAGCTGGATATCATTTACCCGCACGACACGTTTTCCCTCAATGTCAACGATCTGGTGGTCAAGGACTTGCTGTTTCAGCTGAAGCTCATTACCCGACAAAGCAAGAGGCTTAAGGTTGCTATCAGATACTTTAAGCGCGATGCTCGGATAAAGGCTGCTGATCTGGTTGGATCCAATGTGAACAATACTCCCATCCTTTGTTCTTATTGCTATGGCTGCGACCGGCGGGAAAGGGGCATCAACTTTCGCAATTAAGATATCAATGCATTTTCCAAGGTTATTGCCAAAGGCATCCCAAACAAGACTGCCGATAATTTCACTGAGATAGATCATTCAACCCTCCTGATTCATTAAAGCCAGTTCATTTTTTTAAAAAATAATGCTGCCATCAGCATAACTGACACAGATAGTGCCCCGATCACCACAAAACCAAGGCTGCTTGCCTGCATTGGCAGCACCAGATTCATTCCGTAAAAGCTGGAAATCAAAGTGGGCAGGCTGAGAATGATCGTTACTGAGGTTAGCACCTTGATAACATGGTTTTGGTTATTTGAAATGATAGAGGCAAAAGCGTCCATCATCTGGCTGAGAATATTGCCGGAAATATTGGTCATTTCGATCGCCTGCTGGTTTTCGGTGATAACATCTTCCAACAAATCGGCGTCTTCCGGATAGGTTGCAAAAAAGCGTGTCCGCTGCATTTTTTCAAAGACCAGTTCATTGGATTTCAAGGCGGTTGAGAGCAATTCAAGGCTCTTCTGGAATTTCAATAATTCCAAAACTTCCTTGTTCTGGATGGATCTCTGTAACTGGTCTTCAATTTGATCCACGCTCCGGTTGACCTTTCGGACTGTGTCCAGATATTCATTGGCGATCCCCAGCAGGATTTGCAGGATAAAACGGTTGCGCTTGCTGGTCGAAAAATATTGCCCATGCTTGCTGATCAAATTGTTCAGGAAGGGAATTTCATACTTACAGACAGTGATTATGTAATCATAGCAAAGGATGATCCCCAGCGGGACAGTAGTAAACGGGATGTCTTCAACATCTCCCTGATAGTAAGGGATTCTCAGGAGCAAGAGCGTGGTACCTGCTTCTTTTTCAGTGCGCGGGCGCTCATCAAGGTCAAGAGAATAAGTCAAGAAATCAAGTGGAATTCCTAATCCATAGGTTTCTTCTATTTCAATTGCTGACGGATTGACAACATTCACCCAGGCGCCATCTGCCACCTGCAGTAGGGTGCTGAGCTTGTTCTCGGCAGTTTTCAAAATTGTAATCATGGCTACCTCCAATTGCGATTTTTTGGGGCTGGCCTTTGACAAACAAAAAACCCTCAGCTCTTTCCTTTCGAATAGGCACCGAGGGTTCAACCGCCGTGGATAAGGAAACGGTTTAAACCGGATTGCCTCCCGGTGATACATATTCAACAGGATAAAGAGCA
>CAZBNE010000072.1:0-3380 GCA_964493155.1 uncultured Pelolinea sp.
GAGGAAGAGAAAATGGAAAAAGAGACCCGCCGTCTGCTTGGGCGGATGGTGGACGGGCAGCGTATCGAGGCGGACATCACGGTTTCGGCGCAGGCCAACCGCGTGCCGGTCATCCACGGCCACACCGTGTGCCTGTCGGTGGGATTTGAGCGCAAACCATCGGTTGAAGAAGCGCTTGAAGTGCTGGGCGCCTACCGCGGGCTGGATATCGTGCGCGGCCTGCCCAGCGCTCCTGAACGCCCGCTGGTGCTGCGTACTGAACCCGACCGCCCGCAGCCGCGCCAGGACCGCGACCTCGAGCGCGGCATGGTCTGCTCGGTGGGGCGCGTGCGCGCCTGCCCGATCCTCGACCTGCGCCTGGTCAGCGTGACGCACAACGCCATCCGCGGCGCCGCGGGCGGCAGCGTGCTGAATGCGGAGCTGCTGAAGGCGGAGGGGTATATCTCGTAATAATAAATTCTCCTCCTCTGTTGAGGAGGCCATGGCGCAATGTGCTTTGACATTGCGGTGCGTGGGGGAGGAGCCATTGCAGTCAGCCATTCTTACATTGGATAATCTTTCCCCCTCCCACGCCTCCCCCGTAAAACACCGGGGGAGGAAATTTAACTCCCTTCCTTTTGAAGAGGGGCGTAAGGGGGGGAGCCATTGCAGCCTGCGTATTTTGCGTAGGATTTCATTCACTCTTTACCATGCCTGCCAAGCCACATTCTGCGCAATTGAATTAGCTCTTTTATTTATAAAAAGACCTCGACTTGACATTATTTGACATTAGTTGACAGTTTTCAGAATGTCAACTGTCAACTACCCTGAAATAAGAATATACAATAGTAAATATAACCTGAATAGAGGGATCAAAGCCTTGTGAGATCGCTTACACCCTGCGCGTGTCGGTCTGGCAGAAGGGGCAGGCCAGCTGGATGACGCCTTCGGGAAACGAGAGCAGCGCGCCGCACTTGCGGCAGGCGATAGCCGCATCGTCCACCTCAATGGCAAAGCCGCAGGACTCGCAGATCACTTTCTGCGACTCCGGTAGGGTGGTCAGCTGTGCACCGCAGTGGCCGCAGGTGCACTGCCGGGTATCGAGCTTTTTGGCTTCGTCGTAATCAGCGTTCAAGCCGTAAAGTTCCAGCAGGCGGGTGCCTTCTTCTGGCGAGAGGTGCGGCAGCCAGGCCTGGCAGAAGGTGGAGTATTCCATGTGCAGTGCGATATCCAGCGGTGCGTTGTCGGGATCCAGCTGGTTGACGCCCTCCTTGAAGATCAGCTCATAAGTCAGCTCCATCTGCTTCTTAAACAGCTCGGCATAGGGCCAGAATCCGCCGGCTGCCCGCCAGGCTCCGCCCGGCTGCGGGATGCGCAGGATGGTGGCCTCGAGCCCCTGCATGTGCTGGTTGTGGACCTGCTGGCGCGGATCGAAATCCTTGACCACGGCGCACTCGGCAAAATAATCCACCAGCCTGCGGCGGAAATCCTCATCATTGCGCGCGCGCGGCGAGACCGCCTGCGGGTAGGCCGCCACCCATTGCTCGTACACTTTTTTATACAGCGCCCGGACGGTGTCTTTGTCGCCCGCAGCTTTGGCCTGCGCCATTTCGGCCTGCACCCCGGCGAACAGGCGGTGATAAATGGTGTTGGTGAGGCCCGCGTTGGAGCCGGCGTTGGCCAGGCGGAAGTCGTAATCCATCAGCGTGCCGCAGAAGTCGCAGTACAGGTAAGCCGTGGCGGAGGGTAATAACTTGGGGGCGCCGCACTTGCGGCAGTTCACGCGCTTGACAAAGCCCGAGAGCGCCCTGAGCGAATCGCTCAGCTCAGCGGCTGAGGTGGGCAGCCCCGCGGTGATGGGGTCGATTTCCGGTTTGCGCTTTTTAAATAAGCCCATAATGGCTCTTTTATTTTTATTATATAAAAGAACTATCGGCGAAAATGTCAGAAATTTCTTATCATGTGAACTTCTGAAGTGAGAGTGATCGATTACAGACAGCCAAGCTGGTGCTGGACATGACGGGTCTGAAGGAAAGCATGAAAGATAAACCGGGGAAGAAGGAAAAAGAGCAATTACTGGTGGAATTGGAGAAAGCGTTCGGCTTCGCGGCCAGGGAATTGGGATATTAAAGAGAATGAGAAGGACGCCTTATGATTAATGATCCGAAGCAATAAAACACTGATAGGCTGAAATCCACACATCCATATGGGAATTAGCTTCTCAGGTGAAGCAAATCCCCCCCCTATTTGGTTACTATATCCGAGTTCCAGTATTCAGACGGGATACCTTTTTTTCGTGCTAATTTCCTTAAATCTGATGTGTTCACATCCTTTAGGCAGGCGGGAAGTTCAATGGCAGTCATGATGTCGATCCATTTAGCATGACTGTCCTGCGCTTCCAGCCGGGTATCGTACTCTTCTACTATTATCAGCAAGCCATCATTATATTTGGGGTGAGCAATGGCGGTTTCAAACAGATGCTCAGTATCCTCACAAGATACTGTAGAGATGTAAAGATCTCCTTTTGAAAATTTCCCGATAATATCCTGGGCCCTTCTCGAGAACATATTCATCCGTATGTCCACAAGAAACCTTGCTTTACCTATGCTGATATTATCAATGTTTACAATGTGATTAAAGATACTAAACGGCGAGTTGGCATCAACGCTTCACTAGCCATTGATACACGGTCTGTAAACAGTTCATTTGGATCGGCTCCAGTTTGCCACGGAAATGCATGATCTGATTTCTGATCGCAATTGTTTCCTTCATATAGTTATTGAAAATTTTCTTATCGGGGATGAGATGTTTAAAATTTTCCCAGTTTTTTTGATGACAGATCAAATCTTTAATTTCACCTAGGCTTAAATCAGTCAATTCTCTTTCAGCATCAGGATTTACCCCTCGATTGGATCCGATAGAAATTCTTAATGCCTTACAAAAATTATCTTTGTCAGGTAAAACGGATTTTATGGTTTCTCGGAGATATCGTTCAATTTCTTCAATTAAGATGATCCCCGATGAGAGTTCACGAAAGAAGACATTCATGTCATAAAATGAAATAATAGCCAGCGGTTTGTTTTCTTCAACAACCACAACAGAATACTGGTGTTCGAGAAGCTGGATGACTTTAAAGATCTCGTCTCTCTTGCCGACCACTTCTGGTTTTTCAAGGCAATGTTTTACCGGCAGATTCATCAGAGGGATTTTTCCGTCGCTGTAATAATCTGCCCGCAGTATAGATTGGTTTGTAATAATCCCTAACAGATCATCATTTTTATCAATAACGGGTAATTGGCTAAAATCATTCTGAATCATTAATTTCAATGCTTCTTTAATAGATTCTTCCGGGTGAATGCAAACTGGCTTCCCCTTACCCTCAATTAATTTGTCAACCTGAA
>CAZBNE010000072.1:3390-10361 GCA_964493155.1 uncultured Pelolinea sp.
ATTTATGCCACTCTCTCAACATACAAGTTCTTCTGGAAACCAATGAACACCTCTCGGATCTTCTGTACATCCCCCAATTTTTCAAGCGCGTCAGCAAGAGCGTGATATTTCAGCGTCAGCAGGTCAGGCAGTTTTTGGTCATCGAGTTCTTCAACTCCGGTTTCGATATACTTAGAAAGAACAAATTCAAGGAACTGCTTCTGCTCGACCGCCAGGGACGCAAAAATGGAGGACTGCGCTTTGGCAACGCGTATCTCGCGCGTAATGGGCTTTACCGCAAAAGAGACATATTCCAGAACATCGAACAGGTCACTTTTCTCGGCATCGATCAGTTTCTGCATGACACTCAATTCATCCTTACCGAAACCCGCGTCGGCAAGCCTTTCCAAAAGGGCGCGGCGGGTGATGGGGCTGGACCAGATCGAACGAAGTTCATTTTCATTCTTAAAAAAATTTGGCAGGGCGCCAAACAGGTTCTCAAGAAATTGGGCTGCCGTTACCGGTACGCCATCCGCAGACCAGAACGAGGTGGCGATCATGTGCTGGATCTCGCGTTCCTTGCCATCCGCCAGCTTAACCCTGGCCATCACCCGTTTTTCTGGTTCTTCAACTTCCTCCGTCTGATAGGGTTTTTCAGGCTTTTTATCCTTTATCTTTGGTTGTTCAGGCGGTTCCGGCGCGATGGGCTCGCCATCCCATTCCGGGTCGGAAAAATGATGATAGGCATCCACGAAATCATAGATGGTGAAATATTCTTTGCCTTCGAACAGGCGCGTGCCGCGCCCGATGATCTGCTTGAACTCGATCATTGAGTTGATGGGGCGCAGCAGCACAATATTGCGGATATTGAGCGCATCCACCCCCGTGGATAATTTCTGCGAGGTGGTCAAAACGGTCGGGATGGATTTTTCGTTGTCCTGGAATTCGCGCAGGTACTGCTCGCCCAATTCGCCGTCATTGGCAGTGACGCGGGTGCAGTATTTGGGGTCACGGATGCTGTTGAGCTGATTGATGAGGTCGCGGATGGCCGCGGCGTGGTCCTGCGTTGCGCAAAAGACGATCGCCTTGTCGCGCTGGTCGGCATTGTCAAGATAGATCCTGACCCTTTTAGCCTCGCGCTCCTTGATCTCGATAATGCGGTTGAAATCCGGTTCAACGTAGAGCTTGCCCTCTTCGATCTCGCCTTCGATCAGGGTGTCGTCAGGGGTGAATACATAATCATCCAGGGTGGTATCAATGCGCTTGACCTTGAAGGGCGTCAGATAACCGTCGTTGATGCCTTCCTTGAGGGAATAGACATAGACCGGATCGCCGAAGTAGCGATAGGTATCGGCATTGCCCTCGCGGCGCGGGGTGGCGGTCAGCCCCAGCTGCACTGCCGGGGAGAAATATTCCATGATCTCACGCCAGTTGGACTCATCATTCGCGCCGCCGCGGTGGCATTCGTCGATCACGATAAAGTCAAAGAAGTCTTTGGGATACTGCCCAAAGTAAAAGGCATTATCCTCCCCGCACATGAAGGTCTGGAAGATGGTAAAGAAGACGCTGCCATTGGTGGGCACTCTGCCGTTCTTGCGAATGGAACCGGGCTTGATGCGGATGAGCGCATCTTCAGGGAAAGCCGAAAAGGCGTTAAAAGCCTGGTCTGCCAGGATATTGCGGTCGGCCAAAAAGAGGATGCGCGGCAGGCGCTTACCATCGCGCTGCAGATTCCAGCGGGTTTTAAAGAGCTTCCAGGCGATCTGGAAGGCGATAAAGGTCTTGCCCGTGCCGGTGGCCAGGGTTAGCAGGAGGCGCTGCCGGCCATCCGCGATGGCATCCATGGCCCTGTTGACCGCGAGCTCCTGATAATAACGGGCTTCCTTGGTGCGCCCTACATCCTCAAAGGGAACGGCTTTGAACTTTTCGCGCCAGGTATTTTGGTCCTTAAACACCAGATTCCACAGGATATCGGGCGGCGGAAATTCAGCGATCAGACCTTCCTGCCCTCCGCGCATGCAGATCTGGTAGATCTCTCTGCCGTTGCTTGAAAAGGTGAAATCCAGCTGCAGCATTTCGGCGTAGTTCTTGGCCTGGGCCACGCCTTCACCAACCGGCAGCTCGTCGCTCTTGGCTTCGATCACCGCCAGTTTGCGCCCGCGGTATTCCAGCACATAATCAGCGATGAGCGGTTTGGCGCGCCCGCCGCCGGTCTGGATGCGGCCGGGGGTAAGCTTGAATTCCCGGAGGACTTTGGACCCTTCGGCAATCCCCCAGCCGGCAGCGCGCAGCTTTGGGTCGATCTGTTCGGCTCTGGTTTCGGCTTCGTTCATGCTAATTACCCCTTGTTATTCGTTTGTAAAAATGGTCAGGTAATTCTTATAATAATACAGTTGTCCATATTTTTTATCTTCATCTTTGGGATAAAGGATGCCCATTTCCACAAACCGGTCAATAATATTCTGGGCGCCTTGGCGTGAGAAACCTGTCCAATCTCTAATTTTGGGCACACCGACTATTGGTTGAATATATAATTTTGGCAGAATCTGAACTGCGCTTTCAGCGGCCCGCTTCCCGAGCGATTGAATTTTCAGCACATCTTTTTCGCGTAAAACAGTAATTTTTTCTACTGTGCCTATGGCTTCAATGGATATCTCGATAACACCATCAAGAAAGAAATCAATCCATTCGTTGACTTGGCCGTTATGGTAACCACTCAGCCGTTCGTAGTAAACCTTTTGATGTTTTTTAAAATACGAAGATAAGTACAGAACGGGTTTATCAAGGAATTTTTCCTGCCATAAATAAAAGGTAATCAGCATGCGCCCGGTCCTGCCATTGCCATCCAGAAAAGGATGAATGGTCTCGAATTGCGAATGGATTAATCCCGCTCTAATTAAAGGCGGAATATGATCTTTGGAGTGAAGAAACTTCTCGAGATCTCCAAGAGATGCGTTCATTTCGGAAACAGGCGGAGGAACATAATGCGCATTATCCGGACGGGTGCCACCGATCCAGTTCTGAGATTTGCGAAATTCACCAGGGTCAGCAAAATGAGTGACACGGGCAGCAGTTGTTAATTCCCTGTGTAATTCACGGATAAAGCGCAAAGAGATTGGGAATCCATCTGTACCTGCACGTTTCATACCATGGCGCAACGCTTTGATATAGTGCAGAATATCATTAACATCCTTTGGATGCGTGACATTCGGCGTAACCTCAGCCTCGATCGCATCAATCATCGTGGCCAGAGTACCTTCAATCTGGCTGGAGGAAGCAGCATCCTTGCGCAAATACATGAGCAGGAAGAAATCTACATCCGGAAGCAGTGTGGTGATTCCATCCAACTTGCCAACCAAAAGGGTTGCCTGATTATTTTTTGTTAAAACCGACTGCGAAAAATCATAGCCAGAACTTGGCGGAAACTTGTCAGGTATAAAAGCGCTAAACCCTGCAGGTTGTGATCGGTATTCGCCAATTCGAATCATATTCATAAGTTTGTTGACATCTTTTCATAAATGTCAACAAAGTATATAGTTTAGTTGACATTATGTCAACTGGAATTGACAAATAGTGATTTTACAATTCTCCTTTGAAAGCTTTACGCAGGAGGGACTGTTTGAGTTCATCGAGGTCAGTCAGTTTTTGGCGGTAAATCGATTCCAGTTTATTTATTTCTAAATAAAAAGATTTGAGGTTGGAAACAATTTCATGTTGTTCTATAAGAGATTTTGGATATGCAATCTCTTGGCCTCTCACTTCGTTATCTGTTACCGCAGGATAACTGGCACCTTTTTGCATTTCTTCCATTGAGGATAAAAATCTTGCTGATAATAAATAATAGAAAATGAGTAAATTAATCAATTCTCCATTTGTCCTCATAACAAAAAAACCAGTGCTACAAACCTGATTATCAAGTTCTTTTGGAATTACAGCAATTCTTTTTAATGTTGGACGAACTGTGGCAAAAATAATATCTCCTTCACGAATTAATTTTCTCGCCCTACTTGGTGCTTTCTTACCTTTGATTAATTTTGTTTCATTAATAATAAATTGCTTATTATCAACGCTTGAGACATCAATATAATTAAACTCTTTATCTGGGTTTAAAGAGGGGTTTATGGTTTCTGTTTTGCATAGGACATCCCCTAGCTTTTTCTTTTCCCAATTTTTCTTTGAATTTTCAAAGACATTATTTAGATAGGTTTCAAACAATTCATGTGCATTTTGCAGGTTCTTTTGGGTGTTCTCTTTGGCTTTATCGATGGCGGCAAAAGCCTCATCCAGGATGGCGACAATTCGGCGCTGCTCAGGGAGGGGAGGAATTTTTACAATTAGTGAATAAACTTCATTTCGATTAATCCCTGGTTTTACTCCTTTAGCTAATTTGGGTAAGTTAAGGCTTTTTAAAAGGAAAAATAAAAATTTTAAATCGTGTTTTGTATTATCAAATGTTGTGAAATAAGTTACATCAAGAGGCCAAAATTTTTCTTCGGTAAGATTAACTTCACCTGCCGAACCCTTTCTGCCAACAATTACACTTTTTTTGGAACAATAATACTTATCAGTCCTTTTTTTTTGACCGTTTGCACCATATACTGGGTACAAACCATCTATTTTTCTTTCAATTCTAGGAAGTGGCTTTCCATATTCAAGATTAACAATTTCACCCAACCTTACTTTTTCCCACCTTTGCTTCATAATAATCCCTTAATCCGTTTCAAGATTTCCGCACTTTCCCCATCCAGTTGCTTAATCTCGACAAGAATTTCCCGCGGATCGCGCAAGGCGACTTCACCATTTTTATTCGGATTCTTAGCGGAGAGATCAAAAGATACGGGATCGACATCTTTCAGGTCTATCGACCAGGAATTCTCGGTATCCGGTTTTTCTTTCTGAATCCCCACGAACTCCGCCAGATCGCCGTCATTAAGCGGATTAGTCTTGCCCAATTTGCGCCCTGGATTGAGCTGATAATACCAGATCTTTTGGGTGGGTTTGCCCTTCTCAAAAAACAGCACTACTGTTTGCACCCCGGCAGTAAAAACACCACGGGGCAAGTCCAGTACGGTGTGCAGATTGCAGGATTCCAGCAGCATGCGACGCAGGCGGACCGCAGCATTATCGGTGTTGGACAGGAAGGTGTTCTTAATGACCACACCCGCACGCCCGCCAGCTTTTAGCATCTTGATGAAATGCTGCAGGAAGAGGAAAGCGGTTTCGCCGGTTTTAATGGGAAAGTTGTGCTGCACCTCGGCACGCTCATGCCCGCCGAAGGGCGGATTGGCCAGGATGATGTCGAAACGGTCCTTCTCCTGGATATCCATGATGTTCTCGCTGAGGGTGTTGGTGTGCACGATGTTGGGCGCTTCGATGCCGTGCAGGATCAGGTTCATGATGCCAATGATATAGGCCAGGGACTTTTTTTCTTTGCCGTAGAAGGTTTTCGTTTGCAGAACTTTTGCTTCGGCGGTCGTCATTTTTTTGCTGGCTTGCAGGTATTCAAACGCCTCAGCTAAAAAGCCCGCTGAACCGACCGCACCGTCATAGATCGTGTTTCCGATGTGCGGCGCGACCACCTTAACGATCGCGCGGATCAGGGGGCGAGGCGTGTAGTATTCGCCGCCGTTGCGCCCGGCGTTGCCCATGTTCCTGATCTTGTCCTCATAGAGGGATGACATCTGGTGCTTGTCAGCGTGAGAACGGAAATGAAGGCCATCCGCCAGGTCCAGAACGCCGCGCAAGTTGTAGCCGGACTGGATCTTGTTCTTTAGCTCGCTGAAGATCTCGCCGATCTTGTATTCGATGGTGTCCGCGCTGGCAGCAGACTGCTTGAAACCCTGCAGATAAGGGATCAATCGGGAATTGACAAAATTAAGTAAGTCATCCCCTATCAATGCCTTCTGATGGTTGACTTTGCCGTCAGCTGTTTTGGGCATTGCCCAACTTTCCCAGCGGAATTCGATAGGGATGATGTAGGTATATGCTTTTCCTGCCAGCTCGGCTTTCTTTTCCCTGTCCTGCTCCAGATCATCCAGATATTTCAGGAAAAGGATCCAGGAGGTCTGCTCCACATAGTCCAGCTCGTTGCTGCAGCCGTCATCTTTCCAGAGGATATTGTCAATGGCTTTAAAGGTTTGTCCGAACAAGGATAATGCCTCCTGATTAATGTTTTTATTATATAGTTACATATCGCTTTGAAACATACAATTCATTTTAGAATAAATTAAGAACCTTCTGAGGATTGCATTAAGAAACGATTCAGCAAAAAGAGGAAAAACATGGATATCACAGATGCAGCAGAATTGATCAAGACCTTTCAAAATGAATCTCTCACCAAGCAGATCAGTACCATAGAAAGCAACCTTGCCAGCAAGGATCTGGACCAGGTCAGCAAGGTAATCTCGGAATTTTCGATCACTTCCAGCATGCTTGACGCTGCACTTACTTTTAAACAAGCTGCTGGCCAGATCAATGTCATTATTCACGCGCTTGGCATTCTCTTGAGCCTGCCTTATATTCTGGAAAAAAATGAAGTTGTGCAGGCCTTATCTCTGGGGGCAGGCAATACAGGCAAGCCGTTTGACCTTGAGACCGACTGCAGGGTCGCCGAGTACAAATTCATCCATTGGCAGGGCGGTGCTGAAGCCATAAGGCAAAACCAGCTTTTTAAGGATTATTTTCTTCTCGCCGAGTTTGATACACCCAAGAAAAAATATCTCTATGTGTTGGGCAAAGAAATGCCCATCAAATTCTTTCAGGGCGGTCGTGCTTTGAGCAGTGTATTAAGCAAGAACAGGCACGTAGACGAGGAATTTCACCGGAGATTTGGCAACAAGTTCACACGTGTGAATGAATATTATCAACAATGGAAGAATGAAGTTGAATTGGTGGATCTGAGAGAAATACTACCCACCGAGATAGGAAAGCTTTTTAAGTAAACAAAAATATTGCTTGTGGTTTCTGTTGTAGCTCACGCTTTCGAGTGTGTG
>CAZBNE010000073.1:0-10313 GCA_964493155.1 uncultured Pelolinea sp.
TCGCAAGCAGCGTGTTAGTTCTCTACGAAAAACCGAAAACTCGTCGGAGGTACAGACGTCCATTGATGCATAAGTAATCCTTTATTAATTTGAAAATCATGGAAGAAGGTTCTCAATGAAAATTTCTTCCATTTTTTAAAAATAATTCTGAAGTGGGATATTTTGTTAGTAAAGGAATATTCTTATGAACAGAGTAGCCGATTCCAAAATCAAATTTCTGGAAGAGAAATACTACGAGATCCACCGTCTGGCGATAGAAATAATCACTTATGGTCAAGTAGGGCATCCAGGTGGCTCGCTAGCTAAAAGTAAATTATTTACCTACGTTTATTTTTCGAAAATGAATCATGATCTCATAAAACTCTTTAGTGATAGTTCGGATTCTGTGATTGCTGAAAGGCTAGTAAAGAATTCTATTTCTTATATCCCGATGATCAGAATAGGCGTGAAAGAAAAATTCTTGGAAGCCGGTGAAATTCCTGATTCATTAACCAAACATGAAACAAGGCCAATAGATTTTGTGAAAGAAGCAGAAGGATTAATCTGCAAGAAAAAAAATATACAATTAATTGAGGCGGTTAGATGAAATATGGTGTTGTCATTTGCGGTCCCGACGTCGAATATGGTCCTCTTGCTCTTTTTTCCGGAACATTTGAGGAAAAGGTCAAAAAGGCATCAGATTCGGGATTTCATGGAATTGAATTAATGGTTCGTGATCCCAAAAACCTCAATTGGGATAGGGTAAAAAAAATTGTTCAAAATGCCAACATCGAAGTACCTCAAATCGTCACAGGCGAGCTTTTTGGAAAAGATGGGTTAAGCCTGGTAACCGGGGATCTGGATGTTCGAACAAAAGCAGGTGTTCGCGTAAGGTCGGTCATTGATCTCGCCGCACATCTGGGATCAATGATAAATATTGGTCGCCTTCGAGGTCGCCTTGATTATTTAGGGAATGTAAAAGATCCTTGGCATTTAGCACTTGAATATTTACGTCCTGTCTTTGATTATGCAGCAGAAAAAAATGTCAGGGTTGCCATTGAGCCAATTAATCGCTATGAAACTGACTTCATTCATACCTCTGAAGATGGAATGAAATTAATTAATAATCTTGGAAATGGAAATATTGGCCTTATGCTTGACACATTCCATATGAATATTGAAGAAAGTTCAATAAGCAGGGGATTAGAAATAGCGGGAAAAAAACTATGGCATATTCACATTGCAGACTCAAACCGCAATTATCCGGGTAGTGGTCATATTGATTTTTTGCCGATAATTGATACTTTAGTGAAAATGAATTACCAAGGATACGTATCTGCCGAATTACTCCCTCTTCCCGATCCAGATGTCGCAGCTGCAAAAACAATCGAGTTTCTAAAGAAAAATGTGAATCCGAGGTAGATTAAATGTATGATGCTTCCAGTACTTTTTTGCGAAAGCATCAAATTGGTTGAAATTATTTCTTTACCAGATCAACCTGTTTAGATAATTAAGCCATAATAAATTGCGAAAATCGTTTCTCGGGCATTGCGAAAACATGATCGAATTCTTTCTGATAATTTGACATAACTATTTTCTTTTGATCCAATTGTTTTTCTGACCTGTACAAAAATATTTCTTGATAATGGTTGATTCATGGTTGGTAATGCTTGTATGTTACATTTCTGAATTATACGAGAACTTCCTTTCTAATTCTTCGGTGTGCTTCGTTATTTTTCTAATGATTCGATATTTAATAAATAACAAAGGGATATATTGAAGCTCTTCATCTCCATGGTTCCGAACGATCAATCCCTGCACATTTACGTTGCTGTAGTACGAACTATCGGCAACCTGGGCACCAGTCAATGTGTGTTTTTCGCGTATGAAAATATTTCCATATCAGAACCTATGCGAGGAAACATATAAGTTTATAAATAATATTATGTTTTTGTGAAACCTGATTCCTTCATCAAGATTGGGTATGTAACGAGCTGTAAATCTTGCCATTCTCTCAATCAGGCATATGAGTCTGCTCTTGTCTTTAGGAAAATTCGAGGAAAGAAGATTGTAAGAGATTGGATTACTACCAAGGAAGAAGTAGAAGGATGTCTGCTTACACGCCCTAAACCAGGACCAAAGCAAAAAGGATGCGTGGTCTCGTTTCAGTTGATCTTCTTCAAATGCCAGGTCCGCGATCTTTCCACTGCCCATATAGCGGGAAACCACCAAATTGCCAATCAGGTATTTCCGGTAATAATAGTCTGATTCGCCTCTTTTTTCCCAAGTCATGATTGTGCTACATATTTGCTCTACCCCCTCATAGTACAGCGGAAATGGCAGAAAAGGTGAGAAAATGAAAAAAATTAAGAAACAAGAAGTGCCCCCAGAGCGATTCGCCTGCCCTGATGCTTGTGCGGGGAACGCTCAACAGAGTCTAAAAAAGGTGCCCCCGAAGCGATTCGCCTGCCCTGATGCTTTTGCAGGTGAACGCTCAACTGACAAAAAAAGGTGCCCCCGGAGCGATTCGAACGCTCAACCGACTGATTCGAAGTCAGGCACTCTATCCATTGAGCTACGAGGGCATGCCCAAAATTATACCGCAAGGGATTATAAATCATAACAGCAGCGTCTTAAAGAATCCGCCAATACTGTTGGTAAAATCTTTAAACCAGAAAATCCTTGACAAGCAATCGGTGTGTATGGTATAAACTGCGCAATTTGTCTGCACATATCATAAAAATGAGACGCATTCAACAGCATCGGCATCGTGACCAGAAGAGATCCAGGGATGTTTTGTTTATATCTTTGAAAGCCCCTTTCTTAAGGGGCTTTTATTTTGCCATCTTAAAACTAAAGGGTTACTGACATGAGGACAAGCAGCAGGTTAATGAGGATTCCCGGATTGGCAGATGTGCATGTGCACATGCGTGTGCCGGGCGGAGAGCAGAAAGAGGATTACCGCACAGGCAGCGCGGCAGCGTTGGCTGGGGGTTTCACTACCGTGATGGCCATGCCCAATACCAATCCCGCGGTGACAACAGCTGAAGGGTGGCGGGCAGCCCAGGTGAAAGCCAATTCTGAAAGCCTTTGCGACGTGGCGCTTTTCATGGGGGTATCCATGTCCAGTATTGCCTCACTACCGATGTTGGCCAAATTAGCCCCCGCGCTGAAGCTGTATATGGACCTGACATATGGTGATCTGCGCATCGATGGAATGGAAAACTTGCAGCGCATAGCCGAACTCTGGCCGAAGAACAAGATTCTGGCTTTGCATGCAGAAGGGGAATCCGTCAGGATAGGAATGCAATTGGCTGAAAAATTCAACAGGCGTGTACATTTCTGCCACGTCAGCCGCAAAAACGAGATCGAGTGGATTGCTGAGGCAAAAAAGCGGGGATTGAGCGTGACCTGCGAGGTGACCCCGCACCATCTATTTTTGACCGAGGCGGATGCGCTGAGGCTGGGGCCTTTAGGGGAAATGCGCCCGCGTTTGGCCAGTCAGAGCGATGTGGATGCCTTGTGGGCGCATATCGATACGACCATCGACTGCATTGCCAGCGACCATGCCCCGCATACCATTGCTGAAAAACAGGCCGGCCAGGGTTCGGCGCCAGGCGTCCCGGGTCTGGAATCAACCCTGCCGCTGCTCTTAAATGCTGCAACAGAAGGACGCATCAGCTATGAGCGCATCATCACCTTATTATCCACCAATCCGAGGCGGATTTATTCACTTCCGATGCAGCCGGACACCTGGGTGGAGATTGATCCGGATGATCGTTATGAATTCCCCGACCACGAGTTGTACACCAAATGCGGTTGGTCGCCTTTTTCAGGAACAACACTTATAGGAAAGATTATAAGCGTGGTCCTGAGGGGAAAGGAGGTGGTCCGGGACGGGAATGTGCTTGCTTTTATTCGTTGAAATTAAAAATCTATCATCGATTATCGGAGAAAAATGAACCAGATCGCGCTTCCCAAATTATTCAACCTGGGTGACAGAAAACTGGAACCAAGGTTTAAAAGCAGTTTTTATTTGAAGGATATCTTATCGGTGGAGCAATTTGATAAAGATTCCCTCTCTTATATTTTCACACGGACAGAAGAAATGTCGGAGATGGTCAATCAGATCGGCAGTTGTGATATTCTGGCCGGATATACGCTCGCCTGCGTTTTCTACGAACCCAGCACACGCACCAGCGCGTCCTTTATTGCAGCAATGGAACGGCTGGGCGGAAATGTGATTCCGATTACGCAAGGCATCCAATTCTCATCTGTATCCAAGGGCGAAAGTTTGGGGGACACAATGAACACACTCGAAAATTATTCGGATGTGATCGTTTTGCGACATTCCGAAATAGGTTCAGCTGCCAAAGCAGCTAAATATGCACATGTACCCATTATCAATGCCGGTGACGGCATTGGCGAACACCCCACCCAGGCTTTACTGGATTTGTATACCATCCGCAAGGAAATGGGCAAAATCGACGGTTTGCGGGTTGCGATGGTCGGTGATCTGCGCAATGGTCGCACGGTTCACAGCCTGACCAAACTGCTCATGAATTATGATGTCAGTTATCGCTATATATCACCTGATACGCTGCGCCTGCCGCTCAACCTGATGAATGAGCTGATCAACAAGGGCATTGATGTCAGAGAAGATGACCGGATTGAGAATGTGATTAGAGATGTGGACGTGCTTTATGTGACACGCATCCAGAAAGAACGTTTCAACGATATGGAGCAGTACGAAGCGGTTAAGAATTATTTTGAAATTTCCATGGATCTCATGCAACAAGCAAAATCTAACATGGTTGTCATGCACCCACTGCCGCGAGTAGGTGAGATCCAGTTTAATGTGGATAAGGATCCCCGCGCCGCGTACTTCCGTCAGGTGAGGAATGGTATGTTCGTGAGAATGGCGCTTCTGGCGGCTGTATTGGGCCAAGCATAACAACGGATTGTATAATAGATCGAACTAGTATGGCAAATAAAAAGAAAGGAAATTAACAAATGGATTTCTTCTCAAAGTTGAATGACGCGATACGCACCAATGATTCCCTGCTTTGTGTAGGGCTTGACCCTCAGCAGGATATGCTCCCGGAGAATAAGAATAAAGAGGAAAGCCTGTACGATTGGGGGAAAAAGATTATCATGCAGACATCCGATCTGGTATGCTGCTATAAGCCGAATTTTGCCTTCTATGAGCAGTACGGGCTGGACGGGCTGAGGGCGCTGCAGCGGACTCTGGCTGAAATACCGGATACGATCCCGGTTATTCTGGATGTTAAACGCGGTGATATCGGTTCATCAGCGCAAGCATTGTCTGATGCCGCATATGAACAATGGGGAGCCGATGCCGTAACGCTCTCGCCCTTTTTCGGCGAAGACAGCATTAAACCCTTTCTGGTAAAGAATGATAAAGCCGTATTCATCCTGTGCCTGACCTCCAATCCATCCGCAGGGCAGGTCCAGCACCATGGGTTGCCGCCGCTGTTTGAGCAGATCGCACGGACATCACAGAACTGGGGTTCTCCCAACCAGATTGGTCTGGTTGTGGGCGCTACCCGAACAGAAGAGCTGGCGCTGGTTCGCAAGATTTGCCCGCAAACCTGGATCCTGGCTCCGGGTGTGGGTGCGCAGGGCGCTGACTTGAATGCAGCCCTTCAGGCGGGCTTGCGTGAAGATGGCCTGGGCTTGATTATTCCGGTTTCGCGCGGAGTGATCGCTGCCGAGGATCCACGCGCTGCAGCAATCGCATTCCGGGACACCATCCGAGAAGAACAGTCAAAATTAAAATCGAAAGTCAAAGAAATTTTGTCAGAAAGAACTGACCTGACAGTCTCGCTTTTTCAAACCGAATGCATTAAATTCGGCGATTTTCTCCTGGCTTCGGGCAAACGCTCGCCAATTTATATCGACCTGCGCCGGGTAATATCCTTTCCCGGATTATTCCAAAAAGTAGCCCGCGCGTATGAAGATATCGTAAGGGAAATAAAATTTGACTTGATCGCCAGTGTCCCTTATGCGGCTTTGCCAGCAGGGTCAATAGTGGCGTGGCAGATGGGTGTATCCATGATCTACCCACGCAAGGAAGCCAAAGACCATGGCACCGGCCAAGCGATCGAAGGCAGCTTTAAACCCGGCCAGATCGCAGTGTTGATCGAAGATGTTATCACTACCGGTGGAAGCATCATCACCGCAACAGAAGTCCTGAGGCATGCGGGGCTTGATCTAAGGGATGTGGTTGTGCTGGTGGATCGCGAGCAAGGCGGCGAGCAGAATATGAAGGATATCGGCCTCTCCCTGCATTCAATCCTCAAGATCAGTGAATTGATCGATATTCTTAAGCAGCAAAAATTGATCGATTCTGCTACTTATGAAAAAGTGGTCAAATACCTGGAGGATGACTCTGCCGGCTGATATAACCTGTCAATGCCTGGGATTAAAGTTCAAGAGCCCGCTGGTACTGGCTTCCGGGATCATCGGTACCAGTGCTGATTTGTTGGAACGGGCGGCATTGAGCGGCGCAGGTGCGGTGACATCCAAAAGCTGTAGTCTTGATGCGCGGCCAGGACACCCCAATCCGATAGCGATGGAGTGGGCAGGCGGCGTGATCAATGCGGTGGGTCTGACCAATCCCGGAGCTGATGAAGAAGTTCGCATGCTGGTTGAGACCAAAGCCAGGCTTACGCCTTTGGGCGTCCCGCTGATCGCCAGCATCTTTGCCGCGAGTGTTGAGCAGTATGGGCAGGTGGCAGCCATTATCAGCCAAGCCCAGCCGGATCTGATCGAGGTCAATATATCCTGCCCCAATGTGGCTGATGAATTCGGCACGCCTTTTGCTGGATCGATGGAATCTGCCGCGGCTGTAACAGAAAAAGTAAAATCATCCACTCATATACCAGTTAGTGTAAAGCTTGCCCCCAACGTGCCCAGCATTGCCCGCATTGCCAGGGCAGTGGTCAATGCAGGCGCTGACACGATAACCGCAGTCAATACTATGCCGGGTATGATCATTGATGCCCGGGCGGGCAGACCTGTACTTTCAAACCGCGTAGGCGGGATTTCAGGCACTGCGCTTAAACCAGTCGCTTTGCGCTGTGTCGCTGAAATCAGGCAGGCGGTAGACGTGCCGATTATTGGCACGGGCGGTATCATGACCGGCATGGATGCCGCGGAAATGCTGATGGCTGGGGCGACACTGGTCGGGATCGGTTCTGCAGTCTGGTTCAGAGGGCCTGAGGTTTTTGGATCGATTAACATGGAACTCATGGAATTCATGCAAAATGAGGGATACGCTTACCTGGAAAATATCAGAGGGAAGGCACTGATTTGATGGATCAACAGCCCTACCAAGCCTTCCGGATTGTGCAAATCAGGAGCGTAGGTAAAGCGACCAAAACGATCATCTTTGATAAGGCTTTGGTCAACGCCGAAGCGGGGCAGTTTGTCATGCTCTGGCTTGCGGGTAACGGCGAGAAGCCCTATAGTATCATGGATGATGACCCTTTCAGCATCGCTGTGGCTGTGGTTGGACCTTTCAGCCGGTCTCTGTCTGACCTGCAAATCGGCAGCCGTGTCTGGGCAAGAGGACCTTTTGGTCGGGGGTATAAATTGCAGGGCAACGTGCATTTGCTGGTGGGTGGAGGATATGGTGCAGCCCCTTTGCTTTTCCTGGCTGAGACAGCCTGCAAAAAGAAGGATGCTGTCAAGGTGTGCCTTGGAGCGCGTTCATCAGATGATCTTATTTTGATAGATGTGTTTAGAACTCTGGGCTGTGAAGTAATGCTATCCACTGATGATGGCAGTTCTGGCAAAGCGGGTTTGGTTACCGATTTGGTTGAGCGGGTATTACAAAACTCAAGGATTGATACGCTCTATGGCTGTGGACCGCTTCCAATGCTATCAGCGCTTTCAATATTATGCAGGCAAGCAAAACTGCCCGCCCAGCTTTCATGGGAAGCCAATATGCGCTGCGGGATCGGATTATGCGGTTCCTGCGAACTCGATGATGAAACCCGCAGGTCAGCTGGAATTCCTGCGGGCTGGCTGGTTTGCAGGGACGGGCCGGTCTATTTTCAAACTGGGTAAAATACCTGGAATCGTCCAGATGATAGATCAGAACAAGATTCGATGAATTCCTAACTATAATGAAAGATATTATTCATTTAAATTTATACAGGAGACAAATATGGCGATGACATCCCGCGAGAGAGTACAGGCGGTTTTGAATCATGAGATCCCGGACCGCGTTCCGATTATCCTTGGCGTCAGCAACGCGACCGGAATAAAAATGAAGCCTTACCAGGGCATAAAAAAACTGGCCGGGATCGACGCGCCTGATGAATATATCTATGACTGGCCGGAATTGGGAAGTGCGAAGATCGATGAGCAATCCATGCTCCGTCTGCACAGTGATGTCCGCGGTGTGCTGGATCGCTTTCCAAAAGCGGTTCAGGAACGCAACCAAAATCGAGACGCGCACTCTCCCTGCCTGGACGACTGGGGTATGGGTCAGATTGAGATCGAACCCGGTGTGTGGTTCCCCGGTTACCACCCGCTCGCTGATGCCACGACCATTAAAGAACTTGAAGAATACTCCGGATGGCCGGATATGGATGATCCTTACCGGGTAGCGCATGTGAAAACTGAAGCGCAGAAGCTAGCAGATGAGAATCGTTATGCGATCATGGCCACACCCTGGCTCATGTTCCCGCTGGAGCGTGCTTTTGGATTACAGGGCATGGACAAATTTCTAATGAATCTTGCCATGTATCCCGATTTTGCCGAAGCCATGCTCAAAAAAAACCTGGACCTATGCAAACAACATATGGATCATTTTCTTGAGGCGATGGGTGACAACATTGATATTATCAAGATCGGCGACGATCTTGGATCGCAGGACCGGCTGATGATCTCGCCGAAGATGTATCGGCAAATGCTGAAACCGCTGCATGCCGATTTGATCCGGTTCATTAAAGAGCGAACCAGGGCTAAAGTATTCTTCCATACTGATGGGGATGTGTTTGATCTGATCGAGGATTTCATCGAGATCGGTGTGGACGTACTCAATCCCATCCAGACCTCTGCCGGCAAGATGTCAGATCTCAGCGGTTTAAAACAGCGCTATGGCAGCCGGTTGGTATTCTGCGGGGCAGTTGATACCCAGCACATTCTGCCTAACGGAACACCCGAGGAGGTTCGTCAGGAGGTTCGCCGGGTGATCAATACTCTGGGTGAGGGTGGGGGGTATATGGTTGCCTCAGTTCACACCATTATGAATGAGGTGCCTCCGGAAAACATTTTGGCGATGGTGGACGCGGTGGAGGAGTTTGGCTATTACCCTTTAAATAAATAGATCAAAAAAAAGGGCGGCTGTACCAGCCACCCTTTTTGCTTTAAAGAGATTCTTTCTCGTAAGGTACACCCGCCGCGGCCGGCCCTTGCGATCTGCCGACCACACCCGCCAGGATGACCATGGTCAGGATATAGGGCAGCATCAGCAAGAATTCCGCCGGGATCGGGAAACGTAAAATTGACAGGTTGGTAGAAAGAGATTCTGCGAAGCCAAACAGCAAGCCTGAGCCAAAAGCGCCGATTGGTGTGTACTTACCGAAGATCATGGCTGCCAAACCGATGAAACCGCGACCGGCAGTCATGGATTGTTCGAAGTACCCGATTGATCCTAATGTGAAAAACGAACCAGCAAATCCTGCCAACATACCACCCAGTATCACGACTGTATAGCGGGTTCTAAAGACATTGATCCCAAGTGTGTCGGCCGCTTTTGGATGCTCACCAACCGCGCGCAAACGCAATCCCCATCGGGTTCGGAAAAGGAGGATAGTCAGGAGGATGATCAGTATGTACATAAGGTATATGTAAATATTATGACTGAAAAGGATCGGTCCTAAATAAGGGATCTTTGACAGTATTGGAAGGTGGATAGGCAGAAAAAAACCGCTCTGGTTAAGATACTGCCATTCAGCCACCTGTAAGATCTTTGTGACGATATACGAGGTCAGCCCGATCGTAAAGATGTTGATGATCGTACCGGAAATGACCTGATTGACTTTGTATTTAATTGACAGGATCCCAAGTATGACGGCTGTTAGACCGCCTGAAATTATGGCAGCCAGCATCCCGACCCATAGTCCCCACAGGCTACCGAAAATTGACCCAACCAGAGCACCGGTGATCATCATGCCTTCAATTGCAATATTGGATATTCCCACGCGCTCACATAAAATGCCTGCCATGGCTCCCAAAGTGATCGGGACCGAACGGAGGATCATCACCCTCAGCATCCCGCCCACATTGATCGAACCGCC
>CAZBNE010000074.1:0-4495 GCA_964493155.1 uncultured Pelolinea sp.
TTTTTTCAAATGCTCGGCTTATGGTCAGGAGCAGATTATCGATGTCGTAGGGTTTCTGTATGTAACTGTATGTTCCTAGATTGACGGCCTGTATGGCACTTTCTGTTGATCCAAAACCTGTCAAGATGATGCATTCGGTTTCTGGTGATTTATCTTTTATGGCTTTTAGTACATCCAAACCCGGAATATCTGGCAGCATGAGATCAACGAGTGCAATTTGAAATTTCTCTTTACTGATTTGAAGAAGAGCATCTTTGCCGCTTTCCACTGCAACTGATTGGTAGTTATTGATACGCAATATTTCTCCAAGTGTATTGCGCATGTTGGCATCATCATCAACGATCAGGATCAATTGGTTTGCTGCCATTCAAATCCTTTTCCAAACTTGCTTGTAACCTATAAAGCGCCATTATCGGCTTTGCTCAAAATATTTGTATACTTGCCAAATAAAACACCTTGCCCTTGATGAGTACAGACGTTCAATAATCATTTCAAGTATTTTTTTTATGAAATTAAATGGATCTATTGTTTTATGAGCTTATGCGATTCCTGGTTAGTCTCTATCTGGCAATACCTGACAGGGCTTAGCAATTCTTTAGGTCAACACCTGCTCTATTTTTCTTTCATTGAACTCTATTCGTAGCAAGTATAGTGCCAATACCTTCATCTGGATTTTTTTATCGTGGATATTGTAAAAATTTGATGATTTTGTTTATTGTTTGTATTAATTGACGATCCCTTAATATCAAATCATTTTTATGTCTTAATTATGAATTTTTTTTAAATCCTAAATAATTATCGAAAATTGCTTTCTGCTATTGGTTTATGCTATTTTTTTTTGTATAATTAATGTAAATCTAAACATTATTGGGGATTTTTGGTATTAATTTTTGGATGCAAAGACATCAAGGTAAGCATTTGATGGATGATGTAATTTATAGAATCAATACAGCTTAAATGGATAAAGCTTCAATGACAGGGGACGACAAACATATTCTGCTGGTTTCAAATGACAGCTTACTCAGTGAAGAGATTGATAAGCTGCTGGCTTTTAATGAAGTGAGTGATTATGAGCTCGATACCATTTATCCACTTGAAAAAGCACTTGATTCAATTAGTAGCACTGTTTATTCATTGGTAATTATCGACCTTCCGGAAGGCAATAAGTGTATCGAGGCTGTTGAGAATATTTGCCAGCTGGCTGTTGATTTGCCGCTTATCGTCCTGACAAATTCCGGATTTCGCAATGCGGCGTTGGCGTTGAATAAGGGTGCGGATTTTGTTGTCAGCAAATCAACTATTGATGGGAAACTTTTTTCTCAAAAGGTTCTTTCGGCCATTGATCGTAGAAAGATTGAAAGAGAATTAAAACTAAAAAATAATATTCTCCAGGCAGTCAATTATGCGGCTGAAGTTTTTCTTGCTCAATCAAATTGGGAATCATGGATCGTGGAAGTGTTGGCGCGGCTTGGTCAGGCATCAGAATCGGACCGTGTTTATGTTTTTCGAATTAATACAAACTCCCGGATGATTAACTCGGTACTTTATGTAGAATGGGAAGCGCCTGGAATTCAAAGCATAACTGATTCATCTAATATGTTTGATTCAGAGAAATCAAATTCATTCTTAAAACGCTGGGGAGAATTATTTAATAACGGACAAATCATCCTCGGTAATCCAAAAGACTTGCCGCCAGATGAACAGCAATTTTTCTTTAAAGCGGGGGTTAAATCGCTTGTTGTTGTGCCCATTTTTGTTGACCACACCTGGTGGGGATTTATTGGATTTGACAATTGCTTGCTCGAAAAAGAATGGACGGCTGATGAAATTGATGCGCTAAAGACGGCAGCGAAAATATTTGGAGCAGCTATTTCTCGCCAGGCGGCAGAGGAAGAATTAACCCATCTCGCCACGCATGATTATCTGACCGGTTTACCAAATCGCATGTTGTTTGTGGATCGCTTCAACCAATATGTCGCGCGCGCACTGCGAAGCGGCGATAAAATCGCGATCATTTCTATAGACATCAATAAATTTAAGGCTGTAAATGATACATATGGCCATCCGGTTGGTGATAAAGTTCTTGTTGAAGCCGCCAAACGTCTCGAGTCTGCACTTCGCAGCAGCGATACCTGTGCCAGGATTGGTGGAGATGAGTTTGGCGTGATTGTAGAGAATATTCGGAATAAGGGGGATGTGATGCGAGTATTGGAAAAATTAACCTCAGCGTTGAAAGATCCAGTGGCAGAAAAAGATCAGGAAATATGGATATCTGCCAGCATGGGTGCAGCTTTATATCCGGATAATGGAATAGCTCTTGAAGACCTCATGCGTTTGGCTGATAAAGCACTTTATCAGGTCAAAGGAAAGCAGACTTTGTTTAAAATCTATAACGATGAGCAATATTCATGGCTGAAGGAATAAACCTACTTCTGACTGCCAATTCGCCAAAGGTCGTTAATCAGCTGTGTGAACAATTACATCTTACTTTGCTGAAGATCCTTTCAATCAGTAATGTAAAAGTCTAAAAAGTGCGCTTGCCGTTTCTGGTAAATTCAACATTGATGTATTGCTGATTGATGTTAATTATGCCTTTCCTGACCTTGCCAAAAAATTTCAGCTATTTCAGGATCATTACCCAGATAAACCACTTGTTGCCTTGGATGAAGCGCCTCTCAGGCGCTTCACTTTATCATCAGCTCTTTTTCTGCTCAATTACGGGTTTACCATGGTAAATTGCCTGCCGGGCGCGGATGAATTCATTGATTAACTTTATATATACTTCCTCGTTTGGGAGTTCGTTAAATGCTGGTTTTCGTAAATAGGCATAATTAACAATTTCCCATGCGATTGCGGACATCATGGCGCTGTCGTCCAATCCATCAGGTAAGTTTGACATGACTGCTCCTTAAAATTTTGAAATGCATTTTATCATTTACTACGATTTTTTTCTTTTTTTGGTTGTTCTATAATAATGAAAACAGAAAAAAGGAGAAACACCATGACGATCAATGTTGGAGTCCTGACTGCGGGTGGAGATACCCCCGGATTGAACGCCGCGCTGCGCGGTTTGGGGAAATCAGCCTCATATGTTTATGATCTGCAGCTGATCGGTTTTTTTGATGGATTTCTCGGGCTCTTGCATGACCGCCATATCGTTCTGGATAATTCGGCTTTATCAGGCATACTGACCATTGGCGGTACGATCCTTGGCACCAGCCGCGACAAGCCTTCAAAAATGCTGGTTGGGGGGAAAATCCAGGACATGCGCGACGCCATGTTTGAAACCTATAAAAAGCATCACCTGGATGTGCTGGTCTGCATTGGCGGCGGAGGTACACAGAAGAATGCTTTCAGCCTGATGGAAAAAGGCATGAATGTCCTCACATTGCCCAAAACGATCGATAATGACATCGTGAATACAGATGTAACACTCGGGTTTGACACTGCCCTTAATATCGCCACCGAGGCAATCGACCGCCTGCACAGTACGGCTCACAGCCACCATCGCATCATTATGGTGGAGATCATGGGGCATAATGCCGGATGGCTGGCGCTCGGATCAGGTATTTCCGGCGGTGCTGATGTGATCCTCATCCCTGAAATAGCTTATAAGCCCGAATCTATCGCTGAAGCCATTCTGGAGCGCAGCCGCAGCGGCAAGCATTTCAGTATTATTGCCATATCCGAAGGCGCAATGTCGGTCGCAGACAGAAAACGTGAAAAACAACTGCTGGCTGATAAGGATGCAGTCAAGGAAAAGAAGGATAAGGAAAAATTAAAGACAGCGCTTGAAGAATTTTATGCCGGCCAGGCGGGGAGGACCATGGCGCTATCGCAGGACCTGGAGAGATTGACGGGACTTGAGACGCGCCTGACCATACTGGGTTACACGCAACGCGGAGGTACGCCCTCAGCCCGAGACAGGCTGCTGGGATCCGAACTGGGTACAACGGCTGCTGCCTTAATCACTGAAGGTGTGCATGGGATGATGGTGGCTATTAAGGGTCAGGAGATCAAACCCGTGCCCTTGAAAAGCGTGGTAGACAAGCGCCGGTTGGTGCCAGTTGATCACATCTGGGTGGAAACTGCCCGCAGAGTTGGCACCTGCCTGGGCGATTGAGACATTGTTTTTTTAAATCGCAAATTATGAAGGATCATCCATAGCTTTGATCAGCTTTGGGTGATCTTTTTTCTTCCATTAGATCAAATAAGCAACTGTGGGACAATATCGGAATGGCGTGGAATTGGCAGCTATTTCATTTCAAAGGGATAAGACATGCCGATCTGTTTTCGGATTTCATCCAGAACGCGCAGGTTGTCAATGCTAGCTGAGATTGGCATAAGCGGACTTTCCAGCTTGCCTGCCTTGATGCAGCGCTGCGCTTCCTCGATCTGATATTCGAATCCATTGATTCGGTGAGGAAGGTGCACCAACTTTTCACGCTCATTGACTCTTAATACAGCGCGCTCGGTTGAGTTGTAAACTGGAAGA
>CAZBNE010000074.1:4505-10244 GCA_964493155.1 uncultured Pelolinea sp.
TTTCTCCCCTGGTGCCATAAATCTCCACCTTCCTGGAGGTCTTCGCCAGAAAGGTGCAGGCAAATTGTGAGAAACATCCTTCTCCATAATCAAGGCTGGCGCTGATAGCTTCATCCACGCCGGTTTCTCCAATAAATCCATGGGCTTTGATTGAGACAGGCGATTTATTGAAAATAAACTGAGATACTGCAGTGGCGTATACACCCAGATCCAAAACGGCGCCGCCCGCGAGTGCGGGATTAAGCAGCCTGTCATTCGGATTGCGGCGCGCGACAAAACCCAGGGATGATGTTACCTGCTGAACATCCCCGATCCTTCTGCTTTTCAGCCAGCGTTCGATCTGGTGATAAATGGGCAGAAAACGCGTCCACATCGCTTCCATAAGGAAGACACCTCTTTTCTTCGCTTCAGCGGCAAGCGTTTCTGCTTCCAGTGCGTTTACGGTAAATGCTTTTTCAACCAGCGCGGGTTTGCTATTTGTCAGGCATAGCAGGGCGTTTTCGCAATGAAAGCGGTGCGGGGTGGCGATATAAACCGCGTCAATACCTTCATCCCGGACAAGGTCTTCGTAGTTTCGGTATCCAACCTCTGCATGCATTACGGATGCAAGTTCCTTAAGATTGTTTGAACTTCGGCTGGCGACCGCCTGGACCTTTGAATTTGGCAGGGCCTGGATGCAGGCTGCAAATTTCCGTGCAATTCGGCCTGGCCCGATGATTCCCCATCGGAATGGTTTCATTTAAAATCCTATGAATAAGAATTACTTATTATCGCATGATTTCAATTTTGAATTGAATTCAATGATTGTAAGAGAATTATAAAACTGAGGCGAATCAATTTGATTTAGAAAAGTTACATGTAATAATTGTTTTAATAAATTAGATAAACATTATAAATATCAACCAATTAGAATAGGATAGAAAAAATGAGACGGACACAAATTATGACCTTGATTCTCGGTCCGGTCATTGCAGCTTGTGCCCCTGTAATGTCAACGACTGCATCAGAAATTGACACAGGGCAGATTTCTGCCCCACTGCCAGGTCAACTGCCTGTAGTTGCGGAAGCCGCCCCGGAGACGGTAAGCCCTTATTCGCTGGATGCATTGGCTGAGCGTGAATATGGATTGGGTGAGCTCACTGTGGAATACCCGTGGCACAATGAGGAAGAATTTACCCGCTATTACATCACCTACGACAGCGATGACCTCACCATCCATGGCTTCGTCAATATTCCAAAAGGTAAAGGCCCCTTCCCGGTTGTGATCGCGCTGCATGGTTATATTCCCCCAAGCGAATACCAAACCCTGGATTATTCCACCCGCTATGCCGACGCCATCGCGCAAAATGATTATATTGTCCTGCATCCGAATATGCGTAACTTTCCTCCTTCAGATTCTCCCGGCAGGACACGCGATTTTCAGGCTGGCTATGTGGCGGATGTCATGAATCTTCTGGCATATGTAAGAAAAGAAGCTGGTCAGAAAGGCAGTATTTTTGAAACTGCCGACCTCACCCGCATGGGCATCTGGGGGCACAGCCTGGGGGGAGGCGTGGCGCTGCGGGTGACGAACCTGGTGCCCGAGATCAAAGCCACGGTGCTTTATGGCGCGGTCAGCCAGCGTTATACCAATGATGCAGCGGGTTTTAATGTGTATGACCTTTCAGCTACGGATGCAGCTTTCAGCGTTCACCACGGCACCGCGGACCCGACCGTGAGTGTGACCTGGTCTGAGCAGCTCTGCAGACAGCTTGAAGAAGCAGGCCGCGAGCATGAATGCTACTTTTATGAGGATGCGCCGCATACTTTTATCCGCCAGGGAAATGATGATCCGCTCTTCATAAGACGAACTGTAGATTTTCTCAATAAATGGGTAAAAGCGAGTTAATAAAAACACTTAAAAGCGACAGACTGGTGTGATCCAGTCTGTTTTATTTTAAATTTGATCTGATCTTTTTCTCGAATGATTCAGTCTTTTATGCTTCCCTCATCCAGCATTTTAATAATGCGTTCCAGATAAGTCTTGTCGCGATCCGGCATTTCAGGGATGGTCTTTGATGCTTCTTCAAAGAAATGGCGCCGACCGCGGCCCTTGCTCTGCCCGACAGCAGTGTGCATATCCAGCGCGTATTCCGGTATCACTGGCAGCGCGCTGCCCTTTTCGCTGGCATTCATAATCCAGTTGATCATCTCATCGCTGGAGCGGTCCTTCTCGCATTGGCATAGATAACGCACGGCGTGTACGGCGAACAATTTACGCTCGCCGATCGCGCGGTCGCAGGCGCTGGTCATCTGAAAAAGCGACTGGATGATCACCGGAGCCATCAGGTCGCCAAAGCCAATATCCTCCACTGAGATGACCTTGAGGCGCAGCCACAAATAGTCTTCCAGCGCTGGGCTGGTAAGGATCATTTCATAGGCCAGTAGCGCTGCATTTTCTGTATGGCCGCGCCTGATTTCTTTCTGCAGGGCCGAGATGACATGATCAGCAGGAAAACCATGAAAGGTCTTGACATCCACCCATGGATCCCGGTTAGTATGTGACATATTTTTCCTCCAGTATTAAAGTTTGAGATAATCGCAAATAATACCCGCATACATGGCAGTGGTCAGTGAAAGGCTTTCAAGCGATACCCATTCATCCGGAGCGTGCGGATTTCCACCAGTCGGACCAAAACCGCATAAGGTGGGAATGCCCGCGCCGATGAGCATATAACCCTCGTTGCCTGGCCCCGCACCCAGAGCGTCCCAGCGTCTGCCGGTCAATGCTTCTGTGTAATCCTGGGCAATCGTAACCAGAGTATGATCCTGCGGGATGGCGGCGCCGGGAAAATTGACCTTGACCACTTTTTCTACCCTCAAACCTGGTCTGCGAATGCTTACTTGATCGATCACCCTGTCGATTTCATTCAGTGCCTCATTTGCGGACTGCCCGGGCATCATGCGGATATCCACCATCGCGGTGGCTTTGTTTGGCACGATGCTGGGATAATCACCACCACTGATCAATGTACCCGGCGTGATTGTGCAGCCCAGATGCTCAAAACCCGGAACTTGTGGAAAGGGGATCTTCAGGGCTTCCAGTTCCAGCAAGATGTCAGCCAGCCCGGTGACAGCGTTATGCCCAAGCGTCCGGCTGTGCCATTCCGCAATGCCGGCGTGCGACGACTGTCCGTGCGTGCTGATCTCAACTCGCAGCAGCCCGCGATGGCCGATGCAGACAATATCACTTGTGTAGGTGTAGATCGCGCCTTTCACTGGCAGTTTACCGCGGTCGAGCAGATAACGCACCCCCAGGGTGCTGCTTGCGCCAGACTCCTCATCCGCAACGCCGGCAAGGATGACCTTTTGCTTATTGAGATCGATCAGGTTTTGATCCCGTAAAAGCGCAAGTGTGTACAACCCGCAGGCGATTCCGGCCTTGTTATCCGCGGCGCCGCGCCCGAAAAGCATGTTTTCATTAATTACTGCGCTGAAGGGCGGGAAAGTCCAGTCTTCAGCCTTGCCTTCTGCAACGGTATCCATATGACCGATCAAGGCAAATCCGCTTTCCCCATCGCCCAGTTCCACCAGGACATTCGGCCTGGCTTTGTCCTTGTAAACCAGCTGAGATGTGAATCCCAGATGGCGGGCTTCTTCACGGATGCACTCAGCGACGTCTGTTTCCGCGTTGCGGCCATTTACAGATGGGATACGCACCAGGTCCTGTAGAAAGTTCTGCAGGTGCGGCGCATAAGGACTGGCACTTGCTAAAAGCGCCCGGGGATCGCTCATAAGCATGGTCAGCGCAGGCCGTCTTCCATCATTTGCACAAAGCGCTGCTGGTCCAGATCCAGGATGATCTCGGCATTGGCGGTCTTGCCGCTGCGGTCCCACCAGTCAACGTAGGTCATACCGCGTGACTGAATTCCGCCGGTTTCCACCGAAACATAATGGCGTTCATTTTTGGTGACCAGACCGGGATTGATCGCGCAGGCGACAGCCAGTTCATCTGACGGGAACAAAAATTCCTGGTTGAACATCTGGCGCACGAACCCAAAAATGATCTGGTTGGTGGCTTGCATGAACCTGGATTTCGGAGTATTCAACGCAAAGAAGCGCTCGAGGTTTTCCTTGCTGAAAAGGTGTTCCATGGTCATTTCCCAGGAAAGGATGCGCACCAGCGGCCAGCGTTCAAAGACCGCGCGCGCGGCTTCGGCATCCACATAGATATTAAATTCAGCAGTAATGTTGATGTTGCCCTTGGCATACACCGCGCCTCCCATAATGGACAGGCTGGCGAATTTGCCGGGCAGATCGGGATCCAGCGCCTGGGCAACTGCCAGGTTGGTCAGTGGACCGATCGCTATCAGGTCGATCTCTCCGGGATGGGCGGATGCCAGGTCAACCAGGGCTTGCGCGGCATGTTTCTTCTCAGGCAGTCGTTTTGATGCGGGAATACCGGCATCTCCCAGACCGTCCTCACCGTGCACATAGGCGGCATAGTGCGGTTCTGCCAGTAACGGCCTGGCACAGCCGGGATAGACGGGTACATCCTTATTGACCAGGTCCAGCACTTTGAGTGTATTGGCGGTCGCATTCTGCATGGAGGTATTGCCATGCACCGTGGTGAAGGCGATAACCTCTGCCAGCGGGCTGCCGAAAGCCAGCAGCATCGATAATGCGTCGTCAACGCCGCAATCTGTATCAATAATGATCTTTTTCATGCCTGCGCCTTGTTTTTGATCCTGTTCATTAGTTCGCTGTGCTTGCTCTCAAGCTCTTTTTTAGCTTTCGCATAGTCGATTGTCAGGTAGTGGTTGTCGCGGTAGAGCCACTGGCCGTTGACCATCACATCTTTAACATGATAGCCGCCGACCGCGTAGACCAGTGCGGCGTAAAAATCCTGCCCGCCGAATGGCGCCCAGCCGATCTCGTCCAGATCAAGGGTGATCAGATCTGCTTTTTTGCCTTTTTCAAGCGAGCCGATCTCATTTTCCTTGCCGATCGCTTTGGCGCCGTTCAGGGTTGCCATTTCGAGGAGATAACGGGTGGGCAGGGCGGCCGCGTCGCGGTGAAGCAGAGCCATCAATTTACCGGTTAATGACATTTCCTTAAACATGTCATAGCTGTTATTGTTGGTAACGTTATCCGTGCCAAGCGCCACATTCACGCCGGCTTCACGCAGGGCCAGCAGGGGAGCCAGGCCGGCAGCGTTGCGCATTCCTGAGGAAGGCGCGAAAATGACCGAGAATGGCTTGCCTTTGACAACCGCGTAATCCTCTTCAAGAATACCGATGCTGTGCGCGGCAAGAATGGGATATTCCAAAAAGCCCATCGCATCCAGCTGCTTAACCGCCGAATGACCGTATTTCTCCTGGCAGTATTTATTTTCAGATTGACCTGTTAGAAAATGGATGTGGAAACCGGTATGGTGTTTTTCAGCCAGTTCTCTTTCCATCTGCATGGCGGTTTCGCTGTTATCCACAAAAAAAGCGTGCGGGCCAACCCAACCGTCCAGCAGCGCATCACCGCTTAAATCATCCAGGAATTTGGAAGCCGCGGCGATCTCCCGCTTGCGGGCTGTTTCTTCTCCCAGCTCAACGATACCGTAAGCCAGCGCCGCGCGCAGTCCGCTCTGCCGGACCACTGGAACGATCTGGTCCATCCAGAAATACTGGTCGGCGAATGTGGTTGTGCCGGTGCGGATCATCTCGGCGCAGGATACCGCCACTCCAGGTGAGATCATGTCCGGTGTCA
>CAZBNE010000075.1:0-2920 GCA_964493155.1 uncultured Pelolinea sp.
TCGCTTCAGGGAACATCTGCTTAAGAACACTCCAGCAGCCATGATCCAGCCCCCAATCGGCATCCAGACCCACTTTAACCGCATGAACGATCTTTTTTACCTCATACGCCAGGTGCGGGCTTCCAGGGGCTGGGTAGCAAGCTGAGTAAAGCTCGGATGGAAAACCGCCAAAGTCGTGGATGGTTTTTGGTTTTTCCATGGCAGTCACCAGCGTGCCCCAGGTTTCCCAATGCGCTGAGACACAAAGAATAGCTTTGGGTTTGGGTAAGGATTTCCCTATCTCATGCCAGGCCTTTGAGAATTCATTATCTTCAATGGCATTCATCGGACTGCCGTGGCCGACGAAAAGTACAGGCATTTTCTTATCAGTCATGAAGGTTCCTCATTTGTCTTTCATAATATTTTAATGTTAATTGAGCAAAAGCCCCGTTGCCTTGCTCTTAAACCTATTCTCCCGGAGTAAAGCGGGGGCATAATGCATCGATGAAATGTCCCGGATATGGGTGATCGAACAGAAAAAGATCTGCTTCAAATGCAGAATGTTGCCTGGATGTAAAGTGCTGATTTATTGATCAGATCGAGGACCTTAATCAAAGGGTATCCTGTCAGGAGGCTTCGCAATGATTCCCATCCGCCTTTGCTCACAACAGGTGTGCACTTCGGGTAGGATACCGTTACTTGGGAATTCCGATCTTGAATGTCCTGGTTTCAAAGAAAAGATGCTTCGCTTCGCTCCATTAGGCTTCAGGATGACACTCAGGAAAAATATGGGAATGGAATGTTTGGGCTACAAAGATGAGATTCTGAGACTTCTGTTTACACGAAGCGTGCCTTTTGATAAACTCAGGCCAAGCTCTTCGAGCAGGGTGACAAACCTGAGAGGGAATTAGAGCTATAGTTTATTAATCAGGATACAGAAAGAACACAATCCACCAGTAGTGGTGGGCTGCCCGCAGGACGGGCAGCGCTGTTCAGCAAGCTGCTCGGCTGTCTGCTGACCTGAGGTAAAAGCACCTTGAATGAGGGCTTTGAGGTAATTGCTGTAAAAGCGAAGCTTGGTGCCGGGTATTTTCTCTTCCCATTCATTTAAATAGGTTTTGAAGTAAAGCTGCTTGCTGCCTATTGCATGCGGGCATTCCTCCGGCATAAAGCTGATATCGCGCAGGACTGAAAAAGCAGCGGACTCGCGTTCATAAATACGGCAAAAAGGCTTGACCTTGCGCGCAAATCCCGGCGCGGACTGTAGAACGGGCTGGCCGCGCGACAGGTACTCCACAGACCAGTCGAGGGTGTTGGCAAGCAGAATGGCAGCCTCATCATCCAGGTTATGGGCGGTAGCCAGAACCGAATAATCACCTTCCAAGGAAGCGCAGTTGAGAATGTGGCGTTTTACCAATCCGCAGATCGAGCAGGGCTTATCGCGCCCGCGCAGGGTGCGCGCGGCTAATTGTGTAAGCGTTTCGCCATATTCCTTGCCAACATCCACAGTGATCAGATTAAGCCCGCGTTCCTTGGCAAAAGCCTGCGCGAATTCTCCAGAGCGGTGCGAGTACCCAATACCGCCATCAATTCCCAGATCTATATAAATTCCATCGGTCTGATAACCCAGCTGCCAGAGTATGTCCCAGAGGGCCAGTGAATCCTTGCCGCCTGAGACAGCCAACAAAATGCGGTCGGATTTTTCGAACATTTTAAATTTGGCGACATCGCGCTGCGTTTGGGCAGGCAGCCATTGCAGAAAATGCTCCCTGCACAGCGCCAGGCGGTGCTGGGGCATGTTGATAACGGCTTTTGAGCCGCAGGAACGGCAGCGCATTCGCGATCAACCTCCCGAGATAATCGGTAGCATTTCAAGACGATCACCCGGTTGGATCAGTTCATCTTCGGTGATCAATTCGCCATTGCGAATGATAAGATATGAATTGAGCGGGATATTGAGCATTTTAACTGCCTTGATCACCGGCAGGTTGGCACGGATGGAGTATTCTTTACTACGATATTTGACGATAGCAGAGTGTTCGATCATATTTAGTAATTGTAAACGGGATCGCCTGAATGATCCTCTTTTACTATTAGTGTGAGTCATTATCAGAATCAAAGGTTTGGATAAAACCCTCCAGCCAATTTATTTCACACCTAAGCTGAGAAAGGTCATGCTCAAATAAAACAATGACGTGCCAGGGCAGAGCCATCTGCTGGTCTGTTTGTTTTGATATAAGTTCTTGGTATTTTTCTTTTAATGTCATCAGATTTTTCTGAAGAGCCATCCGAATTTGTTTTTTGTCGAGCATTGGCAGGCAGGAAAGCCCCAATTGAAAATTGCTGAAAGAACGACTCGGGCTTTCCAGCGCGGCCAACGCAGCTAGTCGGAAAACAGAATACCCCGCTGAGGTGAGCGAAAAAACCTGGCGGGCAGGGCCTTTGCCTTCAGCGGTTTCAAGACTGTTTTTCAACCAGCCGCGCGCACGAAGCTTTTCGAGGATGGCATAGATCGAAGAAAAGGCGATCTCTGTCCATTCACGCATCCCGCGCGATGCGATGGTCTTCTCGATCTGGTAACCGTGCATCGGTTTTTCTGCAAGCAGCGAGAGAATTGCCAGTTCCGCATCAGTGAGGGATTTTGATTTAGCTGGCATCTAAAACTTTTCAGCAGGCTGCCGAATGATGGTTTTCAGCTTGGCGGGATTGGTGCGCAGTGGTGAATTGAAATAGATCTCGTGATGCCTGCCCCGAAGCGCATATCCATTCTCTTTTATAAAGGCATGTAGTTTTTCTACAGAAGGGCGTTCGGCTTCACCATAAGGACCGGCATGAAAGATCTGGGCAGAAAGACCTTCTTCAAATGATTCGAACCTGACCTCACCCAAGCAGGGTGGATTCTTTTTTTTACGAACTGCTTCTATTGACTGCAGGGCCATGT